>JAHAZT010000011.1 GCA_018383975.1 Eubacteriales bacterium | reverse complement strand
CTTGCTGATTGTCAATACTTTTTTTCAGTTTTTTTGAATTTTTTTGTCCCCTTTCCCACTCTCAACGAAACTTTTATTCTGTAATCGCTTTTATCTCGGCTCCGATGTCACGAATATGCGTCATTTTGCCGAGTTTTTCCGAAAAATGAGCCCTCAAAGACGCATCGGAAAGCATTTTCCGCATGGCATCTTCTATTTTTTCTTCGGAAATCCCGCAAATCAGCCCGAGCTCGCCGCCGGAAAGCTGTTCGGACGCCGTCCGATAGTCGGTAATCAATATCGGTCGGCAAAGAATTTTCGCTTCCTCGACGGCAATTGTCTTCCCCTCGTGGCGCGACGGCTGAAAATAAACGTCACATTCCTTTATATATCCGTAAGGATTTTCGGTTGTTCCGAGCATAACAAAATCGTCATCCATTCCGAATTCGTGCGCCATATGACGTATTTTCTCCGCATATTCCCCGCCGTTTTCTCCGAGCGCATACCAGCGGAACTCAAAGCCTTCCTTTTTCAGTCTTGCAAGCGCGGGGAGTGCAATATCGTAGCCCTTTTGCTCGCAGATTCTGCCGACTGTCAGTATTCTTATGCCGTCAAATCCGTCCGCATATCCGTTTCCGAGCTTTGCAAGCCGCTTTATCTGCTCCGCATCGACTATGTTTTCCATAGTAACGATTTTTTCTCTTACGGCAGGCAGTGCCTCCGCAAGCGACCTTTCTATCTCGCCCGAAACCGTCACAACCTTATCGCACCTCATAAAATATTTTTCATAGAGTGCGTCCTCGCGGGGCGGATGACGATAGTCAAAATGGAGCCAGGCAATTTTTTTCTTCGCGCAAACCTTGTCGACGATGTAAAACATTGTGCGGTCGCCCCAGTAAGCAATCGCCAGGTCGTATTCGCCGGGATGACTTTTCATCGTTTTCATAGCCGAAAGCCAGAGTCTGTTTTTTGCGTAGACCTTTTTATCGCCCTTTGCAACGGCTGTTTTTATGCTGTTTACGGCGAGAGGAAATATTCTTATCGGGTTTTTCGCAACGTATTTTTTAATGAGGATTTTCTTTGCGTTTGCGGCGTTTATCTCCATGATTTCGCCATCTGGCATCGTTTCGATTTTTATCTGCGGAGGAACAAGCGAAAGCAACGCTCCATTTTTCTCCGCAAGCAGGAGCGTGACGTCCCATTTTTCATAGTCGATATGGTCCGCAAAAGAAAGAAACGATTTTTCGCTCCCTCCGGCAGACATCGTTATACCGACTATAAGCATTTTCTTTTTCATCGCTCCGCCTCCTTTCACTTTACGCAGAACATCAGTCCCCCGTTTTATAAAACACTTCTTCGTTTACGTAATAATTGTTTCCGGCGGCAAACGCCCTGTGGAGTGTTCCTTCGTGAATAAATCCGCAGCTGCGAACAGTATTCAGCGAAGGCTCGTTTATCTCCGGCACCATTGCTCTTATTACGTCTATACGTACATTTTTTCTTTCATACACATCGTCGCGCACTGTATATTCGGGAACGGCAAGCTCTCCACGAAAAGCCTTTTCCGCAAGTGCAAGCACAGCTTCCCTGCAATATCCGTTGCGACGATGTTCCTTGAAAATATAATATTCCAGCTCTGCCGTCGGCGTTTTTGCATGCAATTTCATTCCCAGATTTCCGATAACCTCGCCGGTTTTCCTGTTTTCCACGGTGAAATACAAATTTCCGAATCTCTCCGCCGATTTTTCTATGTTTTCCGCCGTCGGCTCCTCGCCTGCGCAAATATAAAAATCACCGTCATGCATATAATGATACGAAAACAGTTTTTGGTCGTCTTCGCATATCGGACGGAGGACAAGTCTTTCCGTCGCGATCGGAGGATTTATGTTTGAATTGTATCTGATTCCCGCTTTTGCTTCATAGCGCGACTTCAAAAAGGCGTATTCCTCATCGGAAAGGTCGTCACTCGGAGTAAGATCGGTGCCGGCACAAGTGTTTACCGCGTTCCACAATGCCGTTCTTATGTCCGGATCGTCCGATGCGAAAAGCGTTTTGAATATTTTCAGGTCAGTGCTGTATTCTTTCGGATAATCGCATTTGCTCTGATCGTCGATTTCCACACACAGATAATCCGGACATTCATCCGGATTGTCCGCATAAAGGGTTTTTCTCAAAAGGGTGTATGCCTTTTTGTCCTGCATACGACGTTCGTCATCAAATTTTCCCCATATCATAGCCTTGCCTCCTTTTTGTTCGCCGATTATTTCAATTATACCACCCGTTCCCCCGTTTGTCAACGAAGCGAAAAGCCGAAAGGGATTGATTTTATCCGCTGTTTATGTCATAATCATTATAGCACCAACTTATCGGAGGATATTCAATGTCAGACCGTTTTGCATCAATCGCCGCGGAGGATACGAAATTCCGCGAGCCGCTCGTGCGGCCCAAGCCCATAGCCGACAACGGCATACGCTTTCCCCTTGCCGATGCGGTCGGCTCTGCCGGTGATGTTTATAAAAAAATAACCGAAAAGCAATCGCTTGACGCACTCATCGGGTCGCTGCGGGAAAAATACGCTCCTTTTATGAAAAAATGCTCGCCCGCTCTTATAAATGACAGAAAACGGACAGAGATAAACGCATTTGATTTCCGCATGGCGACGTCCGATGACAGGCGCGACTTTTTCTCGGTCGTCTCATCCGGCGAATGGGAAAACGTAACGCTTCCGCATTACGGCGGTCCCGTCGGCTGTGCGACGGCGTATTACAAAACAACCTTCTCCGTCGCCATGCCCGATGAAAGGTCGCTCTTTCTGCATTTCGCCTGCTCGGACTACATAACCGAGGTTTATATAAACGGCACTCTCGCCGGCACGCATGAGGGCTTTTTCTCTCCATTTGAATTCGATATTTCGGAGCTTGTACGCAATGGAGAAAACACACTTCTCGTCACCGTCAAAAACGATTTCAAATACGGCGGCGACAGTCCCCGATCCGCGGATTATATTCATTGCGAGGGTGACAAGCTCTATGCCGCAACGGGTCTCGGCTACGACGACCCCGCCGAAGGCTGGCATCACTGTCCCGCGGGAATGGGTATCTGCGGCAGGGTTTATCTTGAAGAACGCCCGCGAACGTTCATATCCGACGTTTTTGTCCGTCCTGTGCCCGATACCTCCGAAATTGAAATATGGACGGATATTTACCGCTGTGACTATGACGGCGAGGACGATATCTCCCTTTCGTATTCGGTTTACGGGGAAAACTTTGCGGATAAAGTCACGGAAAACAAACTCTACCGTCCGCAGACGTTTCATCGCGCGGCAAACGGAAATGTTATGGCGGAATCCGACGTAGGCAGGCAGACGGACGAGGATCACCCCGTCATCTTCCCGAAGTTTTATCACGGCGACAATACCGTCAGATTCAGAATAAAGCTGCCGCGCTTCCGTCGCTGGACGCAGGACGAGCCGTATCTGTACACGGCGCAGGTCTCTCTATATATAAAAGGAAGAAAAACCGATTCGGCGGAAAAATCTTTCGGAATGAGAACGTTTGTAATCGACGAGGAGGGCAAGCCGAAGGGCATGTTTTATCTGAACGGCGAAAGCGTCCGTCTGCGCGGCGCAAACACAATGGGCTTTGAACAGCAGGACGTTTTCAAAGGGGATTATGAGCAGTTGCTTTATGATATGCTTATGGCAAAAGCATGCAATATGAACTTTCTGCGCATAACGCAGCGTCCCGTTTATGAAGAAATATATGACCTTTGTGACAGAATCGGGCTTATGCTTCAGACCGATTTCCCTCTGTTTTCCGTCATACGACGGACAAAATTTGCAGAGATAATCCGTCAGTGCGAGGAGATGGAAAAGCTGATACGCCCGCATCCGTCGTGCGTTCTCGTTTCATATATAAACGAGCCTATGGCAAACGGAAACGATAATCCGTTCCGTCATTTTGTCCGCGCCGAGCAGGATTCGGTTTTCCGCGCGTGTGACGATGCCGTCCGTATGCTCAATCCCGACAGGGCGATAAAACACATCGACGGAGATTATGACCCGCCGGACAGCTCTTTTCCCGACAATCATTGCTACTGCACGTGGTATAACGGCCACGGAATTGACATGGGCGAGCTTTACAGGGGCAACTGGATCGGAATAAAGGACGGATGGTACTGCGGATGCGGAGAATTCGGCGCAGAAGGGCTCGACCCCGTTTCGCTTATGCGCAGGCGATATCCGAAGGAATGGCTTCCGCAGAGCGATGAGGAAGAAAAGAATTGGTCGCCTTCGGCAATCGTCGGTGCACAGACCGGCAATATGCATTATTTCTTTTATGATACGCAAAACAGCCTTGAAGGCTGGGTCGACGAAAGCCGGAGATGGCAGGAAAGGGCGACCAGACTTCAGGCCGGGGCGTTCCGCCGCAATCCGCTGATGACGTCGTTTGCGATACATCTTTTTATCGACGCATGGCCTTCCGGCTGGATGAAGGCAATTGTCGACTGTGAGCGCAATCCGAAGCCCGCTTTCTATGCTTATATGGACAGTCTGACCCCGCTTGCGGTGTCGCTGCGGACGGACAGAAAAACGTTTTTCTCCGGAGAAAAAGCGGAGATTGAGATTTTCGTCTGCAACGATACGCACAAATCGTTCGACGGTCACACGATTGATATTGAGCTTATCCGTCCGGACGGCAAACTTGCAAAAAAGTCGGCGGTGACTGCATTTTTCGGCGAAAACGACGTGTTTTTGCAGGGTAAGGCGACCTTCGGCGTGCCGACCGTCACAAAGCGCGAAAAATATATCCTCCGCGCGATTTTAAGAGACGGCAGCGGCAAAGCCGTCCATTATGCCGAGGAAACTCTTGAATTTTTCCCGATGGAAAAAGCGCGCGGCGGCTCCGCCGTTATGATAGACGGTTCGGACGGTCTCAATGGCGGAACGGACGGCGTGCTTTCCGCTTTGAACGAAGGCAAAACCGTTATAATACAATCACTTCCCGCAGGCGAATACAGGATAGGCGATATTTCTTTCAGAGTGAAAAACTGCGGAATGAGACCGCTTCACTTCGTTTCCGGAAACACGTCTCACCCGCTCGTCCGCGACTTTGAAAAGGACGATTTCTCCTTCTGGTATGACGAACAAGCCGATATGATAACCCCGCTCATCCGCACGACCTTTACCGGCGACGGCTTTATTCCGGTTCTCACCTCCGGCAACACGCTTTCCGGAAGCGCGTGGGGCAAGCCCCTCTTCCCCGCTCTCGTCTGCGGCGAAATAAAATACGGCAAAGGCAAATTGATAATAAGCACGCTCGACCTTGAAAACCATCTGAAAAATCCTGTTGCCGTCATATTTTCAAACAGACTGAACAATTATTGAAAAAATCTCCCTTTGCATACGCAGAGGGAGATTTTTATCCGCATTCAACATAATAACAGCCTCCTCCGCATAAAGATTAAACAAAAACAAAAACGGAGGACAACCAAAAATGTCAAGGAAAATCTATAAGCCCGAGGGGTTTTCTCTCGGCGGCACAGAAGGACTTTATACCGTATCGGCACTTGAAAAAGCGATGGCAAAGGGACAGATTATCGAGGCAAGAGCAACCGTCTGCGATGAGGCGATGTCGCTTTATGTTGACCTCGGCTGTATGCGCGGAATCATAAAAAAGGAGGATGTTGCCTTCAATCCGGACGGCTCCCCCGTAAAGGACATAGCGGCGATAACGAGAGTCGGAAAGACGGTATGCTTCAAGGTCTGCGGATTTGAAAAGCGCATGGGAGAGACCGTCGCCGTCCTTTCAAGAAAGGAAGCCCAGCGCGACTGCCTTGAAAATTTTCTTATGCTGCTTTCTCCGGGAGAAATAATCGACGCGCGCGTTACTCATCTCGAACCATTCGGGGCGTTTGTCGACGTCGGCTGCGGGATAATCTCACTTCTTTCCATAGATTGCATTTCCGTTTCGCGCATATCTCATCCGCGTGACAGATTTTATTCCGGAATGTTTATCAAAACCGCCGTGAAAGCCGTCGACCGAAGTCTTATGCGCATTTCCGTCACGCACAAGGAACTTCTCGGAACGTGGCGCGAAAATGCCGGAAAATTCTGCGCCGGACAGACGGTTTCAGGCATTGTCCGCAGTATCGAACCGTACGGAATTTTCATAGAACTGACGCCGAACCTTGCGGGGCTTGCCGAATATTCGGAAAACGTCCGCATCGGCGACAGGGCAACCGTTTACATAAAAAATATAATCCCCGAAAAAATGAAAATAAAGCTCGTTTTAATCGACGCCTGCCGGTGCGACCGCGAGCTTTACCCTCCCGAATATTTTATTTGCTCGGACAGCATTGAAAGCTGGAAGTATTCTCCGGAGGAATGTCCGAAATATATCGGCACGGAATTCAGATGACGTAAACAGATTTTACCTGTTCATTTCCTCTCTCATCGAAAGCCGTCTTTCCGCACACCCGTAAGCTCCCGCAATGTCGCCCTCCGCCTTCAGGCACGCTTCAAGGTCTGAAAGGACGTAATAAAGGCAGATCGCTCCGGACTTTTCCGCTTCGGAAACAAGCCCCGAAAGAATTTCCGCGGCTTTGCCCGTCTCCCCCTCATTCATCAGTCTTCGCGCATCGGAATGCTGCGAAATGACGGACGACGGCACCTCTGAAAGTGTGGCACAGCCGTATCCGTCGATGCCGTGCGCCGGGTCTTGACTCCTGCCCATCACGCAGTCTATAAGATCAACGCTCCTTTTCGCATAGCCCGCTATCACGGACGCAAAAACGGATTTTTCCGCACGGTCAATGGATTTTTCAAGCATTTCTCTTGCGGAGAAAAGCCTTCCGATGTGCATAAGCTCCGCTCCCGCCTCCGCATAGCACAGAGCGGAAATCAGCGCGGACTCGTCGTCATCGTATTTATCAAGCAGCTCGGCACATTCGTCTTTTTTGCCCTCAACGTAAAGCGCGCGAACGTTTTCTCTGTTTTTCAGGCGTTCCATATCCTTGGGACCGGCACTTTCGGAAATCAGATATTCAAGCGGAACGGATAGTCTCTCCGCCAATGCGGAAAGCGTTGAAAGAGAGGGATTTGCAACGCCGTTTTCTATCTGACTGAGCATATTTCTTGTTATAAGTCCGTCTGTCAGCACCGACTGTGTGAGGTTTTTCTCTTTCCGAAGGACTTTTATCTTTTCGCCTGCCGTCATAATTGTTTCCTCTTTGGTAAAATGTATTTACCGTATTATACCCCGAAAAAAGGCTCATGTCAATAAGCGGAGGGCAATTTCTGCCCCCCGCTTGTAATTTTTATAAATCGACCTTTACGGTTTCGCCTTTCGGTATTTCAAAGCGTCTGTCTCCGAGGACAAGTACGCCGCCTGCGATATCCGAACGCACCGAAACGCTCTTCCCGTCCGACTTTACGTCAACCGTGCCGCCCGGAACGGGGACGGCGCCTTCAATTTTTCCGAAGCACATAAGATTCGGTCTGACCTCGTACGTTCTGTACGCAGGCGATGTCGGTCTGACGCCGAGAGCGTACTTTCCGAGAAGATATATAGGCGACGCGCTCCAGGCATGGCAAAGACTCTTGCTGTAAGGTCTGCCGTACATCGCGTAATGCTCCGCGCCCTTCATGTTCGGGAAATATTCCTCCCAGAACGTCGTTGCGCCGAGGTTGACCATCCCGCCCCAATAGCTGTGGAGCATATCCGTCACATAGTCAAACTGACCGATCTCGCACATTGCGTCAAGCTCGAAAAACTCAAAGTACGGCGTTGTTATCGGCGGAATTTCCTTGTTCTTTATGACGTTATCAATAATCAGCCCGCGCTTTTCCGCGTCTGCTATGCCGAAAAGCAGCGCAAAAATATTTGCGTGACGGTTTACCCTGCGGTTCCCGCTCTGATAACTGTCGATATACGCCTTTTTCTCGTCGTCCCAGAAGTATTTATCAATGTTTTTCTTCATCTCCGACGCTTTTTCGCGATAGTCCGAAGCATCCTCGCCGAGCAGCTCAAGTATCTCCGCATAGGCTTCATATGAGCGGCAAAGGAGCATCTGCTCTGCGGAGATTATCTCCGTTTTTTCAAGGTGCTTTGACCAGTCAATGAACGTCCAGTCGCCCTTGTCTGCATAACCGCCGATAAAGCCGTGTTCGGAAAGTCTGTTTTCAACAAGCTCCCACATATCCGGTATCTTCTTTGCCACGCGACGGACGAACTCAATATCGCCCGTGTGGAAATAGTATTCCCATATTGCGATTATCCAATAGAACGTATAGTCGACTATCGTGTTTATGTGCTGCGCCATTTTGCCCTCGCCGCGGAGCATGAGCGTCGTTCTGCGGACAAGGTCAAGGTCGCACGCGTAATAATAGTTTACAAAATAACTCTGATAAGCGTCGCCCGACCATATCCAGCGGTCGCGCTTGATTCCGTCAAAAAAGGCTTCTCTGCTGTTCAGCTCAAGCGTATATGCGCTGATATTCCATATCTTGTTTACAAGCTCGTCATCACACGAGAATTTTCCTCTCGGACACAACGGCAGATATTCGTAATCGTAATAAACGGAAAAATCCTTGCAGTCATCCTTTATATAGACGTATCTGCATGCGCGACTGCGGAGGCGCATTTCTTTTCCCGAAAGGGTGACCGTATCTATTATTTCGGAATGTTCCGTATCAAGCGCTTCCTCGCGCGATTCGCCGTAGGCTATGAAAACGCTCTTCCCCCCGGACTTTATATCAGAGAAAACGAGCTTGCCCATAAGCTCCCTGCCGAAGTCAAAAAGCACGCCGCCGTCTGTGTTTTCTGTCGTAACCGGCGCCAGCCGCTCATATGAGAATTTGAAAATTTCGGGGTTGTCGTCCGGACTGTCATACATATCGCTGGTGCCCGCAGGGTCATCTCCCATTCCGAACGAAGCCAGCTTCCAGCCCTCGCCCGATGCGAAATGCTCCCCCTCGCACCATATCGCAGGCAGACCTCCGTCCTTGAAGGCGGAGAGTTTTATGAAGTTTCTTCCCGGAGCCAGAGTGATTTTTGCGGGCGCAAGATAACGCACGCCGTTTACTATTATTTCAAGTATAGTGCCGTCGTTTGCCTTTGCAAAGAACTCCTCGCTCTCCTCAAGCTCGACTATCTTATAAAGCCTGACGTTTCTGTGCGGAGCGTCAACTCTCCACATCGGCGAATAATACTTCCCGTGCATTTCTCTTCTGTTGTTTACGAGCATTGCGTGATAAAGCTCGAAATCATCGGGATACCACATCCATTTTGCCATATAAATCTTCCTCCGCATAGATTTTTCTTCGGGACTATCATACCGCAAGACGGGCTTTTTGTCAATACAAAAACCTCTTTTCCGTGTTGACACTTTCCCTCCCTCGTGATATACTTTCCTTGCAAACATATTTCCCGAAAGGATTGTACCATGCAGGATTATAAATTCAGAAAAGCCGTCCCCGTCTGGGCGGAGGGCAGAGAAAAGGAAATGAACGTTTGGCTCGCCTTTACGGCGAAGGTCTACAGAGGGAAAAGCACGGTTCTCGCCGTCACCGGCTCCTCGGCTTACAGCGTCCGCATAAACGGCGAATTTTTCGCCTTCGGTCCCGCCCGCTGTGCGCACGGCTTTTACCGTGTCGACGAGCTTGACATAACAGACGCGCTGTCCGTCGGCGAAAACGAGGTGACCGTCACCGTTGCGGGCTATAACTGCAACAGTTTCTATCATCTCGACCAGCCCTCCTTCTTCTGCGCCGAACTGATATCGGGCGGTGAGGTTATCGCCGCAAGCGGATATGAGGGCTTTTCGTGCCGTGAGGTCTCCGAGCACGAGCAGAAGGCGGAAAGATACAGCTATCAGCGGACATTTGTTGAAATTTATAATATCGGAGCAGAGGAAAAGCCCGCGCCGAAAACAGTCCGCACCGGCGACAAACACTTTATTTGCCGCGACTGCTCATACACGCATTATGACAGAATCCCCGCCGAAAGCATAGCCTTTCGCGGCACGTTTGCGGTCGGCGACCACAAAAGCGTCCTCCGCTATCCGAGGCAGATAGGATACCCGTATTTCTCATACAAGATATACCCTCTTTCAGAGGTCAGAACCGACCTTCATCTCCTTGCGAGAAACATTGATACACAGAGCATTTCCCCCTGCAATGAAGCGCCGACGGGAGCAAAAATAAACAGCGGCGAATTTGCGATATATCATATGCCGCACGAAATATCCGGAATGTTTTCCGTCGACGTAACCGCCGATGAAGATACCGAAATACTTCTTATGTTCGACGAGATCATGCGTGACGGAAAGCGCCTTGATTATCGCCGCTTCGGCGCAACGGGCGCCCTGCTCTGGCGGTTGCCGGCGGGAAGTCATTCTCTTGAGAGCTTTGAGCCGTATTCCGCGTCTTATACAGGATTTTACGTCCTGCGCGGAAGCGTGACGGTAAACAATATGAAAATGATATATTTCGGCGCCGACAAGCCGGACGTCCGCCTGAAAAACGCCGACCCCGACCTTGAAAAAATATTCAATGCCGCCGTCGAAACATACCGTCAGAACACGTTCACTCTGTATATGGACTGTCCGTCACGCGAGAGAGCCGGCTGGCTTTGCGACAGCTTCTTTACCGGTCGCGTTGAAAAAGCGCTTACGGGAAAGAGCGAGATCGAACACAATTTTCTTGAAAACTTCCTTCTTCCGGAGTCCTTTTCCTGTATTCCGGACGGAATGCTTCCCATGTGTTACCCCGCCGATCATTACAACGGCACCTTCATTCCGAACTGGGCAATGTTTTACGTCATCGAGCTTTGCGAATACCTTGAAAGAACGGGCAACAGGGGACTTGTTGACCTTGCAAAAGACAAAATATCGGCTCTTATGCGCTGGTTTGAAAAATACGAAAACGAATATTCCCTCCTCGAAAAGCTCGACGGCTGGGTGTTCGTTGAATGGTCGAAATCCAACGAGCTTACAAATGACGTCAATTTTCCGACGAATATGCTCTATGCCATGACGCTCCGCGCGGTCGAAAGTCTGTACGGCGACAAGACCGCAGGCGAAAAGGCGGCGAGAATAGAAAAGGCGATAAACGAGCTTTCGCGCATCGGTATTTTCTATTGCGACAACGCCCTCCGCGGCGACGACGGGCAACTTCATCTTTCGGGAAAAATCACGGAAACATGTCAGTATTACGCGTTCTTCTGCGGCACGGCAACCCCCGAAGAAAATCCGGAGCTTTGGAAAACTCTGCTTTATGACTTCGGTCCTCAGCGTGTGCCGAGAAACGGCTGGCCGAACCTCCGTCCCGACGCAAAGCACAAAAACGTCTACCCTTCAAACGCTTTCATCGGCGATTATCTCCGTCTTGAGCTTCTTTTCCGCTACGGCGAGCACGAAAAGCTCATCGAAAACATAAAAGGATATTTCCTTGATATGGCTCGCACGACGGGCACCCTTTGGGAAAACGAATCGCCTGCGGGCAGCTGCAATCACGGCTTTGCTTCGCACGTTGTTTACTGGCTTGATAAAATCGGGCTTGTCGAATGATACGCTCCCTCTGCTCCCCGCAAAAAACGGGGAGCTTTTTTATTCATTTTCCTTGCATATTCATGTATGATATGATATAATAAAAGAAATAATGCTGACATTGCGGGAGCGGCGGATATGCGTGCGGACGTTTTTCTTTTCAAAGTCGGAATAGCAAAGAGCCGGAGCCATGCGCAGGCGCTCATTTCGGGCGGAGTTCTCATTGGCGGAAAGAAAATCGAAAAGCCGTCGACAGACATTCCGGAAGATACGGAAAAAGAGTCTGTCGTCGTTCTCTCCCCCTCCGGATACGTCGGCAGGGGCGGGATAAAGCTGCGCCACGCGCTGAAAATGTTCGGCATTGACGCGGTCGGGCTTACGGCGGTCGACCTCGGCGCATCGACAGGCGGCTTTACGGACTGCCTGCTGCAAAGCGGCGCAAAAAAGGTCTATGCCGTTGACGTAGGGCACGGTCAGCTCGACCCCTCGCTTTTATCCGACAGTCGCGTTGTGAATATGGAGGGGACAAACGCAAAAACTCTGACGCGGTGCGACTTTCCGGACGCCATCGATATTGTTGTAAGCGACCTTTCGTTTATATCGCAGACGCTCGTTTTCCCCGCGGTTGCGGACATTCTCCCCGTCGGCGGGCTGTTCGTTTCGCTGATAAAGCCGCAGTTTGAAGCAGGCAGGGGCAACGTCGGCAAGGGCGGAATAGTAAAGGATAAAAAAGTCCGTTGCGAAGTGATAAAAAACGTTTTCGCGGCGGCGACGGCAATCGGGCTTACGCCTTGCATGCTTTCCCCGTCGGCAATCGACGGCGGCGACGGAAACAAGGAGTATGTTGCGCTTTTCGTCAAGGGCGCGGATCACAAGGAAATAACCGAAAAACAGATTTCCGACATTGTAAATTCAAAGGACTGTGAGGTAGTCACAAAATGAACGAAGCAAAACGTGTTGCGGTGTTTACGAACAACAGACGCGACAGCGATTATTCATATTTCAGAAAAACCGTGTATACTCTTCTCGCCGCCGGCGCAGAGGTGCTGGCGGATATGCGGTATCGCAGCTGTCTCGGCGAATCGCGCGACGGCATAAAGCTGTGCTCATACACGGAGGAAATGCTGAAAAATGCAGACGCCGTCGTCATTCTCGGCGGCGACGGGTCGATACTCGAAATGTGCGAAAAAACCGCCGCTCACAATCTTCCGGTATTCGGGATAAACCTCGGTCACCTCGGATATCTGACGACGATAGAAAAAGACGATATTTCAAAGCTCTCGGAGCTTGTCAGCGGCAATTATACAATCGACGAGAGAATGATGATTGACGCGCGTATAATCGACAAGGGCGTTCTTCACGAGCTTCACGCGCTGAATGAAATCGTAATTTCAAGCGGTACGTGCGCAAGAATAGGCTGTTTTTCCGTCAAGTGCGACAAAAACCGCGCAATCGAAATCAAGGGTGACGGAGTTGTGATAGCAACGCCGACCGGCTCAACGGCATATTCCCTTTCAGCCGGCGGTCCCATAATCGACACGCGCGCCGAACTGTTCTGCATAACGCCGATTGCGCCGCACTCGCTCGCTTCAAGACCGATTGTCGTAACTGCCGACTCGGTAATAACGGCGTCCGGCTATACCCTCTCGCCGCAGGCGGATATATACATAGCCGCCGACGGAAGAAAGGGCGTGTCCGTTTCGGAGCACGCCATAGTTGAAATAAAGCGGTCGCCTCTGAAAACGCGGCTCTGCCGCATAGGCAATGACGGATTTTTCGATATACTGACAAAGAAACTGCACGGAATTTAAGAAAGGATAAGAAGCAAATGAAAAGCATGCGTCACACAGCGATACTCAAAATCATTTCGGAGCAGGTTGTCGAAACGCAGGACGACCTCATCTCAAAACTGAAAGCAAGCGGATTTGACGTCACTCAGGCAACCGTATCGCGTGATATAAAGCGGCTGGGACTTATAAAAGCCTTGGACGAAAACGGAAAATACCGCTATTGTGCGCCGCGCCCGTCATCGGGAACCGACTCAAAATTCAAAAACATACTGGCTGAAGCCGTCGTTTCCTCGGAAAGCGCGGGAAATATGGTCGTTGTCAAGACTTATTCCGGCATGGCTAACGCCGCCGCCGCGGCAATCGACGCTCTCGCCTCCGACAGAATCATAGGCAGCATCGCAGGCGACGATACAATCCTCATAGTTACCAAAAACGACGGCGAAGCGGAGGATTTCGCCGAAATTCTGAAGGACGTCACAAGTCTTTCATAAAAAATCTTTTCAAGGGAGGCAAGCGGTATGCTTCGGGAGCTGTATATAAAAAATGTGGCAATAATCAAAGAGCAACGCCTCTCCTTTGACAGAGGCTTTACCGTTCTGACGGGCGAAACCGGCGCGGGAAAATCAATAATCATCGAATCCGTCGGGCTTATCTGCGGCGCAAGGGCGTCGAAAGAGAGCATACGCTCTGGCGAAGAAAAAGCGAGCGTCACCGCACTTTTTTCGGACATTCCCTCTCGCACCGCAAGTGCGCTTTCCGATATGGGATTTGACTGCGACGGCGGAGAGCTTGCGCTCTCACGAGAGGTGACGGCGGGCGGCGGCAGCGCGAGAATCGGCGGAAAACCCGTTTCGGTTTCCCAGCTCCGCGACGTCGCAATGCTGCTTGTGAATATTCACGGTCAGCACGCAAGTCAGGCGCTTTTGTGCGAGGAAAATCACCTCGGCTATCTCGACGCCTTTTCTGACGTTCAGAAAGAACTTGAAGATTATTCCGCGCTGTATAAAACCGCAACGGAGTTGAAATCAAAGCTCGTTTCCCTCACGCATGACGAGCGCGAAAAACAGCGCAGGATTGAAATGCTGAAATTTCAGTCGGACGAGATAGCCTCCGCAAAAATAAAGGTCGGCGAAGAAGACGAGCTTGAAGCACTGAAAATCAAAATAAGAAATGCGGAAAAGATAAACAAATATTCAAAACTGATAATAAAAGCGCTGTATCGCAGCGATAAAACAATCCCCGCAGCCGACCTTGCGTCCAAGGCGGCAGACGCCATCGGCGAGCTTTCCGATATCATTCCCAAGGCGCAGGAATACATCGAATATCTTACCGACTTTTCGTATCGTTGCGAGGATATAGCGGAAACAGTCCGCAAGGAGTGTGACACCGGCGTAAAAAATCCCGACGAAGCGCTGGACAGAATTGAAGAAAGGCTTGATATTATCCGTCGCATGAAGCGCAAATACGGAGCATCGGCGGAGGAAATACTGCAATTCAGAGAGAACGTTGAAAAGGAGCTTTCCGAAATAGAATCTTCGGACGAGCGCGCAGAGGAAATAAAGGACGAGCTTACAAAGATAAGGCGCAAAATGTCCGCTCTGGCGTCCGCGATAAGCGAAAAACGAAGAGCCGCCGCAAGACTTCTGAACGAAAAAATGGTCTCCGAGCTTGCCTATCTCGAAATGGCAAAAGTCCGCTTTGACGCGGAAATAACGCAATCGCAAATCTATCTTCCGACAGGAACGGACAACGTCCGTTTTCTCATATCTGCAAACGCAGGAGAGCCCCTCGCTCCGCTTTCGAAAATCGCGTCGGGCGGCGAGCTTTCAAGAACGATGCTTGCGCTCAAATGTGCCCTTGCCGACAAGGAAATGACCCCGACGCTCATTTTTGACGAGGTCGACACCGGCATTTCCGGCAAAACATCATATAAAATCGGCAAAAAACTGCGCGACTGCTCAAAGACCGCGCAGGTCATCTGCGTGACACATTCTCCGCAGATAGCGTCGCAGGCCGATATGCATATAAAAATATCCAAGCGCGAGGAGGACGGCAGAACCGTCACCTCGTCCGTCGTCCTCGACCGCGACGGCAGAATAAACGAGCTTGCAAGGATAATCGGCGGGGAGAAAATAACCGATAAAACGCTCATCGCCGCCGCAGAAATGATTGACTCCACGGAAAACGGGGCTTGACAACAAACAAAACAGGTGTTATAATTACGCTTGAACAGCGATGACGGAGAAAAGTAAGGGCTTATTGCCGTACAGAGAGCTGCCGCTTGGTGCGAGGCAGTCGGAACGGTCCCGAAAATACACTTCCGAGCCGCACACCGAAAGGCTTTTCCGAGTAGGCTGTGACGGGTGCGCCCGTTAACGCGCAGGGGTTTTATATGAAACCTGATGAGGCTCATTCCGTGAGGAATGTGCGAATTTGAGGTGGTAACACGGAATTTCCGTCCTCTGCAAACGCAGGGGACGTTTTTTTGTCCCCAAATAAACAAAAAGGAGAAAAGAAAATGCAGATTTACGAAGAATTACAGGCGCGCGGACTTATCGCGCAGGTCACGGACGAGCCCGAAATACGTGACCTTATCAATCGCGGCGGAGCAAAGTTTTATATAGGCTTCGACTGCACGGCAGACAGCCTTACGGCAGGTCATTTTATGGCGCTCACAATGATGAAGCGTCTCCAGATGGCGGGAAACCAGCCCGTTGCGCTCATCGGAGGCGGCACGACAATGATAGGCGACCCCTCCGGCAGAACAGACATGAGAAAAATGTTAACAAGAGAAGACATCAATCACAATGCGGAATGCTTCCGCCGTCAGATGGAGAAATTCATCGATTTCGGCGAGGGCAAGGCGATAATGGTAAACAACGCCGACTGGCTCCTCAACCTCAATTACGTTGACGTCCTCCGCGAGGTCGGAGCGTGCTTCTCCGTAAACAATATGCTCCGCGCAGAGTGTTATAAGCAGAGAATGGAAAAAGGGCTTTCCTTCTTTGAATTCAACTACATGATAATGCAGTCATACGACTTCTATTACCTCTTCCAGCATTACGGCTGCAATATGCAGTTCGGCGGAGACGATCAGTGGTCAAATATGCTCGGCGGAACCGAGCTCATCCGCAAAAAGCTCGGCAAGGACGCATACGCAATGACAATCACCCTGCTCACAGACTCTCAGGGACATAAAATGGGCAAGACCGCAGGCAACGCCGTCTGGCTCGACCCGAACAAGACTTCCCCGTTCGATTTCTATCAGTATTGGAGAAACGTCGGTGACGCAGACGTTATGAAGTGTATTAAAATGCTCACGTTCATCCCGATTGAAGAAATCGCCGAGATGGAAAAATGGGACGACAGCCGCATAAACGAAAAGAAGGAAATCCTCGCATATGAGCTGACCTCCCTCGTTCACGGCGAAGAGGAAGCAAAGAAGGCGCAGGCTTCCGCGCGCGCGCTTTTCTCCGGCGCAGGCGATATCGAGCATATGCCGACAACAACTCTCTCCGACGAAGACTTTACAGACGGCGAAATCGGTATTCTCGATCTTCTCATCAAGGGCAAAATGGCTCCCTCAAGAAGTGAAGCAAAACGTCTTGTAATTCAGGGCGGCGTTCTCGTCGGCGATGAAAAGGTTGAGAGCTTCTCTCTCACCCTGCCGAAGGAAAAATTCTCCGGCGACGGAGTTGTCGTCAAAAAAGGCAAGAAGATTTTCCATCGCTTTACGGTATAAAATAAAAAAGCACCCCGCGGGGTGCTTTTTTATTTTACAAACGATTTATCGACGTGAACTATTGCATAATAGTTTGAATCAAGCGTTTTTACCATACGCTCGATATCGCGCCGTATCTCTGCCTCCGTTCGGTTTACGTCATACGGCACGACTATATCAAAAATAACGTTCGTATGCGTCGGTCCCGTGACCATGCGGAAATCGTGAATTGTCACCCGCTCGTCGATTATTTTCACAAGCTCGGCAATTTTGCTTCTTGCCTCCATTGTGATTTTGTCGTCCGTTTCAATCGGGTCCATATGAATAACAGCGTCGCAGCCGAGTTTTTCGGCAAGCTCCCGCTCTATATTGTCTATCATATCGTGGGTTTGGAGCAGGTCTTCATCGGCAGGAACTTCGGCGTGAAGAGAAATCATACGTCTGCCGGGACCGTAATCGTGAACGATGAGGTCATGAAAACCGAGTACGCCCTTGTGCGCCATTACGGTTTTGCTTATCTTGTTTACAAATTCCTCCGTCGGCGGAACACCGAGAAGAGGGTCTATCGTTTCCTTTGCGGCGCGTATACCGGATACGAAAATAAACATTGCAACGGCAACTCCGCAGATTCCGTCAAGGTCAAGGCTTGTGAATTTTGTTATGAATGTGCATATCAGAACGACGGTCGTCGCAACGCAATCGCCGAGGCTGTCCGCCGCCGTTGCCTTCATCGCTGGCGAGCCTATTTTCTTTCCGACTCTGCCGTTGTAAAAGCACATATACAGCTTGACAAGCACCGAAGCCGCCAGAATTATAACGGCAACAACACTGAATTCCGTCCCGCTCGGAGAAATTATTTTTTCAACGGAGCTTTTACCCAGCTCAAACCCCATAAGAATTATAAGCATTGAAACTATCAGTCCGGATACGTATTCAATTCTTCCGTGACCGAACGGATGCCCTTTATCGGGCTTTTGTCCCGCAAGACGGAAGCCTGTCAGCGTAACGACAGAGGAGCCGGCGTCGGAGAGGTTGTTTAGGGCGTCCGCAACTATTGCAACGGAGCCGCTTATAAGCCCCGCCGTCAGCTTTCCTGCGAAAAGAAGTATATTCAGAACTATTCCGAGCGCGCCGGAAAGAACCCCGTATGCACGACGCACCGCAGGGTTTTCAAGGTCATCTCTGTTCTTTATGAAAATTTTAGAAAGAATTCCGAACATAATATCATTTTCTCCCTCAAAGAAGGTGTGTCTGTCGGTTATTTTATCACACTTTTTTACTTTTCGCAATAGCTTTTCGGCTTTTCCCTTGAAAAAGCGTGCATGATATGATAATATGTATTATGTAGAATTATGTGAATCCGCGGAAGGAAGGATACGTATGGAAAAGCTTGCGCCGCTCATAATGTGCGTTTTTATCGCGCTCATCGCTTTCGGGCTGATGAAGCTTGCGCTGAAAATCAGCTCATCCGTGACAAAAAAGAAAATTCTTTCATATTCGCGTCCCTCCGTCGACGCCGCCTCCGCTTATCTCTGCGCTTGCTTCGGAGAAGGAAACGTCCTTTCCGGAGTATGGCTTCCCCGTCTCGACAGGTTGGGCAGAAAAATGTATTCGGAGATCAGCGATATAATCGTTGTTCCGTCCGGAATATATATTGTCAACATCAGCGATATGATGGGAAAAATATATTGCGATGACGAATACCTGTGGCACAGAGCCGTGCGCACCCGCTCCGGCGAGCTGAAGGAAAATGACTTTGAAAGCCCCATAATTCAGAACGAAAAATTCTCGGACTCGCTTTCAGTCCTTCTTAAAAATGAAAATCTTCCGGCATACAAAATAACCTGCATCACGATATTCACCTCCGAAAAAAATATTTTCGAGGGCAAGCCCGACAGCGTTTTCACCCTTGCCGACGGTGCGGAATATATAAAATCGCAGAAAAGCAAAAAGCCCCTTTCCAAAAAAGAACGCGCGACAATAATCCGCGCAATACGCAAAAATTCCACAAAAGCGAGCCATGCGCGAGCGTATAACAGAAAAAACGGCGTAGGCTGACAGCCCTTCTCCGACCGTCTTTTCATTTGCGGTGTGCTATATTTGATTTATAGATCTTCTGTAAATCGAAAGGACCGTAAAAATGAAAAAACGAATATCTCTTTCATTCACTCTCGCGCTTTCCGTGTTTGCCGTTGCGCTCTGCGCCGTTGCCGTATTTTCCGGCGAGTCGCGCCGTCTGCCGACGGACTCCGAGGACAGCTTTGCATGCGACGCAATAATTTTCGCCTGTAAGAGCGGATATATGTCATGCACAAGCTCTCCCGACGGCGAGGCGCTTTTCCTCCCCGAAAAAACCGTCACAAGAGCCGAATTTGCCGCGATACTTATCGAATATCTCGGCATAAATCCCGATAAATATTTCCGTGCCGAAACGGGTATTTCCGATATAAGCGACACGCCTGACGAGCTTATCCCCTATGTGAAAGCCGTCTGCGCTCTCGGTCTTATGGGGACTCTGTGCGAGGAAGGAAAAACATATTTCATGCCGCTGGAAAACGTCACAAGAGAAGAAGGAGCATACATTCTCGGCGCACTGACGGGCACCGTCGCCTCCGGCGCGGGCGTCGACCGTTTTTCCGACATAGACGATACGTATCTTCCCTATATGCAGAACGTGAAAACGGTTATTTCTCTCGGATATATGATAGGCTATCCCGACGGAACATTCCGTCCGGAACGTGATATAACCCGCGCGGAACTGGCACTTACGCTTTACCGCATAAGACAAAGCGGTGACAAACTGAAATTTTAGGAGCATTATGAAAAAGGAAAACGAAAAATTCGCAGGCTCGAATATTATGGAAGGAATGGTGTCAATCCGCGCCGTGCTTTCCTCCGGAAACGGACGTAAAATAGAAGAAATTCTTTTCGACAACGCGAAGGCGGAGTCGAAAATGAAAGAAATATCATATCTTCGCCACAGAGGCGAGGAGCTTGGATTTTCCGTCCGCGGAGTTGACGCCTCGGAAATAGACAGGCTCTGCATAGGCAACTCACACGGCGGAATTATTGCCGTCTGCTCCGAAAGACCGCTTCCCGAGCTTACCGAAAACGATATTTCGGGCGATTTCTGGGTTATGCTTGAAGGCATTGAAGACCCTTACAACTTCGGCTATTGCATGCGTTCGCTTTATGCAGCGGGAGCAAGCGGGATAATCGTTCCTCCAAGAAACTGGATGAGTGCCGCGGGGGTCGTCTGTCGCGCGTCGGCGGGAGCTTCCGAGCTTTTCAGAATATTTGTGTCTGACAGCGTCGCGGCGGCAAAGCTCTTTCACGGAAAGGGCTTTGCCGTAATCGCCGCCGACAAGACAAAAGACGCCGTTTCAATTTATGACGCAGATATAAAACGCCCGCTGCTTCTCATAGTCGGCGGCGAGAAGCGTGGAATCACGCACGCGGCGCTGGCGGAATGTGATTCCGTGGTTTGCCTTGATTACGGCAGAGATTTCCCCGCCGCGCTATCGGCAGCCTCTGCGGCGTCGATTATCGCGTTTGAAATATTCCGCAGAGGGAGAAAATAATGGACAAGCCCGAAAAAATCAATGATTCGCTTTCCCTTTTTTCGCTTCGGGGTTCGCTTGACTTCGGAACTGACGCATATTTGCTGTCTGCATACATAAAAAAATCGAAGAGCGGCATTTTTGCCGAGCTCGGCGCAGGAAACGGAGTTATTTCAATGCTCTGTGCCGCACGGGGAAAGGCAAAGCATATAACCGCTTTTGAAATCCAGCCCTCCCTTGCGGATATTGCGGCGAAAAATGTCGATTTCAATCACCTTTCCGACAAAATAAAAATAATTTGCGGCGACGCAAGAAGTGCGGGCAACGAATATAACGGCAAATTCGATACCGTATTTTCAAACCCGCCGTATCTCAGAACGGGCACCGGACTCGAAAGCGAAAACGAATCCGCAAGAATCTGCCGCAGAGAAGTTACGGGCGGTATTGCGGATTTTTCCGCAGTCGCCGCGCGACTTCTGCGTTTCGGCGGCAGCTTTGTCTGCGTTTACCGACCGGACAGAATGGCGGAGATGATATATTCAATGCGCAAAAACGGAATTGAGCCGAAAAGAGTAACCCTCGTCTATCCGACGGAAAATCACGTTCCCTGCCTTGTACTGTGCGAAGGTATAAAAGGCGGCGGCGAAGGCGTATTTTTTACCCGACCGCTGATGATTTATAAATCAAAGGACAATATGTCGCAAAGCGGATACACGGATGAAATGAACTATATATACACAAACGGAGACTTCAATGGATACTATAAAAAGCCCTGAAACACACGAAAAAAACGCCGTAATAAAAGGCACGCTGTACCTTGTCGGCACGCCGATAGGCAACCTTTCGGATCTTTCCGAGAGAGCGAAAAAGGTACTCTCGGAGGTTGACTTCATTGCCGCGGAGGATACACGCGTGTCGGGCGCAATGCTCGCAAAATTCGGCATAAAAAAGCCGCTCTGCTCGTATTACGAGCACAATAAAAAGCAAAAGGGCGAAGGCATTGCGGAAAGGCTTGCCGCAGGCGAGTCGTGCGCGCTTGTGACGGACGCCGGTATGCCCGCCATAAGCGATCCCGGCGAGGATATTGTCCGTCTCTGCGCGGAAAGAGGAATACCCGTTTCCGTCATACCCGGACCCTGCGCCGCCGTATCCGCGCTTGCCGTTTCCGGACTTTTTACGGGCAAATTCGCTTTTGAAGGCTTTCTGCCGACAGCCTCCGGCGACAGGCGAGAAGCTATCGACGAAATAAAAACAGAAAAGCGCACGCTGATCTTTTATGAAGCGCCGCACAGACTGACAAAAACTTTGGACGAGCTTTTCTCCGCTCTCGGAGACAGGAAAATCGCCGTTTGCCGCGAGCTTACGAAAATAAACGAAGAGGTCATCCGCACGACCCTTTCCGGCGCGATCGACTATTATAAAACCGTTACGCCGAAGGGAGAATTTGTGCTTATAATCGAGGGCGCACCGAAGGAAGAAGAGAATTCCCTTGCGAAAACGCTCTCCGTTGAAGAGCACGTCGAGCATTATATTTCCCTCGGAATGAGCAAAAGCGACGCTATGAAGGCAACTGCGCGTGACAGGGGCGTCGGAAAAAGCGAAATATATAATAAAATAATGCGGAAAGATTGAAAACCGGCATAAAATGTAATATACTTTTGTTATATCGGATTGAAAAGGAGAACGGAATTGAAACTGAAATTGACGGGCGCAAGCGTGTTCGATACGGAAAAACGTGCGTTTATCAAGCGCGACGTTTACGTCTCGGACGGAAAAATCTGCGGTCAGCTTGCCGAATGTGAAACGGTCGACTGCGACGGAAAATTCATAGTCCCCGGCTATATCGACGTCCATACGCACGGTTGCGGCGGAGTTGACATAATGGAGGCGGACGAAAAGGCGCTTGAAAAGCTCTCGCTGATATACGCACTCCACGGCACGACAACCGTTTTCCCGACAGTTATGACGGCGGCTCTGCCGAAGATAAATTCGGCAATCTCGAATATAAAATCGACGGCAACGGGCGGCGCACGCTTTGCGGGAGTTCATATCGAGGGTCCCTATATCAGCGCAAAAAAGCCCGGCTGTCACGATGTTTCCCTCATACGCAAGCCCGACGCCGTCGAAATGACAGCACTGACGGAAGAGATATATCCACTCAAAACGCATTTTACAGTCGCGCCTGAGGAGGCTCCGGAGGGACTTATATCCGGACTTTCAAAGATTGCGACGATCGGCATAGGACATACAAATGCGACGGCCGACGAATGTGAAAAGGCGCTTGCCGAAGGTGCGGTGTCATTTACGCACACGTTCAATGCAATGACGGCTTTGACTCATCGCGGCACGGGAGCTGCAGGAGCGGCAATGGCGTCATCCGCTTATGCGGAGCTCATCTGTGACGGGCTTCACGTCTCTCCGGAAGCCGTGCGAGCATTGTATAAAGCGAAAAAATATGACGGCGACAGGCTCGTCCTGATAACCGATTCAATCCCGCAGGCAACTCTTCCCTTCGGAAATTACGAAATGAACGGCATACCGTTTACCCTCTCCGAAGACGGCGCAAAAAAAGCGGACGGAACAATCGTCGGAAGCACTCTCACGCTTGACAACGCAATCAAAAATCTAATGCGCTTCTGCGATATTACTTTTGAGGAAGCGTTGATATGCGCCACAAAGGCTCCTGCCGAAATGGTCGGGATTTACGATAGTTGCGGCTCGGTTGAAATCGGAAAACGGGCGGATATACTCGTGCTTGATAAAGAAAAAAATATTTCCTCCGTAATCGTCGGCGGAAAAAAGATTATATAGGAGAAGGACAATGGAAAACAAAGGAAAATACTATATCACAACCGCGATAGCTTATGCTTCACGTAAGCCGCACGTCGGCAACACATATGACCCCGTTCTCGCGGACGCCATCGCGCGATATAAAAAGTCGCAGGGGTATGACGTTTTCTTCTGCACGGGCTCGGATGAGCATGGTCAGAAGATTGAAGATCTCGCAAGCGCAAGCGGAATCGCCCCGCAGGAGTATGTCGACGGGATCTCATCGCAGATAAAGGAAATATGGAAGCTTCTCGGTGTGGATTATGACTGCTTCATCCGCACAACGGACGATTATCACGTCAAAGCCGTTCAGAAAATCTTCAAAAAGCTCTATGATCAGGGCGATATTTATAAAGGCTCCTACGAGGGCTGGTATTGCGTTCCGTGCGAATCGTTCTTTACGGACACGCAGGCGGAAGGCGGCGTATGCCCGGACTGCGGAAGACCCCTTCGTCGCGAAAAGGAAGAAGCGTATTTCTTCAAGATGAGCAAATATCAGGACAGACTCCTCGAATATATAGAGTCGCACCCCGATTTCATCGCTCCCGAAGGCATAAAGAAAGAAATGGTAAACAATTTCATAAAGGCAGGACTGCAGGATCTCTGCGTTTCCCGCTCGTCGTTTACATGGGGCGTTCCCGTCGATTTTGACTCAAAGCACGTTGTCTACGTATGGCTCGACGCGCTTTCAAACTATATCACCGCACTCGGATATGATTGCGGCGAAAACAGCGATAATTACAGAAAATTCTGGCCTGCCGACGTTCACGTCATCGGAAAGGATATCGCCCGCTTCCATGTAATCTATTGGCCTATTTTCCTTATGGCACTCGGCGAACCGATCCCCGAAAAGATCTTCGCGCATCCTTGGTTCCTCTTCGGTACTGACAAAATGTCAAAATCGAAGGGCAACGTCATCTATTCGGATACGCTCGTCCGTCACTTCGGCGTTGACGGAACAAGATATTATTTCCTCTCCGAAATGCCCTATTCTTCGGACGGCTCGATAACTTATCCGTCGGTAATATCCCGCTATAACACAGACCTTGCAAACACGCTCGGAAATCTGCTTGCAAGAACTCTCTCTATGACGAAAAAATATTTTGACGGCGTCATTCCCGCGCCGACAGGCAGAACGGAATTCGATTCCGATCTTATCGCAACGGCAAAACATTCCTATGAAGGGTTCGTTGCGAATATGGATGCGTTCAAAGTTGCCGACGCACTCGATTCTGCAATGACGCTTGCGAGAAGAGCGAACAAATATATAGACGAAACAACCCCTTGGGCGCTCGCAAAGGATGAGGGCAGAAAAGAAGAGCTTGCGACGGTTATCTATAACCTCCTCGAATCGCTCCGTATTTTAGGCGTACTTTTCGGCTCGTCCATGCCGGAAGCGTCCGCAAAAATACTCGCCTCCCTCGGCGTTTCGGACAGTTCTCTTGAAAGCGCTTCAACGTTCGGTCTGCTTCCCGCAGGCGAGACGGTCGGCGAATCGTTTGTGCTTTTTGCAAGAATTGATGAGCAGAAAAAGCTCGCCGAAATTGAAGCCGAGCTTGCGGAAAACAAGTAATGGCTTTCCTTTTCGACACTCACGCTCATTATACCGATGAAAAATTCGGTGACCCGACGGAGCTTCTGAATTCCCTCTTTTCCGGCGACATCTGCGGAATTCTCTGCGCGGGAACAGACGAAAAAACGTCAATTCAGTCGATTGCGCTTGCGCAAAAATACGAAAAAATGTATGCCGCAGCAGGAATTCATCCGCATGAATGCGGCGCGGCGGGAGAGATAAATTCGGCGCTTGACAGAATCGTCCCGCTGTTTGCGGAAAGCAAGGTCAAGGCTCTCGGCGAAATCGGTCTTGATTATTATTATGACTTTTCGGACAGAGAAACGCAAAGGCGTTTCTTTGACGCACAGCTTTCCCTCGCCGAAACATATTCCCTCCCCGTCATAATTCATGACAGAGAGGCACACGGCGATGTGTTTGATATCGTATGCGCTCATCCGAACGTCACGGGAATTATGCATAGTTACAGCGGCAGTGCCGAGCAGGCAAAAGAATATGTCCGCAGAGGATATTATATTTCTTTTTCCGGTTCATTGACGTTCAAAAATGTGTCGAAACTCCTTGAAGCGGCAAGAGTTGTTCCCGCAGATAAATTTCTCGTCGAAACGGACTGTCCGTATCTTGCTCCCGTACCTATGCGCGGCAAGACAAACCATAGCGGCTATATGCATTATACTGCCGAAAAAGCCGCCGAGTTGCTCGGAATGGATTATGAAGCCTTCTGCGATCGGGAAGTCAGAAACGCAAGGACGATTTTCGGCATTGACGAATAAAAGCGGACGCAAAGTCGCACCATATATAAAAAAAGAGGTGCGAAATATGCTCAAAATCATTAAAAGCACGGCTCTTGCCGTGCTTTTTGTATTACTTTTTTCCTTCAATATGTTTTCTGTCAACATTCCGCTTATAAACTCGGAAAATCCCCTGCCACGTGACTTTGTCCCGCCGGAGCTTACGGAAATAAAGTCAACCCGTCCCGACGGCAGACCTCCGCAAAAAATCACAAAAGAAGCTGCGCTTGCGCTTGAAATGCTTATCGACGCTATGAAAAATGACTTCGGCACGGATGCCCCGCCGATAACCGTCACCAGCGGATACCGGAGCTATGATTATCAGAAATACCTTTTTGAAACCGCCGTTCAACGCTATGAGGAAAAGGGTTACTCCCGCGCAAAAGCCGAAACTCTTGCCGCAAGGTACACCGCCGGAGCAGGCGAAAGCGAACATCAAAGCGGACTTTGCGTTGACATTCACGACCGTCCCAGCGCCACGGTTGACTTTGAAAACAGCCCGTATTTTCTTTGGCTCTGCGAGAATGCTCATCGCTTCGGATATATATTGCGTTATCCGAGAGATAAGGAAAACATAACAAAAATCGCTTTTGAGCCGTGGCATTGGCGATACGTCGGACGTGAAAACGCGGAAAAAATCAAAAAAAGCGGGCTTTGCCTTGAAGAATACCTCAAAAATTCTTAAAAATAAGCAAAAACATCTTGCAATTTGAAAAACTATATGATATAATACCATTGTTCCGCAAAAGACTATGGCCCCTTGGTCAAGCGGCTAAGACGGCGCCCTCTCACGGCGCAATCATGGGTTCGATTCCCGTAGGGGTCACCAAACAAAGTAAAGACGAACCCGTTTCCATTAGGAGACGGGTTCGCTTTTTCCATATTAATAAAACGATAAATAAAAGATAAAAACGACAGATAATTTCTGCCGTTTTTGTGCTATTTAGATAATTGTATTCCATAAAGTTTTTTGTTCATCTCACATACATATTCGTTTACGATTTTTTGTTTTATCATTAATCTTAT
>JAHAZT010000042.1 GCA_018383975.1 Eubacteriales bacterium | reverse complement strand
CTGTAAACATAGTCGCAGTTAAGCGATCCGAAACTGAGTATTTTCAATGTGATCAGCTCCTTATTTCTGTATATTTTCGGGGAAGAAGGCTGTTGTCTTTTTTGCCATTTCCTTGATTGATACCTTGTCAAATCCGAAAATTGAAGCGCAGAGAGTATCGTTTACTCTGCCTCCCCAGTATTCCGGAATGTTGCTTCCGCCAAGAACAACACCGAGAACAGAACCTGCGGTTGCGGCGTTGCAGTCGGTGTCAAAGCCTTCGCTGACGGAGAGGCAAACAGTCTTTCCGTAGTCCTTTTCGCCGTAGAGAAGCGACGCCGCAACTATAACTGCATTGGAAATTGTGTGGCACCAGTCATAATTGTTTCTTTCGTTCCATCTTGCGTGGAGCTTTTTCCAGACCTCGTCTATCGTAACGCCGTTTTCGTAGTCCGAAATAACTTCGCTAACGCTTTCATAAAGTCTTGAAGTCTTCGGAATATATGCAAGACCGGTGCGGATGATTTCCTTTATATCGTCCGTGCCGAATGCGGCGGCAATCATTGCGGAGACCCACATTTCACCGTAGATACCGTTTTTGACGTGAGATATAGACGCGTCGCGGAACGCCATGGAAGCCGCTGTTTTGGGATCGCAGGGGTTCACGTAACCGAAGAAGTCGCCGCGGATCTGCGCTCCGATATATTCTCTGAAAGCGTTCTTGTAAATAGCGGATACAGGCGGACGGAAACCGTTTACAAAGTTTCTGTATGCAACGCGTTCCGCCGTGCAGTATGCGTTCTTGCTCTGACGCTCTATCCAAACGTTCATAACGTCGTTTGCAGTGAAGTCTCTGCCGAATTTTTTGAGAATTATATATCCGATGAGGATATAGTTTGTGTCGTCATCAACGGGCATCATTCCGAAATCGGAGGGATATGCTCTTTTGTCGATGGGGAATGTAATGCCGTTCATAACATCTTCCGTAATTTCCTCTTTTGAAATATAGCGGGAGATGGGATAGTTGTTCGTTCTCTTGAGAATTTCGTTGAGAGTGGGGGTCAGAATTCCTTCAATGGGCTTGCCGAGATAGCAGCCGCATATTCTTCCGAGCCAGCCGCCGTAAACCTTATCAAGAACAACGTCGTCTGCGGGTATTCTGAGTTCTGCGTGTGCTTCACTGCAGAGGCGACAAATGTGCCCGTAATCGGAGGGCTCTGTGTATCTGTAATTATCGACCTGCTTTGCATCGCGGACAATTCTGTAAAGAATGTCTGCCATTTCGTCCTTTGCGGGTATATCGGGCATTGCGGCAACAGCTTCAAAGAGGGAAGCGTATTTTGCAACGTCCTTGCCTTCGTCTATGCTCTGCTTATATTCTATTGAGAGCATTTTGCTGTATGACTCCCAGCCTCCCCAGT
The DNA here is from genome assembly GCA_018383975.1 of Eubacteriales bacterium. Lineage (GTDB taxonomy): Bacteria > Bacillota > Clostridia > Oscillospirales > CAG-272 > CAG-841. Next base: position 10,287 of record JAHAZT010000042.1, on the reverse strand, counting down.
TCGGAAAATCCGGAGAGTCGTTAACGAGTTCGGTCGGCTCCGACGTGACGTCATTTGCAAAGCTGTCAACCGTTATGCCGAAAATATCAGCCATGGAGATGACGTGCTGAAAATCGGGAACGGCGGTTCCGCTTTCCCATTTCTGAATTGCCTGTCTCGAAACGCCGATAAGTTCGCTGAGCTTTTCCTGAGAGAATCCCATACGCTTGCGGTTTTCGGCGATTTTTTCATATTTGAACATTGTGGTTTTCCTCCAAAAACATAAAAATTTCCACGCTGTCTATTGTAACCTAAACCTTGCAATAAGTCAAGCGGAAAACGGCAGATATTTTTGCAATTTGCAATGTGAAATCAAAAAAATCGAAGAAGTTTTGCAAATTTACGCACAATATACCGCCGTGACGATAAAAATTACACGGGATATAGCAAAATAAATCAATTTACTATTGAAAAAAATTTCGGTTTGTGATATAATTCATAGAAAATTTTATTGAAAAGAGCGGTTTTTCGAAATGAAAATTGTAGTAAAAGTCGGGACGTCAACACTTACACATATCACAGGGTGCGTGAATATAAGAAGAATAGAAAAACTGGTGAAAGTCCTGAGTGATATAAAAAATGCCGGAAATCAGGTGATACTTGTGTCGTCGGGCGCGATTGCAATGGGCGTCGGCAAGCTGAACCTTGAAAAACGACCGGAGGACATAGCCGGAAAACAGGCGGCGGCAGCTGTCGGTCAATGTGAGCTTATGTATACATATGACAAGCTATTTCTGCAATACAATCAGACCGTTGCGCAGATACTTCTAACGGCGGAAGACCTCCGCGATACCGACAGGCACAAAAAGTTTGAGGACACAATGGAAAGACTTATGAAGCTCCGCGTTCTGCCGATTATAAACGAAAACGATACCGTGTCGACAGACGAAATAAAAATCGGCGATAACGACACTCTTGCCGCGATAGTTGCGGAGAGCGTCCGCGCAGACCTGCTTGTGCTTATGTCGGATATAAACGGACTTTATGATAAAGACCCCCACATTTATGATGACGCCAAGCTGATAGATGATGTTTATGAGCTTGACGAGAATATTATGTCGCTCGGAGGCGGAGCGGGAACGGCTCGCGGCACGGGCGGAATGATGACAAAGCTCTGTGCGGCAAAAATTGCGTCGGACGCAGGATGCGATATGATAATAATGCACGGCGACCGTCCGGACGAGCTTTATAACATCATCGACGGAAATCCCGTCGGAACAAGATTTCATGCAAGGAAAGTGTAAAAAAACAATGCAAACGAAAGAGATACTGCAAAGAGCGAAAAATACCGTTCCGGAGCTTAGAAAATTCAGCACGGAGGATATAAACCGTGCGCTTGAATTCATGGCAAAAGAGCTTATCGCGTCCACAGAGGAAATTCTTGCGCAGAACAAGATTGACCTTGAAAACGCAAAAGGCAGGATAAGCGATGTTATGATAGACAGACTTTCGCTTGACGAAAGCCGCATAAAGGGCATGGCGAAAGGAATTCTTGACGTTGCTGCTTTGCCGTCGCCCGTCGGAAAGATAACGGAGAGAAATGTCCGCGCAAACGGACTTGTAATAGAAAAAGTCACCGTCCCCATGGGCGTTATTGCGATAATATATGAAAGCCGACCGAACGTCACCTCCGATGCTGCATCGCTTGCGATAAAGAGCGGAAACGTATGTATTCTGCGCAGCGGAAAAGAGGCATATAATTCCGCAAAGGCAATAACGGAGGCTATGCGAAGAGGACTTTCAAAAGCGGGACTTCCCGTCGACGCTGTGCAGATAGTCGACGATACAACCCGTGAAAGCGCAAAAGAACTTATGCTTGCAAAGGGCTATGTCGACCTTCTCATTCCGAGAGGAGGAGCGGGACTTATCCGTGCATGTGTTGAAAATGCCGTTGTTCCTTGCATTGAAACGGGAACCGGTATATGTCACATATATGTCGACAAGGACGCAGATATAGAAAAAGCTCTTAATATAGTTGAAAATGCCAAAACAAGTCGTCCGTCCGTATGTAATGCCGCGGAGGTGTGCCTTGTGCACAAGGACATAGCAAAAGAATTTCTTCCGCTTCTCAAAAAGAGACTTTGTGACGACAGAGCGGCAAACGCGCTTGTGCCTGTTCAGCTACGCTGTGACAGTCGTGCGATTTCGTATATCGATGCGACAGCCGCATCCGAAACGGATTTTGATACGGAATTTCTTGATTACATTATGGCTGTCAAAATTGTTGATTCCGCATGCGATGCGGTAAAGCACATAGCCGCTCATTCAACGGCACACAGCGACGCAATAGTGACGGAAAACAAGGCGACGGCTGAATTTTTCCTTGCAAATGTGGACAGCGCGGCTGTCTATGTGAATGCGTCCACAAGATTTACGGACGGCGGCGAATTCGGACTCGGTTGCGAGATGGGAATATCGACTCAGAAGCTGCACGCAAGAGGTCCGCTCGGACTTTGCGAGCTTACAACCTATAAATACGTTATCTACGGCAACGGCAATATCCGTTGACACGAAAGGAGAACAAAATGCTTAAGGTCGGATTTATCGGAGCCGGCAATATGGGCGCCGCACTTGCGGAAGGCGTCGGGAAATGCGGGCTTGCTACGGAGATTTATATTTCAAACAGGACAAAAGAAAAGGCCGTCTCCGTTGCGAAAAAAACAGGTGCTGTCGCAACGGATAACAAGACTGTTGCTTTGAAATGTGACATCGTTTTTCTGGCGGTCAAGCCAAATGTTATCCGTGCGGTTGCAGATGAAATAAAGGATATACTTTCGGCAAAGGAAAACGTGCTTGTTATTACAATGGCGGCGGGCATCGGAATGGAAAAAATATCGTCGTTTCTCGGCTTCGACTGCCCGATTATAAGAATAATGCCGAATACGCCCGTTTCAATCGGCGAAGGAATGACGCTCTGGTGCGCAAACGAACACGTATCGGGCGAGCAGAAGGCGACATTTGAAAAATTGCTTGAGAAATCCGGCAAGACGGACGAAATAAGCGAATTACTCATGGACGCCGGCAGTGCCGTTTCCGGTTGCGGTCCCGCATTCGCATATATGTTCATTGAAGCACTTGCCGACGGTGCCGTGGAATGCGGGCTTCCGCGCTTGAAGGCTATCGGATACGCCGCACAGATGCTTATCGGATCGGCAAGAATGGTCATCGAAAGCGGAGAACATCCGGAAAAACTCAAGGACGCCGTCTGCAGTCCGGGCGGGTCGACCATCGCCGGCGTTCGTGCGCTTGAAGAGGGGGCTTTCCGCGCATGCGCGATAAATGCCGTGAAGGCGTCATTTGACAAGACAAAAATACTCGGAAACTCATAAAAAAGCTGTAAGGTCGGTGATATTGCCAACCGTAAACCCAATGCAAAGCCCGACGGATTGATTTCCGCCGCTTTGATATAAAAATTACAAACGAAACGGAGAATTTTTTGAAAAACTTTATTTTGGAATCGGAGAGTGTAATCTGACCGGGAGGTCGGCAAAAATACTCGCCGTTCCTCCCGGAATGTACCGATTCCGCTTGAACGCATAAGGGAAATGACGGCACTTATGGGCGGCGACGGAGAAATAAAATAGTCATCAAGTCCCGAAGCCATCCGGCTTCGGGACTTTTGATTTCAGCGACTTAAAATATTGACATAGCCTCGTGTTTTTATTATAATGTTTATGTTTGAAAAAAGATATCCGAAAGTGACGGGTGCGGTTATGGAAGACAATTTTGAAAAAGTCGAGCTTACAAGCATGTGCATGATAAGCGATGGGAATGGCAATATTCTTGTTCAAGACAGAGTCAAGAGCTGGTGTGGGATAGCATTTCCCGGCGGTCATGTCGAAAAATATGAATCAATCGTCGATTCTGTTGTGCGCGAAGTGAAGGAAGAAACGGGACTGACGATATCTCATCCCCGGCTGTGCGGGATAAAGCAATGGTTTTCGGAGAACACAAGAAGCGTGTGCTTTCTTTTCGCGACGGAAACATTTGAAGGTGAACTTGTGTCAAGCGACGAGGGAGAGAACTTTTGGATAAGACGCGAGAATATCGGAAATTACAGGCTTGCTCCAATGTTCGAGCTTATGCTGGAGGAGTTTGAAAATCCGGATATAAGCGAATATTATCACCGCAGAACCGAAACGGGAGATGTCGATATACTGAAATAAGCCGTAGAAAAGCAAAAAATCCCGAAACAACGGTTGACACGGTGAAATTATTGTGATACAATGTTTAAGTAAATTATATCTGCAAAGAAACGGAGATAAATATTATGAAAAGAATTAAGACACTCAAAACAAGAAACCTCTGCAAGAGCGCGAAAAACGGCGGTTGCGGCGAATGCCAGACCTCTTGTCAGTCCGCTTGCAAAACAAGTTGCGGCGTAGCAAATCAGTCTTGCGAGAACAAAAACGCTTCCGAAAAGAAGAACTGATTGAAATCTTAACAGAAAGTGCCGTCTTTCCGGACGGCACTTTTTAAGTATTTGATAAACCGGAGGAACAAAATGTTGCACCAATATAAATTGAACGGATATAATATCGTGCTTGATACGTGTTCGGGCGCCGTGCACGTTGTCGACGACGTTGCATATGACATAATCGCGGAATATGAGAATAAGTCGCGCGATAAAATAGTCCGTGATATGCTTGACAAATACAATGACCGCTCCGACGTTACGGAAGAGGAGATAAATGCCTGTATCGACGATATAGAAGCTCTCAAAGAGGACGGCCAGCTTTTTACTCCGGATACGTTTGAGGATATGGCGGGGACATTCAAGGAACGCAGCGGAAAGGTAATAAAGGCATTGTGCCTTCATGTTGCGCACACCTGTAATCTCAACTGCTCGTATTGCTTTGCAAGTCAGGGAAAATATCACGGCGAAAGGGCGATGATGAGCTTTGAGGTCGGCAAGCGCGCCATTGATTTTCTCATTGAAAACTCCGGCGGAAGACGTAATCTGGAGGTCGACTTTTTCGGCGGCGAACCGCTGATGAACTGGGACGTTGTAAAGCAGATTGTCGGGTATGCCCGCTCCGTCGAAAAACAATACGGAAAAAACTTCCGCTTCACTCTGACAACGAACGGCGTTCTGATAGATGATGACGTTATAGATTTTTCAAACAGGGAAATGAGCAATGTTGTTCTCAGTCTTGACGGCAGAAAAGAAATTCACGATGCGACGCGTGTCGACTATGCCGGAAACGGAAGTTATGACAGGATCGTCCCGAAATTTCAGAAGCTCGTCGCGGCGCGCGGCGGCAAAAATTACTATATGCGCGGAACGTTTACACATCGCAATCCCGACTTTACAAACGACGTTTTCCACATGGCAGACCTTGGCTTTACGGAGCTGAGTATGGAGCCTGTTGTCTGTGCGCCGGACGATCCTATGGCACTCACGCCCGAAGACATAGAGACTGTAAAAGAACAATATGAAATTCTCGCAAAGGAAATGCTGAAAAGAGAAAAAGAAGGCAGAGGCTTTACATTTTATCACTATATGATAGACCTTACAGCCGGTCCTTGTATTTATAAACGCATTTCGGGTTGTGGCTCCGGCACGGAATATATGGCTGTCACCCCTTGGGGCGACCTATACCCGTGTCATCAGTTTGTCGGCGAGGAGGCGTATAAGCTCGGCGATATATGGAGCGGCGTTACAAACGACGATTTGCGTGACGATTTCCGTGCTTGCAACGCATACGCCCGTCCGGAATGCAATGACTGTTGGGCAAAACTCTATTGTTCCGGCGGCTGTGCGGCGAACGCATATCATGCATCCGGTTCAATAAGAGGAATTTATAAGCCGGGGTGCGAGCTTTTCAAAAAGAGAATAGAATGCGCAATAATGATAAAAGCAGCCGAAAATGCGGAAAGCGAAGGCTGATATATGAATACTCCGATATTCGATTTTGTACGCAGTTATGCCGAAAAGAATACCGCACGATTTCATATGCCGGGTCACAAGGGCAAGGGCTTTATCGGCTGTGAGCAGTTTGATATAACCGAAATAAAAGGTGCCGATGAGCTTTTTTCCGCAAACGGCATAATTGCGGAGAGTGAAAAAAATGCCGCGTCTCTTTTCGGAACGGCAAAAACATTGTATTCGACAGAGGGCTCAAGCCTTTGTATCCGCGCGATGATATATCTTGCGGCGACGGAAAGTACCGAAAAACGTCGAAAATATATTCTTGCGGCAAGAAATGTACATAAAGCATTTATTTATGCTCTCGCACTTTGCGATGTCGATGTTGTCTGGATATCCGGCAAAACAGACTCCGTTTGCAGTTGCGATATAACCGCCGATGACGTTGAAAATGCGCTTAAAACAAAGGAATATCCGCCGATAGCGGTGTATGTGACGTCGCCGGATTATCTCGGCAGGCGTCTGCCGATAAACGAAATCGCCGATGTCTGTCATAAGCGCGGCACGCGTCTTCTGGTGGACAATGCGCACGGTGCATATCTGCATTTTCTGCCGGAAAGAAGTCATCCTATGGATCTCGGCGCAGATATGTGCTGTGACTCCGCGCACAAAACGCTTCCGTCGCTGACGGGTGGTGCATATCTGCACGTAAGCACCGCCGCTCCCGAATATTATTCCGAAAACGCAAAAAACGCTATGGCATTTTTCGGATCGACAAGTCCTTCTTATCTGATACTTTCGTCTCTTGACCTCTGCAACAGATACCTTTCCGACGATTTTTGCGGAAAACTGAAGATCAGAGCGGAAGAAGTTGAAAGAACGAAAGAAGCACTTAAAGAAAACGGTTGGAGCGTTCTCCCGTCGGAGCCTATGAAAATAACAATTCTTGCGCCGGAGGGAAAGAGCGGGACAGAGCTTGCAGACCTTCTGCGTAACGTCGGATTTGAATGTGAATACGCCGATGAAGAATATCTTGTCATAATGATATCGACAGAAACGGACGAAAGAGAACTTTTTTCTCTTGTTCACGCAATCGGAACAAACATATTACCGTTGCGGAGAGAAAAAACGTTAAATATGTCGCCGTCTCCGATGGCGATGACGGTGCGCAACGCCTTGTTTTCTCAAAGCGAAACAATCCCCGTATCGTTTGCACAGGGAAAAGTATGCGCTTCTCCGACGGTCAGCTGTCCCCCCGCAATACCGATAGCTGTATCGGGGGAAATAATCGGAAAGGAACAAGTTGCTGTTTTCCGTCATTACGGGATAGAAAAGGTATCCGTTGTGAAAGAGAAATAATGCCTCAGCCGATGTGAAAATGCTTTGCGTCGGCTGTTTTTTTGCCTTCAATATAGCCGATTTATCTTGCTTTTCCACGAAAACTGTGATATCATATATCAGACGCTGCTGTTCACAGTGAAAATTTATACAAATAAGAACGGAGTATATATGAAAAAAATTATTGCACTCATTCTTGCCGTTATGATGCTTGCGTTTACGGTCGCAAGCTGTTCAAGCGGCGAAGGCGAGAAAAAGACAACTCCTCCTGCCGCATCAACAGAGGAAACAACCACAACGACGTCCGTTGTTGACCCCGTCAAAAAAGGTCCCATTGCCCACATAACCTTTGACGAGCTTTCGGATTCGCTTGTCTTCATCGACGACACGGGCAACGGACACAATGCTGTTGCAAGTCACAAGCTGAAAATAGTTGAGGGGCGCTTCGGTAACGCCGTGTACCTCGAATCGGCAGGTCAGCATATTGAAATTCCGGATTCCGACGATTTCAGGTTCTCCAAAAAGGACAGTTTCACAATAGATGTATGGTTCAAATGGAGCGAAACCTTTTCCGGCGGTCAGTGGCCGTGTGTAATTCAAAAGGGACTTGTTCAAAGCGAAGGAAAATACAAATACGTAGGCTTCTGGATAAACTCCTCAACCGGAGCACTTAATCTCGGAATCACTTCGTCCACCGCCGGCTCACTTTTTTCAAATACTCCCATCGGCGAGAAGGCGGGCAAAACGTGGCACCACGCTGTAGTCGTTCAGAACGCCGAAAAGGACACGATATCATATTATTATGACGACAGACTCGTTGCAAAATTCCCCGCAATAGACGCTTCCTCTGCAGGTTATCCGTTTACAATCGGATATAACGGCAAGGACGGTCAGTATATCGGCGCGATAGACGAGCTTAATATATATGACTACGCAATTGATATGAGTGGCGCAAGCGTATCATCGTCAATTGACGATATGCTCTATATGAAATATGAATACAAGAGCGAAAAAACGGGAAAAAGCGTAACGCTTCCTTATCGCGTGTTCCTTCCTGCGGGCTATGATTCAGATTCCGCCGAAAAATATCCCGTTCTCCTTTTTCTCCATGGATACGGTGAAATAGGAAACAATAATACAAATCAGATAAGAGTTCTCGGCGGACCCAATCTGCTTCTCAATAATCTTGTCGCGAACGGAAAATGCGTTATAATCGCGCCGCAGTGCAATGACCCCGTCGAATACAACTGGGTAGGGCTCAATCATCAGTGGGGTACCGGTACGCGTCAAAATCTTCCCGAAAATCCGACAATTTCTCTCGAAGCGGCAACACAGCTTCTTCTTGACTATATCAATGAAGGCAAAATTGACAAAAACCGCGTTTATGTTTCCGGAATTTCAATGGGCGGATACGGAACATGGGAAATAATCGCAAGAAATCCCGACCTTTTCGCCGCGGCAGTTCCTCTTTGCGGAGCGGGAATTCTTTCATCTGCCGAGTCACTTAAGGATATGGCTATATGGGCGTTCCACGGCAGTGCCGATACAACCGTTCCCGCGAGCGGAACAAAGGACATGGAAAATGCCATAAAAGCCGCAGGCGGACAGAAGATAAAGGCTACGTATTATTCGGGCGTTGGTCATAACGTATGGCCGTATGCTTATGAGGAAAAGGGTCTTGTTGACTGGCTCCTTGCACAGTCCAAATAATCATATAAAGATACAAAAATCCACTGCACACGCAGTGGATTTTTGTATTAAAGGATTTTATTTGAGTACCGAAATGGCGTCGCTTATTGTTTTTTCATAAGCCTCCATTCCGTATTTATCGACCTCGGACTTGTTTTTCTCGCCGTGAGTGAGACATCCGGCGCCGCCTATGCAACCGCCTAAGCAAGCCATGCCTTCAATAAAGTTTGCGTCAAGAACGTTTTTGCTCTTTTTGAGAAGTGCGATTTTGCACGCCTCTATGCCGTCGCAGGAGCAAGGCTTGAGGACAAAATCCGTTTCGCCGTGTTCCTTCAGAGCTTCGGCAACAGCGTCCGAAAGTCCGCCGGAGCGGGCAAAAATTCTTCCGAAATATGAGGCATTGTCAAGAACGTCTTCGGAAAGGGTTGTTATATCGAGGTCTTTGCTGTCAAACAACGCCTGAAGCTCTTCAAAAGTCATTGCCGCATCCACATATTCTCTGACAGACTCCTTTTTCACCTCGGCTTTTTTTGCGGTGCACGGACCGATGAATACAATCCGACAGGGTGCTTCGTGTTCTTTTATGTATTTTGCAATTGTCGCCATCGGAGAAAGATTGTGAGATACAAATGGAAGGAGATCGGGGAAGGATTTTTCTATATACGAAACAAATGCGGGACAGCATGAGCTTGTGAGAAATCCTTTTTCGACAAGCTCTTTTGATTCGGCGTCCGCAACCATATCCGCGCCGAGTGCGGCTTCAATCACGGTGTGAAAACCAAGCACTTTCAGTCCGCTGATGACCTGTCCGAGTTTTGCATATGTAAACTGACTTGAAATAGCGGGAGCAACAACCGCAAAAACCTTGTATTTTGTGTTGTTTTCGCTTTTTTTGATTATATCGATAACGTCAAGAATGTATGACTTATCCGAAATCGCACCGAACGGACACTGGTAAACGCACGCACCGCAGGCAATACATTTACTGTTATCTATCGCGGCGGCTTTGTTTTCGTTCATGCTGATTGCCTTTATCTTGCAGGCATTTTCGCACGGACGTCTTCTGCCTATGATTGCCGTATAAGGACAGACTTTTGCACACGCGCCGCACTCTTTGCATTTTGATTTATCTATGTGCGCAACGTGATTTTCGTCAAACGTGATTGCGCCGAAACGGCAAACGTCCTCACAGCGATGAGCGAGACAACCGCGACACGCATTTGTCACCTCGTAACCGCCCATAGGACACTCGTCGCACGCCATATCAATCACTTCAATGACATTCGGATTTTCATAGTCGCCGCCCATGGCAAGCTTTACACGCTCTCCGAGAATTGCACGCTCTTTATATA
>JAHAZT010000026.1 GCA_018383975.1 Eubacteriales bacterium | reverse complement strand
TCTGCAGCCTATCGGCACGGAAGCCACAGAACGCCTGTGCGTAAGCTCAAAGAGGTTGCTGTCGTGTTTGTTTGAAAAAATAATTCCGGTAGCTGTCATTTTGTTTGCGCTCCATTCGTTTTTTGAAGATAAGCAGAGTCGACCATAAGTCCCCCGCCGAGAGTGCTTCCCGCTTTTATTTCCAGCTCCGCACCGATGACAAGCGGTGAGTCGCCGTCCTTTTCCTCTTCGCCGACAACCGCCCCCTCGCCGATAACGGTATCGTGATCGATTATCGCATATTCGACCTTCGCGCCCTTGCAGATTCTGACGCCGCTCATAATGACGGAGTTGCGGACAACCGCTCCCTCTTCAACCGTCACCTTGCCGGAGAGAACGGAGTTTTCAACGGTCCCGTTTATGTCGCACCCCTCCGTGACCATTGAATTTATAAGCTCCGCGCACGCTCCTATTCTCTGCGGCGGATTTGCGTCGTGACGGAAGAAAATCCGCCAGCTTCTGTCATAAAGATTGAACTTCGGCTTGCTTCCGAGAAGATCCATGTTTGCTTCCCAGAGACTCTGAACCGTGCCGACGTCCTTCCAGTAGCCCTCAAAAAGATAAGCAAACATTTTCATTCCGTCGCCGAGCATTTTCGGGATTATGTTTTTTCCGAAATCGTTCTGCGAATTCGGGTCTGCGTCATCCTCTATCAGATATTTTTTCAGCAGTTTATAGTTGAAAATATAAATTCCCATAGAAGCCTTGTTGCTCTTCGGATGAGCGGGCTTTTCCTCGAACTCGATTATTCTGTTAGTTTCATCGGTGTTGAGTATCCCGAAACGGCTCGCCTGCTCGATCGGCACCGGCAGGACGGCAATTGTGCAGTCCGCATCGTTTTTCTTATGCTCCGCAAGCATTTTTGCATAGTCCATTTTGTATATATGGTCGCCGGAGAGGATAAGAACATAATCGGGATTGTACCTGTCGATATACTGAATATTCTGAAATATTGCGTTTGCGGTACCCTTGTACCATGCGGCACCGCCCTTGCCCTGATACGGCGGCAAAACCATAACTCCGCCGTGCACGCGGTCAAGGTCCCAAGGCTCGCCGTTGCCGATGTATTCATTAAGCACAAGCGGTTGATACTGCGTAAGCACTCCGACGGTGTCTATACCGGAGTTTACGCAGTTTGACATAGGAAAATCGATAATGCGATACTTCCCTCCGAACGGCACGGCAGGCTTCGCCGTTTTTTCCGTGAGGGTATACAGTCTGCTGCCTTGTCCGCCGGCCAGAAGCATAGCGATACATTCTTTCTTTTTGAACATTATGCCTTACCTCCCAAGTCTGTTTCTTTATTTCTTTTTTATTATCAGCGCACCGTATGACGGCAGGTCAACGCTTATTTCGAGGACCCATTTCCCGCCCTCGCGGTGAGCTTTTGATTTCATTGTTCCGAGCTTGCTTCCGCCACCGCCGTATCCGGCGTCATCGGAATTGATAAGCGCGATATAACTTCCCTTGCTCTTTACGCGCAGCTTATATCCGTCCCGCCTGCAAGGAGCAAAATTGAGCAGAATTATAAGCTCCTCCCCGTCGGCTGACTTTCTTATATAAGAAAGCGTGTTATCCTCGCACCTGTCGGGGTCTATCCATTCAAAACCGTCCCAGCTGTCGTCAATTTCCCAGAGCGGACGGTTTTCAAGATAAAAGTGATTAAGCGCGCGGACGTAGTCCTTCATCTGCGAATGGCGCGGGTAATCCAGCATAAACCATTCGAGCTGATTTTCATAGTCCCATTCGCGGAACGGGGCGTATTCACAGCCCATAAACATCAGCTTTTTGCCCGGAAGCGTCATCATATACATAAGAAACGCCCTCATACAGGCGAATTTATCGTCATAGCTGCCGAACATCTTGTCTAGCAGTGACTTTTTGCCGTGTACGACCTCATCATGCGAAACGGGTAGAATATAATTTTCCGAGAACGCATACATAAGCGGGAAAGTCAGTTTGTTATGTACGTATTTTCTGAAAAACGGATCGGTCGAAATATATTCGAACATATCGTTTGCCCAGCCCATATTCCATTTGAAGTTAAAGCCGAGACCTCCGTCCGAAACGGGCTTTGTCACCATCGGCCACGCCGTCGATTCCTCCGCTATCATCAGCGCATAAGGAAATTCGGCAAACACGGCGGTGTTCAGTTTTTTGAAAAACGCCATCGCCTCGTAATTGTGATTTCCGCCGTCAACATTCGGTATCCATTCGCCGGGCGCACGGTCATAGTCCAGATACAGCATGGACGCAACCGCGTCGATACGGAGCCCGTCTATATGGTAATTTCTCATCCAGAAAAGCGCGTTGGATATAAGAAACGACTGAACCTCCGGTCTGCCGACGTCAAAGCAACGCGTTCCCCAGGACTTATGCTCCATTCTGTCCTTGCCCTGATATTCATAAAGCGGATAACCGTCAAACTCGAAGAGCCCGTGTTCGTCCTTCGGGAAGTGAGCGGGCACCCAGTCAAGAATGACGCCTATCCCCGCTTTGTGGAGCTTGTTTACAAAATATATAAAGTCCTCCGGCGTGCCGAAGCGCGATGTCGGCGCGTAATAACCGCCGACCTGATATCCCCACGACCCGTCAAACGGGTGCTCGGTTATTGGCATAAGCTCAACGTGCGTATAGCCCATATCAAGCGCATACGGCACAAGCTCGTCCGCAATCTCGCGGTAATTGAGATAATGCTCTCCGTCGACGTTTGATTTGCCGTCGCGTGTTTTCCATGATCCGAGGTGCATTTCGTAAATGTTCATCGGCGCGGAATAAAAATGCTTGCCTTCAAACGCCTTGCCTCTTGCAGAGAGCCACTTTGAATCGCTCCATTTTGCCTTCACCGTGTGAATTATTGACGCTGTTTTCGCAAGCGTTTCGGAATAGGTTGCGTAAGGGTCTGCCTTCATCGCCGTGCGGGTCTTTGAAACGACCTTGTATTTATATCTGTTTCCCTCAAGATTTTTTGCAGAGATCAGAGTTGCCGTCCAGACGCCGCTTTCGGCGTCTTTTTCCATGGGAAGCGACTCATCCCATGAGTTGAAATCACCCGCAACAAACACCTTCTCAGCCTTCGGCGCCCACACGCGGAAGGTATATTCAAAGCCGTCATCCGTTTTTTCAAAATGACAGCCGAGCCATTCATAACTGCGGAAATTTGTACCCTGGCAGAAAAAATACGGGGCAAGCTCTCCCGATCTGTTTTCACCGTTCAAATATCTCACCCCGTTTCAAATATTTATTCGCATACATTATACAATATTTTGTTTAAAACTTCAATAATATATAGGAAATTTCTTGCTTTCTTTTAATCTTTTTTGCAGATTTTTTCATCGTTTTTTCTTCGGTTTTGCCATCGGCTTTCGCATTATAAGGACAATAAGCGAAAAACGCACCCGAAGGTGCGCTTTGATTATTATTTTATCTCGCGTCTGCCGTCCATCGCGCGCATAAGGGTTACCTCGTCCGCATATTCAATGTCCGCTCCGACGGGAACGCCGTATGCAAGGCGCGTTGTTTTAATTCCCTTTCCCGCCGCCATTCTTGCAAGATAAAGCGCGGTCGTCTCGCCGTCGACATTCGGGTTAGTCGCTATGATAAGTTCCTTCACTTCGCCGCCTTCAAGTCTTTCCATAAGCTCTGCGATACGGAGTTTATCGGGTCCTATACCTTTTGCGGGGGAAATTACTCCGCCGAGAACGTGATAAAGTCCGCGGTATTCCCTTGTCTTTTCAAAGGCAATAATTGCGCGCGGATCTTCAACCACGCATATAACGCTCTTGTCCCTGCGGCCGTCTCCGCAAATATCACACACGGGCTTATCGCTTAAGTTGCCGCATACGCTGCAAGGCATGACCTCTTTTTTTGCGGCAATTATTGCATTGGCAAATTCAATCGCTTCCTCTTCTGTCATATCAAGAACGGAAAAGGCATATCTTGCCGCGGTTTTTCTTCCCACGCCGCGAAGTGATGCGAATTTTTCAATAAGCCGCTGAACCGGAAGTATATATTCCATAATATCAAGTATCCGCCTTTATCAGAACAGTCCGGGAATACCCATTCCCATGCCCATTGACCCTGTTATTTTTTCCATTTCCTTTGAGCTTGTTTCTTCAACCGTGCGGATTGCTTCGTTTACGCCGGCTGTGATTATATCGGAAAGAGTTTCAATATCATCGGGATCAACAATTGCAGGGTCAATTTCAAGAGAAACTATTTCTTTTTTTCCGTTTATCTTGATCTTGACAACGCCGCCTCCGGCGGAAATGTCATATTCTCTGGCTTCAAGCTCTGCCTGCTTGGCTGCCATATCCTCCTGCATTTTCTGCGCCTGACGCAGCATATCGTTCATCGAGGGTCCCTGCGGTATTCTTGCTTTCATTTTAATTTTCCTCCGTATCAATAAGGTCGTTTATAGGCATTCTCTTTTCGTTTGCCTGCATTTTTGAAAAAATTACGTTTTGTGGGAGTATGCTTTTCATCAAAACCGAACTTGCAATCGACGCCACAAGCGATTTACGCTCTTCTGTTGAGAGCATTGCTATTGCAAAATCGTTTGAACATTTTATAAAAAGCCTGTCATTATCGTCCGTAAATGCAACGGTTTCCTTCAGAAACGAGCCGACGGACATATCCTTCTGCTCTGCCTTGCGTATAACCTCTGCCCAGACGCGAACGCTTTTCGGCTCTGATCGGGCTTCACGCTTTTCAGGCGCCGCCTGCGCTTTCTCCGAAAGCGCTTCGCCGCCCGCAGAAACGGGGTTCTCTACTTTTTTCTCCGGCGTCGGCTTCTGCGCGCGGCGCTCCTCCGCCGCAGGCGGAGGCGGCGCCTGACTCAATCTCTCTTCAAGAGCCGAAATGCGTGCCAGCACGGACGGCATATCCCCGTCAAGCGAAGGGTCGCAGACCCGCACAAGCGCCATCTCGGCATAGAGTTTTGCTCCGGACGGAAGCCTTGTCATATCGCCCTCCGCCGATGTGAAAACTTCAAGTATGTTCATTATCTGCGGCACCGTGAACCGCTCTGCGGAATGCGCCGTAAGCGACTCGCAGACGTGCGCGCCTCTCGTCGCAACATACAGAAGCATATCGCGGCAGAATGAAATCAGCTCGCGCCAGAAAACGGCTATATCACGCGACGAGGAATAAACCTCATCGAGTTTTTCAAGCGCGCCGGATATATCTTTTTCCGCAATTTTATCGCAGATTTCCGATAAAAGCTCAATCGGGCTTGCTCCGAGAAGCGCAATTGAATTTTTGAGCGTTATCTCGTGACCGCCGCCCGCACAGTATTCAAGCATATTCAGCGCGTCGCGGAAGCCGCCCTGCGAAAGCCTTGCAATCAGTTCGAGCGAGCCTTCGTCGGCTTTTATTCCTTCGCCCTTGCAGACGGTCTTCATTCTTGAAATTATCGCGCTCGGCGCAACCCTTCTGAAATCAAACCGCTGACAGCGCGAAAGCACCGTTGCGGGAATTTTCTGAAGCTCCGTCGTTGCAAGAATGAAAATAACGTGCGACGGCGGTTCTTCAAGGGTTTTGAGAAGTGCATTGAACGCACTCGGCGAAAGCATATGAACCTCGTCTATGATGTAAACCCTGTATTTAAGGTCTGCGGGTGTATATACAACACTGTCGCGCAGGTCACGTATGCTGTCGACGCCGTTGTTGCTTGCGGCGTCCATTTCGACAACGTCCGTTGCCGTTCCTTCGGCTATCGAAAGACAGGAATGACACTTACCGCACGGATTTCCTCCGACAGGATGCTCACAGTTTGCCGCTTTTGAAATTATCTTTGCACATGTCGTTTTTCCCGTACCTCTCGGACCGCAGAAAAGATAAGCGTGTGACAGCTTGCCGCTTTCAACCTCGTTTTTGAGAATTGAGGTGATATGCTCCTGCCCGTAAACATCGTCAAAGGTGGCGGGACGCCATTTCCTGTAAAGTGCCTGATACATATTTACCTCCTGTTATAAAAAATAACGGGATACAAAATCAGACCATGCACCGCAGTTCGACTTACGCTCACATGCGCCACCGCAGTCTGTACTCCGGACAGGCTTCCTCGCGGCACATCCGAAAATCTCCTTAATGCTGCTTGGTTCCCCACCTGACATGATTCAAAGCATCGGATTGCGCAAGACCCATTCTTCAACGCACAGGTGATGCGGCGCAGACCACACAAGCGCAAGCCTCATATACGGGATCGCCCCTGCTGTAGCGGATTGCAGGTACAAGGCACCGCTGACTCCCCGGCCGGCATGATCTGATTTTATATCTCGTTCCCGATTATTATATCACATTATCTTTATTTATGCAATATGATTTTTCCAAAACTTAATACTTTTTTATTTTGCGGAGGAGACTCAACGGCGGCAGAACGCTTTTTGCGTTCCGCCGCCCGATTTTGATTACATCATAAGCACAATTTCTCTGCAAATATCGACAAGCCCGCGTCTTATATCGTCTCTGCTGCGCCAGCTGCGATTGTCCCAGCCGTCGCCCGAGATATCATCTCCGCCGTAGATTATGGCGCCGTAACCGACTCCGCGGAACTGTGTGACGGCTATGCATCCCGCCTGCTCCATTTCAACGATTTTTGCGCCTTCCTCCCTGCGTGCGCGGATTCTGTCCCTCGTTTCGCGGAAGAACGCGTCCGTCGTCCAGACAAGCCCCTCCGAATGAGGAATTCCCCGCTCCGAAAGATAATCGCAGATGAGCTTTCTCGTGTCTTTTTCCGTATATACTATCCGCGAAGCCGGAATGTAATGATATGAAAATCCGTCATCACGTATCGCGCCTTCAACAACAAGAAAATGACCGACGCAGGTCTCCCTGTCAAGCACGCCTCCTCCGCCGCAGAACATAACCTTTTTCACGCCCATGGCGATAAGCTCCTCAAGCTCTCCGCCCATTGCGGGACAGCCGAGATCGCCATGCATGATAAGAACGTCACAATCCCTGAATTTATAGATGACATAAGGATTTTCGCCGATTACGGTTTTGATTTTTTCGATTTTCCCGTCCGAAAGAAGCTCCTCTATGACCTCTCCGAAAAAGGTGATCACAAGCCTTTCGCAACCGATCTGCCCCGTATATTTTGCAATATCACAGGGGTTTATTGCAGCGTCCTTCGCTTCGTCAAATTCAAGTATCGGAATGTCGTTTCTTATGAGCATAAACGCTCCTTTCAGTCAATATCGCCTATCGTTTCAACCTTTATGAGGTTTGTATTTCCGGATTTTCCGTTTGTCATTCCGCCGGTGAGGACGATTCTGTCGCCGGATTTCAGGTTCATCTGCTTCTGCGCCGTCTGCATTGCGTGGTAAAAAAGCACGTCCGTTGAGTCAAAATGACGGCTCATAACCGGCGTAACGCCCCATGAGAGCGCCAGCTTATACCATACGTCCTTCGTCGTCGCCATGCCGATTATATCCGTCGGGGCGCGGAAACGGGACACCATCCGCACCGTCATTCCCGACATTGAAGAAACGACTATCGCCTTTGCGCCGATGTCAATCGCCATGCCGCATGTGGCATGAGAAATGGCGTCAACGAGGTTCTTTATTTTGAACTCGCTCGCGCGGAAACGACTTGCATAGTCTATATGCTTTTCCGTTTCCTCCGCTATCTCCGCCATCGTCTTTACAGCCTGAACGGGATATTTCCCGGTTGCCGATTCGCCCGAGAGCATAACCGCGCTCGAACCGTCGTAAACAGCGTTTGCAACGTCTGAAATTTCCGCCCTCGTCGGACGGGGATTGTGTATCATCGACTCAAGCATTTCCGTAGCCGTGATAACTCTCTTTCCGAGCAGGCGACATTTTGTAATGATATATTTCTGAACGGCGGGAAGCTCCGTAAACGGTATTTCAACCCCGAGATCGCCTCTGCCTATCATAATGCCGTCGCATTCGCTGCATATCTCCTCGATATTGTCAATTCCCGTCTGATTTTCAATCTTAGCGATTATATCAATTTTTTCGCCGCCGTTTTCGCGAAGGAAGGTTTTCAGGTCGATAAGATCCTGCTTTCTTGACACAAACGACGCCGCAATAAAGCTGACCCCGTTCTTAATTCCGAAAAGCAGGTCGTCCTTGTCCTGTTTGCTGAGATATATCTGATTTTTAAGCACCTTGTTCGGAAAGCTCATACTCTTTCTGTTTGAAAGCTCTCCGCCGACTATCGTTTTGCAGATAACGTCCTCGCCCTTGATTTCCGTAACCTCAAAGATAACAAGTCCGTTGTTGACAAGTATCCTGTCGCCGACGGAAAGGTCGCGGGCAAGATTGCCGTAGCTGACGGAAACAATATGCTCATCCCCTTCAACCTCGCGTGACGTAAACGTGAAAACCGAGCCGTCGGCAACGTTTACCCTCGAATTTTTGAAAGTCTTTATTCTGTATTCGGGACCCTTTGTGTCAAGCATTATTGCAATAGGAAGTCCCAGCTTTTCGCGCACCCTTTTTATCATATCGATCTTTTCCTGATGCTCTTCATGCGTGCCGTGCGAGAAGTTGAGTCTTGCAACGTTCATTCCCGCAAGACACATCTCCGTAAACACCTTCTCGTCACTGCTGGCGGGGCCGATTGTGCAAACTATTTTCGTTTTTCTCATTTTCTTTTCTCCGATTTATCCGTGTGTAAGAATTATATTCTCCTGCCGAGAATTTCTCTGTATTTTCTGTAAAACGCCTCGTATTCGCCGGCATCGATGGCGTCGCGTATTTTCTGCATAAGGTCGTTATAGAAATACAGGTTATGCATAACGGCAAGACGCATGCCGAGCATTTCGTCCGCCTTGAGAAGGTGACGGATATAGCTTCTGCTGTGCAGTCTGCATGCGGGACAGCCGCAATTTTCGTCTATCGGGAGCGGGTCGCACTGATACTTGTTGTTATTTAAGTTCATGGTGCCGTTCCATGTGAAAATAAAGCCGTGACGGGCGTTTCTCGAAGGCATTACGCAATCGAAAAAGTCAACTCCGCGGTAGACCGCTTCAAGAATGTTTATCGGCGTGCCGACGCCCATAAGATAGCGCGGCTTATCCTCCGGCATATGCGGCTCGACGTGCTCGATTATGTCATACATAACGGGCGCCTCCTCGCCGACGGCAAGACCGCCGATGGCATACCCGTCGAGATCCAGCTCGCGTATCGCCTTCATATGCTCTATGCGCAGATCCGGATATGTTCCGCCCTGATTTATTCCGAAAAGCATCTGATGGGGATTTATTGTATCTTCAAGAGAATTGAGCCTGTCCATTTCCGCCTTGCAACGGTAAAGCCAGCGGGTCGTTCTTTCTATGGAATTCCTGACGTAATCATAAGGCGAAGGATTTTCGATGCATTCGTCAAAAGCCATTGCAACGGTCGACGCAAGGTGCGATTGTATTCTCATCGACTCCTCCGGACCCATAAAGATACGCCTGCCGTCGATATGAGAAGCAAAACTGACGCCCTCCTCCGTTATCTTGCGCAGCTGCGAAAGCGAAAACACCTGAAAGCCGCCGCTGTCAGTAAGCACGGGGCGCTCCCAATTGAAAAATTTGCGTATACCGCCCATTTTGTATATAACGTCGTCGCCTGGGCGCAGGTGCAGATGATATGTGTTTGAAAGCTCTATCTGACAGCCCAGCTCGTAAAGATCCTCGGTTGCGACGCCGCCCTTTATGGCAGCAGCCGTGCCGACATTCATAAACACGGGAGTCTGCGCCGTACCGTGTACGGACTCAAACACGCCGCGTCTTGCAGCGCCGTCCTTTTTTATAACCTTGAACATTTCTTTTCTCCGTTCTTTTATTTTATTCTGCCGAACCTTGTATCAAGCTCACGCTTGGTCATCTCGTATGCAACGGGTCTGCCGTGCGGACAACGCCGGATACAGTCGTATCGGAAGAAATTGTCGCATATCCAGCGGACGTGTGCATCGTCATATTTTCTCCCCGCCTTGACAGACGCCTTGCATGCGCTCTGATAAAGTGCGCGTTCAAAATAGTTTTTGCCGTCCGCATAGAGTCCTCCCTCGCTTTCTGTGAGCGACGTTATAAGCGAGAAGAAGAACGTTCTTCCTTCGGAAAGCTCAAAATCGCACGGGACTCCGCGTAAAATCACGCCCTTATCCTCTATGGAAAAGTCAAATCCCATATCGGATATTTCCTTTTTGTATTTTTCGCACGCCTCTCTCTCCTGCGGAGAAAGCGTAAATTTTTCTTCTATCATAAGAAGCTGCGTTTCGGGCTTCAGACCGGATATCGCCGCCTTCATTTTTTCAAAGTTTATTCTTTCGTGCGCAGCGTGCTTGTCAAGGAGAAACAGCCTTTCTCCCTCCTCGATTATAACGTAACAATCAAACGCTTCTCCGAGTATTCTGTATTCGGGAACGGGCTTCGGCTCAAAGCCTGTCAGCTTTGCGTCCGTGCTCGCGTTTATTTTCGGAAGCTCCTCTTCCGCCTTCGGAGTGTCAAAAACATCGGGCGAAGCTACCTTCTTCGGCAACACAACCGGCGCAAATTCCCCGCTTTCCGTCTTGTCCGTCGGCTTTTCCGTCGGGACGTATGGGCGATATTTCGCCTCAAACGGCATATCGATTTTCGTCTGCTCGTGCTTCGGCGCGTCGGGAGACACAAAAGCCGATATTATTTTCAGCTTTTCCTCCGTCATCGGCGACGGATTTTTCGGCGAAAACGAAGGGTTTTTCAGACTTCTTTCAAGCGCACCGCGAACAGAGTAATACACGGCGTCAAAAATGCTCTTTTCATCCGAAAATTTAACATCCAGCTTTGCAGGATGAATGTTTACGTCAACATACGCCGCGTGCAGTCCGATATTAAGCACGCAAACGGGATATTTGCCTATCGGCGCAAATGATCTGAACGCCGCTTCAAGTGCGGACGTAAGGCTGATGTTCCGCACACAGCGGTTGTTTATAAAAAATATCTGAAGTGCGCGGTTTCCTCTGACGTTATCCGGCGTACCGACATAGCCCGAAACGGATATTCCGCCGCTTTTTGAGTCTATTTCGCAGAGTTTTGAAGCAAAATCTCTTCCGTAAACGGAATATATGGCGTTTTTCAGCTTTCCGTCGCCGGACGTTGCAAACCTTTGCTGACCGTCCGCAATAAAGCGGAAGGCAACCTCGGGGTGCGAGAGCGCCAGCTTTTCCATGACGGACGCACACGCCGCCACCTCCGCCGAGTCCGATTTGAGAAATTTCAGTCTTGCGGGAGTCGTGCGGAAAAGTCCCTCGCAGATGACGGTGGTTCCGTCCGGAAAGCCGCCCTCCTCTGCGCCTTCAAGCCTGCCGTAGTCAACGGTGACGACCGTTCCGGAGGCGTCGGCGCGACGTTTTGTCATTATTCTCGTGTGGGTGACCGCCGTTATCGCCGCAAGCGCCTCGCCGCGAAAGCCCAACGTCATAACCGCCGAAAGGTCTTTTGCCGTTTTTATCTTGCTCGTTGCGTGACGGCGCACGCAAATGACGGCGTCCTCCCCCGTCATTCCCTTGCCGTCGTCGGTCACGCGCATAAAGGCAATACCGCCGTTTTTGATTTCGGCAGTAATCGTTTTCGCGCCGGCGTCTATTGAATTTTCGCAAAGCTCCTTAAGCGCGGAAGCGGGTCTGTCAACGACCTCCCCCGCCGCTATAAGATTGGCAACGCTTATGTCAAGAACATTTATTTCGGACATTTTTTATCCTTTCAGGAAAGCATTTTTTTCAGTTCGTATATAAGATTTATCGCTTCAAGCGGTGTCAGGGTGTTTATATCGACCGCGCGCAGCTTTTCCGCAACCTCGCTTTCGCTTATGTTGTCGAAGCTGAGTGCGAAGTCGTCATCCGACGGCTCGGTTGTCCGCTCTTTTTTCTGAATACCGCCCGCTTCGAGCGTTTCAAGAATTTCCTTTGCCCGCTTTGTGACCTCTTTCGGCACGCCGGCGAGCTTGGCAACCTCGATACCGTAGCTGTCGTCTGCCGCCCCGCGGACTATCTTTCTCAGGAAAACGATGTCGTCGCCCTTTTTCTTCGCCGCGATATTGTAATTTACAATGCCTTCAAACTCACTTTCCATACCGGTCAGCTCGTGATAATGAGTGGCGAAAAGCGTTTTTGCACCGACTTTTTTGCCGAGAGTATATTCGGCAACGGCGCGCGCTATGCTCATTCCGTCAAAGGTGCTTGTTCCCCTGCCGATTTCGTCATAAATTATAAGGCTGCGCTTTGTGGCGTGTGAAAGAATATACGCAACCTCGCTCATTTCGAGCATAAAGGTCGACTGTCCCATCGCAAGGTCGTCAGAAGCACCGACGCGCGTAAACAGCTTGTCGATTACGCCTATCCTCGCCTCCCTTGCGGGAACAAACGATCCTATCTGCGCCATAAGGCAGATAAGCGCGGTCTGACGCATATATGTCGACTTTCCCGCCATATTCGGACCTGTTATCAGCATGAAACGGTTCTTTCCGCCGTCAAGGTTTGTATCGTTCGGGACAAAATAAGAGTCCTTTGCAAACTGCTCGACAACGGGGTGTCTGCCGTCTTTTATGATTATTTCGTCGCCATATGTAATTTCGGGTCTGCAATAACCGTTGCGACACGCAACCTCCGCAAGCGAACGGTAAACATCCAGCTTTGCAAGAATAAATGCCGTTTTCTGAATTCTGTGCACGTTTTCCGCGATTTTCAGCCTCACTTCCGTGAAAAGCTGATATTCAAGCGCGGTTATCTTGTCCGAAGCACCGAGCATCTGGGATTCCATATCCTTCAGCTCCTGCGTTATGTAGCGTTCGCCGTTTGCAAGCGTCTGCTTTCTGATAAATCTTTCCGGAACGCTGCCGATAAACGATTTGGAAACCTCTATATAGTATCCGAAAACCCTGTTATATCCGACTTTCAGCGTTTTTATTCCAGTCGCTTTTTTCTCCGCTTCTTCAATGCGTTCAATCCAGCCCTTGCTATCGGATATTACAGAGCGCAGATAATCTATATCGGCATTGTAGCCGTCGCGGATTATTCCTCCCTCGCGAACGGAAAACGGCGGGTCGTCAACTATCGCCGCATTTATCGTTTCCGTAACGTCGGAAAGCGTGTCAAGCTCGGAAAACATCGAAGCAAGCTCCTCACATTCGCACGACGAAAGAAGCCCTTTTATCTGCGGGAGCTTTTCCGTCGTCTGCGCGAGAGCGCGCAGGTCTCTGCCGCCTGCCGACCCATAAACGACTCTCGTCATTATTCTTTCAAGGTCAAGCACGCCTTTGAGCGCGTTTTCAAGCTCGCCGCGGAGAACAACGTCGCCGCAAAGCTCCGCAACAGCACTCTGACGGCGATTTATACCGTAAGGATTTGAAAGCGGAAAGTCTATATAATTTTTCAGAAGCCTTGCGCCTGCGGCGGTTTTCGTCCTGTCAAGCACCCAGAGCAGCGTCCCGTGCTTTTCGCCTCTGCGCTGTGACTCACACGTTTCAAGATTTCTGCGCGTGTTTATATCCATTTCAAGATACTGTCCCTCGCGATAAAAATTCAGCGAGCGGAGATTTGAAAGGTCGTTTTTCTGCGTTTCGAGCGCATACGATATCAACGCGCCGACAGCCTTCAGCGCAGGGTCGTTTTCATCATTGAATTCTGCGGGAACTGCCTCTCCGGCAAAGCGGGAAAGCGCCTCACGCTTTGCGTCTTCGCCGGAAAAACGGGCTTCCTGATTTTCGTTTATCGTGCAGCCGAGCCGCTCGCGGAGAAACGTTTCAATCTCACCGAGCCCGCTCGCGGCGGTATTGACGACAACCTCTCTCGGCGCATACACGCCCATCTCTCCGAACAGCCTGCTCATCATATCGCTGCCGGAAAATTCCGTTGCGGAAAGACTGCCCGTCGATATATCGGCAAAGCTGACTCCGACAGCCCCATCGCCGAGATATACCGCGCATATGTAGTTATTTTTCTTCTCATCGAGCAGAGATGACTCCGTCAGCGTTCCGGGCGTAATAATGCGCACGACGTCGCGCTTGACTATTCCCTTTGCGAGCGATGGATCCTCCATCTGCTCGCAGATTGCAACCTTGTATCCGTGCGAAACAAGCTTGCCTATATATCCATCGACTGCGTGATACGGCACGCCGCACATCGGCGCGCGCTCCTCCTCTCCGCAGTCACGCCCCGTCAGGACGAGCTCAAGCTCCTTTGCCGCGATTTTTGCGTCGTCAAAGAACATCTCGTAAAAATCGCCGAGACGGTACATAAGTATATATTCTTTGTACTTCTCCTTTATCTCAAAGTACTGTTGCATCATCGGTGTCATATTTTTTACCCCGCTTTATTTTATTGCTTCGCCGTAGAGAGCGAAGGCGTGAGCCTCGTTTATCTTTATGTCAACGAACTTTCCCGTCATGCTTTCGTCCCCGTCAAAAAGGACTATCTTCATTTTCGTATCACGTCCGGTGTATTTTTCCGGATTATTCTTGCTTTTTCCCTCACAGAGGACTCTTATCGTTTTTCCCAGATACTTTTGCGAAAGTGCCTCCGCAATCGGCTCCTGAACGGAGAGCAGCCTCCGGAAACGTTCCGATTTTATTTCGTCCGGCACTTGTTCTTCCGATTTTGCCGCAGGAGTTCCGTCCCGCTTTGAATAAATGAACTGGAACATCATATCGTATCCGACGCTGCGGATAACATCAAGCGTTTTTTCAAAATCCTCCTCAGTTTCGCCGGGAAAACCGACGATTATATCCGTCGAAAGCGCAAGGTCTGGTATTTCGGCTTTCATTTTTTCCGTCAGCGCAAGATATGCTCCGGAGGTATATTTTCTGTTCATTGCTTTCAGTATTCCGTCGCTTCCGGACTGCACCGGCAAATGAAAATGACGCTCAATCTTCGGATTTGCGGCAATCGTTTTTATCAGCTTGTCCGGAACGTCCTTCGGATGACTTGTCATAAATCTGACGATAAAGTCTCCTTCGATTCCGCATATCATCGAAAGCAGGTCGGAAAAATCAACTCCGTATTCCGTGCCGTAGGAATTGACGTTCTGCCCGAGCAGAGTAATTTCCTTATAGCCGTTTTCGACAAGCTCTTTAACCTCTTTGATTATTTCCTCCGGTCGGCGGCTTCTTTCTCTGCCGCGGACATAAGGAACTATGCAATACGTGCAGAAGTTGTTACAGCCGTACATAATGCTGACCCATGCGGCAAATCGGCTCTTTCTGCTGACGGGAATTTCCTCGCTTATAACCTCGTCTCCGGTGTTCTCCGTGAAGCTGCGCCTGCCCGAAAAAATGTTGTTGCAGAGTATCTCCGGAAACTCCCACAGCGCCTCCGTACCGAAGGTGAAATCAACATAGGGATAACTCATTTTTATCTTCTCCGCCATTTTCGGTTGCGAAACCATACACCCGCAAACGCCGATCTTCAGCGCGGGGTTTTTCGCCTTCAGATGCTTGTATTCACCCGTAACGGAAAGGGCTTTTTTCTCCGCGTGGTCGCGCACCGCGCATGTATTGACTACTATAAGGTCTGCCTCCGCAGGTGTGTCCGTAAGCGTATAGCCCATCTCCTGCGCCATTCCCGCAATTCGCTCACCGTCCGCCTCGTTCTGCTGAC
The DNA here is from genome assembly GCA_018383975.1 of Eubacteriales bacterium. Lineage (GTDB taxonomy): Bacteria > Bacillota > Clostridia > Oscillospirales > CAG-272 > CAG-841. The sequence continues at coordinate 23,097 of JAHAZT010000026.1, read as the reverse complement.
AGCCGTAAGTCACGACGCAGCAAGCCCGTCTCTCTCCGGCTTTTCTTTCCGCCGTTATTCTCTCTCTGACTCTCTCGGCACAGGCTTTTTGCCTTTCGGCTTCTTCCGCCGTTATTTTTCTCGCTCTGTATTTATTATCCATATTTTTAACGCATACTTTCCAAAATAGTATTTTATATATTATACAGTATTTTTTCTTTCAAGTCAACACCGACGGCACAATTTGAAAAAGCAATGACGCAAAAAATATCCTTGACAAATTCCTGCCAATGTGTTATAATTTACGAACTTTCGGAAAAGGAGCGGAACAGGCTATGAAAAAACACACGGTTTTCCATGTAAATACACGTTTCACCAGCGAAATCGCTCCCCGCTTTGAGCAGAACTCTATGGGTCTGCGCCGTCGTATTTTTTTGCAGAAGGGGTAAATAACCCTCCGCGCAAAAAGAAATACCGCGGCGATGACGTTTTTGTCTCGCCGCTTTTTATTGCAATTTTTATCGGGCGGTATCCCGCACGACTGACTATCAAAAAGAAAGGAGAAAAACACAATGGAAATTAAAGTTGACACGGGCACTGTCAGAATAGAGACAAATCGCCTTGTTTTGAGGGGCTTCCGTGAGGACGACCTTGCAGACTTTTATGATTATGCAAAGGTTGATGGCGTCGGCGAATGTGCCGGATGTAGCCACCATAAGTCGATTGAAGAAAGTCGCAGGATACTTTCAATGTTCATCGAAGGCAGGAACGTTTTCGCAATAGTCGATAAAAAAAGCGGAAAGGTCATCGGCAGCGTAGGAATTAAAGATCCGGACGAGGTGACCGTATCGCGCTTTCCGGACGTGAACATAAAAGAAATCGGTTTTGTTCTCGCAAAGGATTTCTGGGGCAAAGGACTTATGACGGAAGCCGTGAAAGCCGTCATCTGCTATTGCTTTGACGAGCTGAACCTCGACGCCGTTTCCGCCGGACATTTTGTCGGAAACGACCCGTCACGCCGCGTAATCGAAAAATGTGGCTTTGAATTCTTTGCGGACACCGTTTTCCATTCGGAGTCACTTAATGCGGATTATCCGACAAAGGACTATATCGTTTGGAACAAAAGAAAAAATATCAAATAATACTTGACAAAATGCTTTACCGGTGATATACTGTGTAAAGCATTTTGCTTTACAGCTTGAAAGGAGGCTCCCGTGGCTGAAAAAGACCTGTCGCTCACGATACTTTTCGATATATACGGCGGTCTGCTTTCCGCAAACGAAAAGGACGCCTTTGAATATTATTATTGCGACGACCTTTCCCTCTCCGAGATAGCGGAGATAATGAAAATGACCCGTCAGGGCGTGAGAGACAACATCGTCCGCGCCGAAAAGCTGCTCCGCGATTGCGAAGAAAAGCTCGGACTGAAAAAGAAATTTTCCGAAACGGAAAGGCTTCTCTCAATCGCAAAAAATGCGCTGGCGAGCGGAAATATCCGGCTTGCCGAAGAAACACTCGATATGTTGAAATTATGATAAAGGAGGGCAAATAAATGTTTTCCGGACTTTCCGAAAAGCTGTCTGCGGCTCTCAAAAAATTCAGAAGCAAAGGCAAACTGACGGAAAAAGACGTCCGCGAGGGTATGCGCGCAGTCAAGATGGCGCTTCTCGAAGCCGACGTAAACTTTTCCGTCGTCAAGGACTTTGTCGCAAAGGTGACGGAGCGCGCCGTCGGCAGCGAAGTGCTTGAAAGCCTCGTGCCGTCACAGCAGATAGTTAAAATAGTGGACGAAGAGCTTACGGCTCTTATGGGCTCGACGCAGTCAAAGCTCATAATTTCGCCGAAACCCCCGACAGTCGTCATGATGGCGGGACTTCAGGGTGCGGGCAAGACAACCCATTCCGCAAAGCTCGCCGCTTATATGAAAAAGCAGGGCAAAAATCCGCTTCTCGCCGCATGCGACGTTTACCGTCCCGCCGCAATTCAACAACTTAAAGTTGTCGGAGAGCAGGTCGGCGTTCCCGTGTATTCCGAGGACGGCTCAAAGAGTCCTGTAAAAATCGCGGAACACGCAGTTGAATACGCAAAGAAAAACCTCCTCGACCTTGTCATCATAGATACCGCAGGCAGACTTCAGATAGACGAAGAAATGATGGACGAGCTGAAACAGATGAAAAAAGCCGTTTCACCCTCCGAAATTCTCCTCGTCGTCGACTCTATGACCGGTCAGAACGCCGTAAACGTTGCGAAAACGTTTGACGAAATGCTTGATATAACGGGCGTCATAATGACAAAGCTGGACGGCGATACGCGAGGCGGCGCCGCGCTTTCCGTAAAGTATGTTACGGGAAAGCCGATAAAGTTCATCGGCACGGGCGAAAAGCTCAGCGAAATCGAGCCCTTCTATCCGGACAGAATGGCGCAGAGAATTCTCGGCATGGGCGACGTGCTTACCCTGATTGAAAAGGCTCAGCAGTCATTTGACGAAAAGAAAGCCGCAGAGCTTGAAGAAAAGCTCCGCAAATCAAGATTCACTCTTACAGACTATCTCGACCAGATGGGTCAGCTGAAAAACATGGGGTCGCTTGAGTCGATTGCCGCAATGATGCCCGGAATGAATTCCGCCGCGCTGAAGGACGCAAAAATTGACGAAAAAGCGATGACTCATATGGAGGCAATAATTCTCTCTATGACTCCCGCTGAACGCGAAAAACCCGAAATACTCAATTCGTCGCGCAAAAAGCGCATAGCGATGGGATCGGGAACGTCGGTTGAAGAAATAAACAAGGTGCTCAAGCAATACGAGCAGACATGCAAATTGATGAAACAGTTTGCCGGCGGAAAAGGCTTCGGCAAAGGACGTTTCGGAAAAAATCCGTTCGGATTTTAATTAAATCAGTATAAATTCATTGGCGGCAGAACGCCTGCGATGATTTTTATAAAAAATTTTTAATATTATATTTTTCGGAGGAAACCAAAAATGGCAGTTAAAATCAGACTTAAAAGAATGGGCGCAAAGAAAGCTCCCTTCTATCGCGTAGTAGTTGCAGACTCTCGCTATCCCCGCGACGGCAGATTCATCGAAGAGCTCGGTCACTACAACCCCACAACAAATCCCGTTGAGATAAAGATTGACGTTGAAAAGGCTCAGGCGTGGATAAAGAACGGCGCTCAGCCCACGGAAACAGTTAAGTCGCTTCTTAAAAAGGCCGGCATGACCGAATAAATTCGGGGTGTCGGAAATGATTGATTACAAAGAAGCTCTTGCGAATATCGCCCGCGCTATCGTTGATAATCCGGACGAAGTCCGTGTGACGGAAAAAGAAAGCACCTCCGGTGCCATCACACTTGAGCTTTCCGTTGCGCCCGACGATATGGGCAAGGTTATAGGCAAGCACGGCAGAATAGCGCAGGCTATACGCCAGATTATGAAAACCGCCGCTTCCGGCGGAAAGAAAATCGTCGTTGATATAAGATGACGCAAAACGCCCTTCGGGGCGTTTTTCTTTTTCCCGCCGCCCGCGTCATCTGCCGAAAAAACAAAAAAGCGCGCCTGCGGCACGCTTTTTTATATCTTGTTTTCTTATTTCTTTGCGAGCATCTTTGCAACTTCTTCGTCGAGGTTGTCTTCTCTCTTTGTAATGCCCTCGCCCTTTTCGTAACGCTCAAAGCCGACAACGGCAATCTTGCCGCCGAACTGCTTTGCCGTTGTTTCGACATATTTGCCGACCGACATAGCGTCGTCTTTTACATAGCCCATTTCAAGGAGGCAGTTCTGCTCATAGAACTTGCCGAGCTTGCCGATTGCCATCTTTTCGATAACATTTGCGGGCTTGTTTGCGTTCTTGGGGTCGTTCTTTATCTGCTCTTCAACAATCTTCTGCTCCTCTGCGATAACGGAAGCGGGAACGGATTCCTTGTCAAGATAGGGTGTCGGATAAGCGCCGACCTGGAGAGCGATGTTCTTTGCGAATTCAGCAAAGCCGGGGTTGTTCTTTGCGGCGTCGTCAGCCTCAAACTTAACGATAACGCCCGTATTGCCCTTGCCGTGAATATATGTGCTTGTGAGTCCGTCAACTATAACGAAGCGGCGGATATCAATCTTCTCTTTGATAATGGAAATCTGCTCTTTAACCGTGTCCGCAACCGTGAAGTCGGTGCCGTCGAACTTGCACGCGTTAAGCTCGTCCATGTTTGCGGGACGGTTTGCAAGGATTGTGCGGAGAACGCCGCGAACGAATTCAACAAACTTATCGTTCTTTGCAACGAAGTCTGTCTCGGAGTTGACCTCAACCATAGCGACGGAGTCGCCTTCCTTCATTATATCAACAACGCCGTCTGCCGCGATTCTGTCTGCCTTTTTGGCTGCTGCGGCAAGTCCCTTCTCACGAAGGATAACGATAGCGGCGTCCTGATCTCCGTTTGTTTCAACGAGAGCGCGCTTGCAGTCCATAAGGCCTGCGCCTGTCTTGTTTTTGAGCTCGCCGACCATTGCGGCGGTAATAGTTACTGCCATTTTATATTCCTCCGTAATTTTAATTATTCAGCGTCTGTTGCTTCTTCTGCTGCGGGAGCGTTCTGTTCGCCCTGCTTGCCTTCGATAACGGCGTCTGCGAGAACAGAAGAGATGAGCTTGATAGCGCGGATAGCGTCGTCGTTTCCGGGGATAACGTAATCTGCGTCGTCGGGGTCGCAGTTCGTATCAACGATTGCAACAACCGGAATGCCGAGCTTCTTTGCTTCGAGAACGGCGTTGTGTTCCTTGCGGGGGTCAACTATGAATACAGCGGAAGGAAGTCCGGGCATCGTCTTGATACCGCCGATGTTTCTTTCAAGGTCTTCCATCTCTTTTGTGAGCGCCGCAACTTCCTTTTTGGGAAGAAGTGCGAAGGTTCCGTCATCCTGCATCTTTTCAAGAGCGGCAAGACGAGCGATGCTCTTCTGGATTGTCTTATAGTTTGTGAGCATACCGCCGAGCCAACGTGTGTTTACATAGTACATTCCGCAGCGCTCTGCTTCTTCTTTGATAGCATCCGCAGCCTGCTTCTTCGTGCCTACGAAGAGGAGTGTTCCGCCGTTTGCGGAGGTTTCCTTTACGAAGTTGTAAGCTTCTTCGAGCTTTGCAACGCTCTTCTGGAGGTCGATAATATAAATACCGTTTCTCTCCGTGAAGATGTACTCAGCCATTTTGGGGTTCCATCTTCTTGTGAAGTGACCGAAGTGTACGCCTGCTTCAAGCAGTTGTTTGAGTGTGATTACTGACATTTTTCTTTCTCCTTTGTATTTTGGTTTTTTCCACCACGAAAAGCAGTCAGAAGCGCACCCTTTCGGGCAACCGACGCTTGCCGTTCGTGTGTGATATTGATTTCCGGCTGTCATTTCTCCGAAAACCAATTGATTATATCATATATTTTCGCCCATTGCAAGAGTTTTTTTCATTTTTTGCGTTATATTTTTTGTCTGTTCTCCCGCGACCGAAAAACCGGATAAAGAAACCGAAAGTTATATTGACTTTATCGGCGAAATACGATAAAATAAATACACGCTTACAACCGTTTTACAAAAAGGAGAATGCCATATGAAAAAATCAATCACTCTTTTGCTCGCGGCACTTATGATTTTTGCGGTGATTTTTATCACGGCGTGTGAAGACAAGCATACCGCCCTGCCCGTGCTCACCGTAAGCACCTCAAGCAATGAAAAATCTCCCGAAACCACAACAAAAGAAAATGACGGAACCACAGTGCCTTTCACAAAAGAAGCCGTCGAAAGCAGCCATCCTCAAAAAACCGTTTATTACAGAGACGACGGAACCATAAGCTCCGAATACGAATACAACGAAAAGGGCTATGTAATCTCCGAAACGCTATACGATACGGACGGCAAAAAATCCAGGTACAGAGCCTATCTCGGCACGGGCGTTGAGGATGATTCGACTCTTACCGAAGAAATCCGTTATGATGCGCTTAACGGCGAGGAAACATATCATCATAAATATGAATACGACGAAAACGGCAAGCTGCTGAAGGACATAGCGATTCCAGGCGCTTCAATGACATACGAATATGACGAAAACGGCAGAGTCATCCGCCGCAGCACGATTTTGTCGGACGGCTCGCTGAAAAAATACTACGTAATCGAATACACCGAAGGCGGAAGAAAAGAAAGCGAATACAGCTGGGAAGGCGTCCTTTGGAGCACAACGGAATATTCCGGCGAAAAGATCAAATCTTCCGTATCATACAGATATATCGGCACGAACATAAGCTCATACACCGTGTGCGAATATAATTCAAACGGCAGAAAAACGAAAGAGACAAATTATGACCGCAGAGGCGCCGAAGTCAGCTCTTCCACATACGAATACAACGAAAACGGATTCAAGACATTTACGCGCCACTACAAAGCCGGTGCGCTCGATTATGTGCTTGAATACCCCGGTAAAGACTATGGCGAAAGTTATATAAGGAAAACCGAATACAATCCCGACGGCAGCGTCCGTATCGTCGTTTATCCCCGTCATTAAAGCAAATTTATTTTTTCTTTTTGTTTTTGCAGGCGAATTTTTCGTAAAGCTCGGGGCTGACGCTGACAAGCACTGCGTCCTCCCCGAAGCACTGTATTTTGTCCCATGGAATTATAAGCTCCTCGCATTTGCCGAAGCCGAACACGCGGCAATCGAAAAGGACGACTATCGCCGTCACCGAGCCGAGCGCGGCGTTTATCTCGACGTCGAAAATATATCCGAGCCGCCGCCCGTCGCAAACGTTTATAACCTCTTTATCTCTCAGACTGTTTATACTGCACCCCATATTTCCCTCCCGTGACGGTGTTATTTTCCGTCATTTTGTGTGTGATATTTGTATATTATATGCCCTGCCGGCAGAAAATATCGCCAAAAATGCGTCCGGAAAGTATGTCCGCTTTGTAAAGATTGAAAAATCCTGAACTTTTTTTCTTTTTTCTATTGTAAAACTCGCGGCTTTAAGTTAGAATAGAGGTGTATGGAAATGTATTTCCACAGCAATTTCAAGAAAAATCTAAATTTTCACGGAGGATTTTTATCATGGCAGTAAAAGTTGCTATCAACGGTTTCGGCAGAATCGGTCGTCTCGCTTTCAGACAGATGTTCGGCGCGGAGGGTTACGAAATAGTAGCCATCAACGACCTCACAAGCCCCGCGATGCTCGCTCATCTTCTCAAGTATGACACGGCTCAGGGCGGATACTGCGGCAAAATCGGCGAAAACACACACACGGTTTCTTCAAAGGAACCCGTACTCGCAGAGGACGGCAAGACAGTTGTTACCCCCGGCTCCATCACGGTAGACGGCAAGGAAATCACAATCTATGCTATGCCCAAGGCTCAGGACCTTCCCTGGAAGGCTCTCGACGTTGACGTAGTTCTCGAATGCACGGGCTTCTATTGCTCAAAGGCTAAATCTCAGGCTCATATCGACGCAGGCGCAAAGAAAGTCGTTATCTCCGCTCCCGCAGGCAATGACCTTCCCACAATCGTATTCAGCGTAAACGAAAACACTCTTACAAAAGACGATACAATCATTTCCGCTGCTTCCTGCACGACAAACTGCCTCGCTCCCATGGCTAAGGCTCTCAACGATTACGCTCCCATCCAGAGCGGCATCATGAGCACTATCCACGCTTACACGGGCGACCAGATGATTCTTGACGGTCCTCACAGAAAGGGCGACCTCAGAAGAGCAAGAGCAGGTGCGGCAAACATCGTTCCCAACTCCACAGGCGCGGCTAAGGCTATCGGCCTCGTTATCCCCGAACTCAACGGCAAGCTCATAGGCTCCGCACAGAGAGTTCCCGTTCCGACAGGCTCCACAACAATTCTTACGGCTGTTGTCAAGGGCAAGGACGTAACAAAGGACGGCATCAACGCCGCTATGAAGGCTGCTTCTTCCGCTTCCTTCGGTTACAACGAAGACCCCATCGTCTCCTCCGACGTTATCGGTATGAGATTCGGTTCTCTCTTCGATGCAACTCAGACAATGGTTTCAAAGATTGACGACGACACATATCAGGTTCAGGTAGTTTCTTGGTACGACAATGAAAACTCCTATACAAGCCAGATGGTTCGTACAATCAAGTATTTCGCAGAACTCAACTAAGCACACAAGCGAAACGAAAGGCTCCCTTTTGGGGAGCCTTTTTTATATTTGTTTACACAAACATATTGAAAAAATCTTTTATCTGTAATATAATAAGGCGAATATAAAATCCACGGAGGAAACTGAAATGGAAAAGCAAAGAATAACAGAGCTTCTTGAGCGCGGCAGCTTTGACTGCAAATGCGGTCGCCATCACGATGCAAAAATAAAAGACGTATTTATCTCTTCGGGCGCGATATCGAATATACCGTCGATGCTCGAAAAATACGGCTGCAAAAAGGCTTTCGTCCTTGCGGATGAAAACACGTATGATGCTGCGGGAGATGCGGTCATCGCCGAAATCAAAAAGAGCGGTCTTCCCTATTCGCTTTACGTCATGGGCAAAGAGCGCATAGAGCCGGACGAACACGCTGTCGGCTCGGTGCTGTTACATTACGATGCGTCCTGCAATCTTCTCGTCTGCATAGGCAGCGGCGTTATAAACGATATAGGCAAAATCATAGCCGAAACGGCACACATCCCGTCGATCATAGTCGGCACGGCGCCCTCTATGGACGGCTACGGCTCCGGAACCTCGTCCGTCATCAGAGACAATCTGAAAGTCTCGGTTGACAGTCATTGCCCCGACGTCGTTATAGGTGACCTCGATGTCCTCTGCAAAGCTCCGATGAGGATGATTCAGTCCGGCATAGGCGATATGATTGCAAAATACATAAGCATATGCGAATGGCGCATTTCTCATATAATCAACGGCGAATATTACTGCGACGAAATCGCGGGACTTATAACAGAAGCGCTGGACAAGGTTGTGAAAAACATCGGCGGAGTTCAGAGCCGCGACAAAGAAGCGATAAGCTCCATAATGGAGGGAATGGTTCTCTCCGGCATAGCCGCAAACTATGCCCTTGTATCACGTCCCGTTTCGGGAATGGAGCATTATTTTTCCCACGTCTGGGATATGCGCGGTGTTGAATTCGGTACGCCCTTTGATTTTCACGGAATCCAGTGCGGCATAGGCACAATAGATTCTCTCCTTGTTTACGAGGAGATAAAGAAAATCAAGCCGGACAAGGAAAAGGCCCTTGCTTACGCAAAGAATTTCAATTATGAAGAATGGAAAAAATTCCTTTATGCGAACCTCGGCAAGGGTGCCGACGCAATGGTTGCAAACGAGGCAAAGGAGCATAAATATGATGTCGGAGCGCACGCGAAGCGTCTTGACGTTATAATTGAAAAATGGGATGAAATTCTCGCCGTCATAGATACACTGCCCTCATCGGAAGCGGTGACGGCTATGCTGAAAATTGCCGGCGCACCGACAACCGTCGAAGAAATAAACGTAACAAAAGAGGCGGAGAGAAACGCCTTCCTTATCACAAAGGACATAAGAGACAAATACATCGGGTCAAGACTTCTTTGGGATCTCGGCGAGCTTGACGAAGTCTGCGATAAGCTCTTCCCCTTAAAATAAACAAGTCAAAGGAGATAAAAATGAAAATCTGCGTTCAGACAAACCCCATGGTTCCCAGATACGGAGTCGACAAGGGCTTTGAAATCATCAAGGCGGCAGGATTTGACGGCGTCGACTTCAATTTTGACTCATACTGCACCTATAACGATATGATTGAGTGCAAAATTCCCGATATCTTCACAGATGAGGCAAAAAAAGAAGCTCTTATCGAAGATATGATTGCGTCAAGCAAAAAACACGGGATTGAAATTCATCAGTGTCATGCGCCGTTCCCATCATATATAAAAGACAAACCGGAAGCAAACAAGACAATCCTTGAAGCACTCAAGGTGTCTGTTGAAATATGCGGAAGAGTGAGATGTAAAATTCTCGTCGTTCATCCCGCCTTCAACGGCAGCGCAAGATATCCGACAAGGCGCAGCGAGGAATGGCAGTGGTCGATGGATATGTACACGGCACTCATTCCGAGCCTCAAAAAATACGGCGTCACCTGCTGCCTTGAAAATATGTGGGGGCAGGACTGGATAACGAAAAAGATATATTCCGCTATCTGCTCCGACATTCCGGAGGCTTGCGTTTATATTGATAAGCTCAACGAAATCGCAGGCGAAAAGCTCTTCGGCTTCTGCCTGGACACAGGCCACCTCAATCTTCTCGGACTCGACCCCGCATTCGCCATGGAGCAGCTCGGCGACAGACTTGTTACGCTTCACATTCACGATGTAAGCTGCACGCAGGATTCGCACGTCTGCCCCTATATCGGCGTTGTCGGTTGGGAAAGATTTATAACCGGCTTGAAGGACTGCGGCTATAACGGCGCACTCAGCTTTGAAACGGCGAATATGATAATCGAGCTTTTCAAGCCATATGAGCTGATGATTCCCGCTCTGCACATGGTTTACGAAGTCGGCAGATATTTCGACGACAGAATAAGCGGAAAAATACCGGAATTTCATTGAAAGACAAAAACTCTTCGGCTGTCTGCCGAAGAGTTTTTTTGTTTTATTTTTCAACCCTTTTACATTCCGCCGGAGCGTGACAAACGATATCCGTTTCTCCGTTTTCGTCAACTGTCCATTTTATCTGGATATCGCCGTACGGCGTCGGAACATGACCGTATGCTTTTGTTATTCCGCATGGGTGCGGCGCAACCGTAAATTCCGTATATGCCGGCTTTACGGGCTTTATGCCGAGCACCTCCTCCGTTATGAATACCGCCGGCGACGCGCTCCATGCGTGTGCCGCACTTCTCCCCCATTCACCGTTTTTCATACGGAACGCCTCAACGCAGTTTTTGAGTCCGTCGTCAATCATTGCGCCCCAGTCACGACGGATAACTCCGAGTGCAATGTCATAAAAACCGAGCTTATAAAGCGTGCGGAGCGTATAGTAAAGGAAAAACGGCGTGCCTATCCCGACGAGCGTTTTCCTTTGATTGGGCATTACGTTTGCAGGCGTACCGGAAACATAATTCCCGTCCTTTACGGAGTCAAGCAATATTTTCTTGCAGTATCCTGCCCGCTCGCCGTCCGCGCAGTCATAAAGCAATGCAAAGGTATTGGTCTGCGCACTGACCCTCGAAAGCGACGTATAGTCGTCAAAAGAGAGTATTTCCCTGCCTTTTTCGGTGCAGAAGCGGACGTACTCCTTGTACGCATATTCGTCGCGAACGGTGTCGACATAGGCGTGCTCGCTCTCGTCCCAGCAATAAGCGTTTACGGCGTCACGATAGGCGAGGCTTTTTTCTCTGTAAAATTCCGCCTTTTCCGCATTTCCGATAAGCTCGTGCATTTTCGCCGCCGACGCAAGCGCACCGGAAAGCATCATATTGTTCGCCGTTACCTCGCCGCAAGGCATAAGGTCATTGTCAGCCCACTCTATGAGATTCCACGCACCGTCTATCGAAAGAAGTCCTCTGTCATTTGTCTGAATAAAGAATCGATTGAAGCACTCGTCAAGGTCGCGGAGGTTCTTCTCCGTATTTTCGCCTTTTCCGAAATGCATAAAGTGACTTACAACCTGCTCTGCCCACGAAAGCGACCATATCGGTATTCCGCCCTCGGGGAACGTCGGAAAGCAGGCGCAGACTATGTTTTTCTTTGCAAGAAAGCGAGGATTGTTCGTCCTGTAAACACGGCGAACGCCGTCATTCGTAGAATCGCCTATCATATCAAGGTATCTTTCATCGAACTCACGTTCCCCGAAGCACGTCATATTGACCTCCGCCGTGACCGCCGCGTCACCAACCCAAACATTCTGTTCACAGCCGGGGCAGTCAACATACGAATCCAGCATACAGCTTTTTGCCGTATCGACGGAAATTTTATAAATATCGCAGAGACGCTTGTCATCGGAAACGAAATCTCCCGCCGGCTCCGCCGGATAACGGGTTTCGGTCATATCCGCGGAATACAGCTTTATCTCGCTCTCGCACGGCGGAAAATACAGCGCAAGATAACGAAAGCCCCTCTTTCTGTTTGAAAGGAAATGCGTTCTTCCCTCCGCGCACATAACACTGCCGCACGAGCCTGTTCCCATATATCTGATACCGCTTTCGGTTATCATTTCAAACGTCATAAACCCTATTTCGGTGCCCTGCGGAGCGGTTACGTCAAAGCCGACAAGGCCGACCCTTTCAGAACCGTAATCAAGAATAAGCTCTGCGCCGAGCGCCGACGGCGAAATGACCGTTGCTCCGCCCGAGTGCGCTCCGTCCGGATTTGTAATCCCGCGTGGCTCCGCAAGCTCCGTGCGAGGCGAGGCGCTTGCGAGTTTTTTGTCGCAGAAGCCGTCCGAAACGGATATATATTCTCTCATTTTTATTTTGCTCAAAAGCGAAACGGGAGCAACATTTGCAACTATTCTCGTCTCCGGCAGACTTTCAAAATCCTTTGTGTGAAGTATTTTCAGCACTTCATCCGGCACGACGACTGTTTTTTTCGGCTCGTTCCAAGGGTAAACCATACCCCTCTTTTCTTTTGCCACTCTGCAAAGCGCCCATTTCCCGCCGATGGGAGAGACAATTTCAAAGCCTTCTCCGCAAATTCTGATTGATACGGTCCATTCGGAAAGCACGGTTATAAGATGGCTTCCTGCCGAAAGAATAATTTTTTCGTCTGTTTTTATGTCCTCTCCGTCTATGCAGACGCCCCTTGCGCCTATCGCACGGACAATTATTCCGCAATCCTCTGCACAAATTATGTTGCTTGCAAAAATACAGTAATTTCCGTCGCCGCAGAGGTCGGTTTCATATCCCTTTTCATCGGAAAAGGCTTCCGCCGCTATGACTGCATGCGGACTGTAAACCGTTCTCGTCTGCGCCTTTTGTCTGCTCTGAACAAGCTCCGCAAACGGCTCCGAAACGGCAACGGCGGTTTTTATATTGCCGGAATGAACACTGTCGGACGGAGAAAAGACGTCGTCAAGCGCGGCATCGAAATTCTCGGCGTAATTTGAGAGAGTATAGGTCATCGGGGCAATTACGGCTTTATACGGTCTTGTCTTCCACGAAAGCGACGCAAATTCGCCGTCGACAGAAAGCTCAAGCGAAAATCCGGAGCGTTTTTCCTCGCCGGTTTCGCACGCAACGACGATTATATCGTTGTTCCCCTCCGAAAGATAATCGGTGACGTCAAGCACCTCGTATGCACGGCGGAAAATATACGAACGGATTGAATATTCCGTACAGAATTTTCCCCCGATATACACTCTGAAATATTCTGCGCCGAAAATATAAAGCTCTGCATTTTCGGGCTTTTTTTCGCAATTGACGGACGAGGTGTAAATGCTCCATTCGCCGTTTGTCGCCCCTTCGCGCACATAGCGCAGAGCGCCCGCCGGATATTCTCTTTTTTCGGATATTACTTTTGCGGTGCTTATGTTCATAAAACACTCCTCCGTTCCGCTTATTCAAAGAGATTGTACCACAAAAGGGAGAGAAAATCAACATAAAAAACGGCGGTTGCCCGCCGTTTTTGCAATTCGGTTTTTATATGCGGAAGGAGAAAGTATGCGTCCCGCAGGAAAGTTCCTTTTTCATAAGCCCGTCGCCGCAGTCGGAGAAGCCTCCAAAAGCAAGCTCTTCCCTCGCCGGCAGATAAAGAGTCCCGCTCGCGCCGGAAGGAACCGTAACGGAGACGGTAACAACTCCGTCTGCCGTTTTTGTTTCCGCTCTCGCCGTGCCGTAAGGCGTGTCAACAGAGCAGAAGATTCTTGCAATTGCCGTATCCGTTGCGGGGCGAAAAACGATATGCTCATATGCGGGCTTTTCGATGTCGGCACCGATACCTCCGACATATTTATATAGGAACGCCGATATATCCGAGAACATATGATGATTCCACGATCCAAGCCCGTTCCAGCATTCCCAGAGCGTGTTTGCGCCCATATCGATCCAATGCTTTACAGAAGGATAAGTCGGATTACAGAGCATTTTCAGACCGACATTTGCGTTGCCCGTCATTCCGAGAACATTCATAACCGCCTTGTTCCCGAGAACGCCAAAATCAAGGTGTCCGTCGCGCTCGTCTATCTGCCGCAGAAGCGTTTTTACAAGCGGCATTACCTCATCCGACTCGCAGAGCCCGTGATATATCATAACGGCGGTCGATGTCTGGCAGTTGCCCATAACGGTCATCTCTGCCTTGTTAAAGAATTTCTCTCTGAAAGCCGACTTTATCGCGTCCGCAAGAGCGGTATAATATTTTTTGTCGTCGGTATAGCCGAGAAGTCCTGCCCAATGAGCAAGCGTCCGCACCGCCGTGTGATAATATGCCGTATCGGTAACTGTAAAAGGGCATTTGAACGACTCCATATTGATGCTGAGCGCAGGGCCCTCAAACGGCGCGCACCAGTCGCCGAGACCGTAATCAACGATATTATCCGTTGCCATTTTCTCCATCAACGAGCAATGACGGCGGAGCATATCGTAGTTGTCCTTTATATAATTTATATTTCCGCTTGCAAGATAAAGATATTTCGGCGCGTCGACTATCGGGCTTGCCCAGTCAGGGCCGTTGAGCGATGTATATCCCCAGCCGGCGCTCGGAATAACGCAAGGAACAGCTCCTGCGGGCGTCTGCGAATCGCGCAGGTCGTAAAGCCAGCGACGCATAAACGCCTCGGCAGCAAAATTTATCACAATCTGCTCGCTCGTAAAGCCTGCGTCGCCCGTCCACGACGTTTTCTCACGCACGGCGTCGCTGGAAAGCGTGTTCATACAGCAGGAGGTTGTTGCCGCAAGACACAAATGCTGCACCTGATTTACAGTCTCGTCGCTCGTTTCGAAATGCCCTCTGTCGGCAATTCCGTTGCAGAGCGCAAGCGCCGTAACATCCGCAAGCTGCCTTTCCTCGTCCCCTCCGGAAATCTCAACGTACTGATAGCCGTGATATGTGAATTCCGAATGCCAGACCTCCGGCTCGTCGCTCTTTTTTGTATATATCTCTGTCTGAAATGTGTAATTTTTTATAAAGCACGAAAGCGGAGACTGGTCAAGCTCGCCCTTGTCGCTCAGTATATCGCAGTAGCGTATCGTTATCCGATCTCCCTGCTTTCCGCGAAGCGTCAGAAGACAGACGCCTGCTTGATTTTGTCCTATGTCAAAGAGCGTTTTTTCGCCCTGCTTTGTCATTTTTACGGCGGGATATTTCTTTCTTACAACTATCGGTTCAAGCTCAAATGAGATCAGCTCTCCTCCTGCGGGTCGCACAACTCTGACTTTTCCGAAGCTCTCGCCCTTATAGCCGAACGTGTCCCAGCCGGGCATTTCAAGCCGCGCGTCGTATTGCTCGCCGTGGCGGATTCCGTTGAAAACTATCGGCCCCTTTGAGCTTTGCCATTCACCGCTCGATTTTACAATCTGTTCTTCCCCGCTCTCATATTCGATATGAAGCTCGCAGATCATCTTCGGAACATCTCTCCAAGGAGCAAAGCGCGACTGCCACGGGTCTTCCGTAAAACAGTTATAAAAGCCGTTTCCGAGAACAACGCCTATCGCATTTTTCTCAGAAAGAAGCTCCGTGACATCGAAGCTGCGATACATTACGTGCTTGTCATAATCGGAAAAGGGCGTTGAAAGAAAATCGTTGTTTACCCTTTTTCCGTTCAGCGTGCAGACAAAATATCCGAGCCCGCAGATATAAAGCGTTGCGCGACGTATACCCCCGCCGGCGGAGAAATCATAGCGGAGATAGGGCGAATATATGACCTCATCACGCTTTTGGCAGAAGCCGCCCGTTATCCAGTTCCCGAGCCACTTTTCCCCTCGCTTACCCGTGCTGAAATACGTCTCTGCCGAACTTTTTTCGCCGTCCTCGCCGCAAACGGTTACGGTAACGTCGTATCTCTTTCTCGGCTCAAGGAGCGACTCGTCCATATATATTCCGAAGCGTTTTTCCGTTTCAACCTCGCCCGATTTCCAGACAATCTTTCCCGAAAAATGCTCCCGAACTGCTATTTCATAGCTTTTCTGACGTTCCGTCTCGCCTTTTGAGTCAATAAGGAACGAAAAATAAGGCGCTGTATCAAGCGTTGGGGTTATAAGATCGTTTACTCTTATCGAGTCACTTCTGATTTTCATATAATCCTCCGATATTTGCTTTTCCGAGCAACAGTATAGCGGATAAGGCGGGAAAAATCAAGTAAAAAGCAAAAAATCTCCGCAAGAGCGGAGATTTTTAATTCATACGGGATTTTCTTCTTTCAGCCTGCAAACGTCTATCCATCTGTCCGATCCGGAGAACTTCTCAAGCTCGGAAAGCGTAACCTCGATTGCGCTGTTTGAGCTTCCGCAGGCAGGAAACACGGTTTCAAACCGACGGAGAGATTCGTCAAGATAAATTTCGACCTCATCCGGCACGGCAAACGGGCAGACCCCGCCGACGGCGTGACCGATATACTCAGCCGTTTCGTCCGGCGTCAGCATTTTCGCCTTCGCGCCGAAAAAACTCTTATATTTGTGATTATCGATCTTGACGTCCCCGGCGCATACAATGAGAATATGCTTTTCGCCGACGGCAAATGCTATCGTCTTTGCTATGCGTCTCGGCTCCGTTCCGACGGCGACCGCCGCAAGCTCGACCGTCGCGGAGGATACGTCAAATTCCATAATCCTTCCGTCCGTGCCGAACTTTTTGAGATATTCTCTGACTTTTTCAATTGCCATTTTTCAAATTTTCCTTTCAGAACGTAACCTTGAACAGGTCAAAAAGTATTCCTATCAACGCGCCCGATGCGTAAACCGTGCCGAGAATGGCGAAGTTCGCCTTCATGTTTTTGTTGACTCTGAAAAGTATAAGAAGTCCTATTCCCGATCCCGAAAGAAGCCCCGCAAGCATTGATCCCGCGCTTATAACGCCACTGAGATAAAGCTCTGTTATGACGATCGACGAAGCGCAGTTCGGTATCAGTCCGACAAGAGCGGAGGCAAGCGGCCCGACAGCCACGGGCAGAGACGAGATGAAATCGCCGAGAGCGGTCTCTCCGATATAATATATTGCGACGTTGAGCGCAAAGGACACGATAAGTATGAAAACGAGAATTTTCAGCGTGTGAATGAGTGCGGAAACAAATATATTCCCCTCTTCACAGCCGCAATGCTCGTCGTGACAGAGCGACTCAATATCTATATCCTTCTTCTTTTTTCCGCACAGCCTCATAACAAGGTCGACCGCAAAGCCGACGCCTGTTCCGAGGAGAATTTTCGTCAGAAGTATTTTGCCGACAGTCCACGCTTGTATTTCACCGCCGGATATTCCGGAAATCATTATGGGCAGCATCTCGTCAGATGTCGAAAGGAACACCGCAACAAGCGTTCCCGCCGTTATTATGTTTTCCGCATAAAGATTTGACATCGACGCAGAAAACCCGCATTGCGGCACGGCTCCGAGCGCGCCGCCGAGTAGCGGTCCCCATTTGCCGGCTTTTTTCATCAGAGCCTCCGTCTGCTCCTTCGCCCTGTGCTCGATGAATTCAAGCAGGAGATATGTCAGATATAAAAAAGGTATCAGCTTGGCTGCGTCAAGCAGTGTATCAAGCAAAACGTCAATCATTTTTTCCTCCGAAAACGGTTATTACCGTGTAATATTATCACAAACGGACAGTTTTTTCAATCGAAAAAAGCAAAAACGCAAAAAATATTCCGCCGAATACGGCGGAATATTTTTTATATCGTTTTTCAGTCGGCAAAGAAAGCCTCAACAGCCTTGTGCGTCATATAAACGTCGGTTTTTGCAACGACTTCATAAGGAGCGTGCATTGAAATGACAGGAACGCCGATATCGACCGTGTCAACATTGTGCTGCGCAATGAATTTCGCAACGGTACCGCCGCCGCCGACGTCAACCTTGCCAAGCTCGGCTGTCTGCCAGATGACGCCGTTTGCGTCAAAGAGGTTGCGGACATAGCCGACATATTCCGCGCTTGCGTCGTTTGAGCCGGACTTGCCTCTTGCGCCCGTAAACTTTGTCAGGCATACGCCGTGATTGATAAAGCATGCGTTGCGTTTTTCGTTGACCTCGGGGAAGTTCGGGTCGAACGCCGCGTTGACGTCTGCCGAGAGACACATTGAATTTCTGCGGACGACAGCGTCGCTTACGCCGGCGGTATTTGCAAGGTCGGCGATAATATCGAAATAGACGGCACACTGCATACCCGTGTTGCCCTCGCTGCCGATCTCTTCCTTGTCGGCAAGGACTGTCATTATCGTGTGCTTCGGAGCCTTTACAGCCATAAGAGCCGTAAGAGACGGATAAGCGCAGACTCTGTCGTCGTGACCGTAAGAGCCTATCATGGAGCGGTCAAGACCGATGTCTCTTGCCTTGAACGCGGGAACGCCGCAAAGCTCTGCGGAGAGGAAGTCCGCCTCCGTAATGCCGTATTTTTCATTCAGTATATTCATTATATTGAGCTTGACTCCGTCCGGAACGTCTTTTCCGAACGTGCGCGAGCCGGAAAGGAGGTTGAGCTGTTCGCCGTTTATACCCTCCGCAAGCGACTTTCTCATCTGGTCGCCGGCAAGGTGCGGGAGAAGGTCGTTGATATAGAATACGGGATCGTTTTCGTCCTCGCCTATGCAGATGTCAACCGTCGTTCCGTCGGCTTTTGTGACCGTGCCGTGAAGAGCAAGCGGAATTGTTGTCCACTGATATTTCTTTATTCCGCCGTAGTAATGGGTTTTGAGAAAGCCCATTCCGTCGGCTTCGTAAAGCGGGCGCTGCTTCAAGTCCACTCTCGGCGAGTCGATGTGCGCCGCGGAAAGACGGACGCCCTTGCAGAGGCACTCCGAGCCGATGACAAACGCCGCAAGGGATTTATCGTGGTTATTGTAATAATACTTCTCTCCGGCGGAAACCTTCGTGCCGAATTCGTAAGGAACAAAGCCCTCTTTTTCAAGCATCGCGACAGCTTCCTTTACGCATTCGCGCTCCGTTTTGCCGCCGTCGAGAAACTTCTTGTAATCGTCGCAATAAGCATATGCGTCTGTTATGACGTTTTCGGGAAGCGTCTCGAAAGCGTTCTTCTGCGAATAGAACAGCTTCTCTTTGAGCTGCTGTGCCTGTGTTTTTTCTTCTGCCATGATATTTTATCCTTTCAAAAATTATTTTCAAAAATCAAATTTGTATGTTTCGTCCGGACCGTCAAGCTCAAGTGATTTCTCATAAAAGCTCCGTATCTTTTCTACGTACCGTTTTGTAGCCGCGTCGGGTATCCTTTCGGGATCAAGAACGCCGTCCGGCGAGATATTTTCATCTGCAAGCCAGCCGCGCACGGTGCCGATGCCTCCGTGATACGCCGCCGCGATTGTATTTATTCCGTCAACCCTGTAATCCAGCCAGTGCAGATAATACGCTCCGCACATTATTGAAAATTCGGGGTCGAAAAGCTCGTCCGCTCCCTGAGAAAGCCCCAGATTTGCCGCAACGTCCACTCTGTACGTATCGGCTTTCATTTGCATGAGTCCCATTGCTCCGGACGACGAAACAACCATATATCTGAAGCTCGACTCGGTTTCGATAACCGCCATTATAAAGTTATAGTCAACCTTGAATTGCGCGCCGTATTTCTTTGCGTATTCAAGTGCCTGCTCCCTCTGGATGCTGTCACTTTCGCCGGCTTTGTTTTCTCCGTAAATTTCTTTATACCTTTTGTAATACGAAAGCACGCGTCGGACGTATTTTCTCGTCTCCTTATACGGAATTTTATCGGGATTGAGTTTCCCTCCGAGCGTTGTGCAAAGCGGATCCGAAAGCCATTTTGAAACGTTTCCCTGCCCCGCGTTGTATGCCGCCAGCGCGGTGGCGTCGTCGCCGAAACGCTCTTGCAGACGTGAAAAATAATATATTCCGCAGATTATGTTCGTCTGCGGATCGCGCAGGGCGGTATAGACGCTTTTATGGATTTCCTTTTCGCTTTTGTCAAAGCCCAGAGGCTCCTTGAGGTCGCCCTCGTAGGTAAGCGGCATTATCTGCATAAGCCCGATTGCGCCCGCCTTCGACTCCGCATTCTTATCAAATCCGCTTTCCGATTTTATTATAGCAAATATCAGGTTTTCGTCAACCCCGTATTTATAAGAATATTTGCGGACAAATTCAACATAGTTTCTCGGATACTCGGTTTTTTCAAACAGTTCCTTCATATATGACGAGCTTCCGCACGTCATTATGAACGCAAAGACGAGAAAAAGCGCGAGCAGCTCACATACAAGCAAAAACAGATTTCTCCGTTTATCCGTCATTTGCTCCTCCTTTGCCGACAGCGGAAAGAACGCGGCGGAAGGCAACCTTCAAATCGTCCGCGGTTCCGTCATTTTCGATTATATAATCGCACCTTGAAGCATAAAATTCGTTTTTCGGCTGAAGCTCCATACGCCTACGCAGGTTGTCTTCTGTTATCCCGCCGCGCTTCATTGCCCGCTCAAAGCGTAATTTTTCATCCGTGACAACGCCGACGGTAATATCGCATATATCGTCAAGTCCGGACTCAAAAAGCAACGGCGCATCGATGACTATATCCTTTTTCAGTCTTTTTGCCGCGTCGACCCTTTCGTAAACAATTTCCAGAATTATCGGGTGGGCTATACTTTCGATTTTCTTTTTGGCTTCTGCGGACGAAAAAACAATCTCCGCAAGCTCTTTTCTTGCAATTCTCGCCGTGCCGCCGCTCATATCCACAACGCCGTCGCCGAACGCATCGCGCACAGCCGCCGTATACTTCGGCTCTGCGTCAAGCCCTCTCGATATTGCGTCGCAATCGACTATGGCAAAGCCTGCGTCTGAAAAAAGCGACGCAACCGTACTTTTTCCGGAACCGATAGCCCCCGTAAGACCTATTACCACAGCAGCCTCCTTTCAGATGTTTATAACGCTGTATCCCGCAGCCTTGAGCATACGGTTGTAAATTGCAAGCCCGATGCCTTCCTCGCCGTCCGAAACGGCATATATCGTTTTGACGGGCATATCATCAAAGCTGCGGAGAGCCGAAAACAATCGCCTTGCATGCTCCTCCGTATCGGCTGACCGTCCGAGGCGGACTATGTATTTTCCCGTAAGCCTTTCGGCTATTTCATCGGGGCAAAGCACGCCGATATCTTCGCTTTCCGCAAGTCTTTCGCAAAGAAACTCCGTTGCTCTCGCATAAAAATCGTCGCCGCCACCGCAGATAAGACGCATGGACGCCTGCGGCGCATAATGACGGTATTTCATTCCCGGAGCCTCCGGTCTTTCTCCGTCGGAGAGCTTTTCGGTCACCGCTCTGTCAACCTTGACTTTTCCGCAGACCTTTTCGAGCATTTCAAGCGTTATCCCGCCCGGACGAAGCAGCTTGACGCCGTCTCCGTCCGCCTTTACGATTGTCGACTCAAGCCCTATATCGCTTTCGCCGCCGTCGATTATCATATCAATTCTGCCTGTCATTTCTTTTATGACCGTTCCCGCCTCTGTCGGACTGGGTCTGCCGGATATGTTCGCCGATGGAGCCGCAATCGGCACGCCCGCCAGCTTTATAAGCGTATGAGCCACTCTGTCACGCGGACATCTGACCGCAACCGTATCAAGTCCGCCCGTCACTTCCTTCGGGATTATATCTTTTTTCGGCATTATGACGGTTATCGGACCGGGCATAAAATTATCCGCTATTTTGCGGTAAAAATCATTTACAAAACAATACTTTTCCGCGTCCTCCGGCTCCGCTATATGAATTATGAGCGGATTATCGGACGGACGCCCCTTTGCCGCATATATCTTTTTTGCCGCCGTTTTGTCAAGAGCGGAAGCGCCCAGACCGTAAACGGTTTCCGTCGGAAAGGCGACAAGCCCCCCTCTTTTTATTGTTTCCGCCGCCTCCGAAAGCTGACATTCAAGCGGCTTTGAAAAATCGATTCTGACTGTTTTCGTTGTCATTTATCCGTTACTTCCTTTTAATCTTTCGGCTGTTTCGGCGGCGGAAAGCGCGTCAATCAGTCCGTCAAGTCCGCCGTCCATAATGCTGTCTATCGAATAAAGCGTAAGCCCTATTCTGTGATCTGTCACTCTGCCCTGCGGAAAATTGTATGTTCTTATCCGCTCGCTGCGGTCGCCCGTGCCGACCTGACTTTTTCTTTCGCTGGCGATTGCCGAATCCCGCTTTGTGCGCTCTATATCGTAAAGCCGCGCGCGGAGCAGCTTCATCGCCTTTTCCCTGTTCTGAAGCTGACTGCGCTCCTCCTGACATTCAACAACAAGCCCCGACGGCTTGTGAATTATTCTTATCGCCGACTCGGTCTTATTTACGTGCTGACCGCCGGCTCCGCTCGATTTACATGTTTCGATCTGCAAATCGGCGGGGTTTATCTCGATTTCAATGTCCTCCGCTTCCGTCAGCACGGCAACGGTCACTGTCGATGTATGAATTCTTCCCTGTGCCTCCGTCTCCGGCACACGCTGAACGCGATGAACTCCCGATTCGTATTTGAAGCGCGAATATGCGCCCTCTCCCTCGACGGAGAACGAAATTTCCTTAAATCCGCCAAGCTCCGTCGGATTTGAGGAGATTATCTCCGTTTTATATTTATGCGCCGCGGCGTACATTGAATACATTCTGTAAAGCGATCCGGCAAAAAGCGCAGCTTCCTCGCCGCCCGCTCCGCCGCGGATTTCGATTATGACGTTCTTGTCGTCGTTCGGGTCTTTTGAAAGCAGAAGCCCCGTCAGCTCCTCCTCGCAACGGCGCAGCGCGTCCTTGCTTTCGGAAAGCTCCTCCTGCGCGAGTTTTTTTATCTCGGGGTCGCTCTCCGAAAGAAGCTCCTCCGCTTCGGCGAGCCTGTTTTTCCATTCCTTATATTCGCGGAACTTCTCAACGACGGGCGCCAGCCTTTTCAGCTCCTTCATCGCCTCTTTGAGTCGCACGGGATCGGCAATGACCTCCGCACTCGCAAGCGACGCCTCTGTATCTCTGTATTTATTTTCAATCTCGGTGAGCTTATCGAACATTCTTTCCTCCGTAAATAAGCCTGACTTAATTCATTATACTACAT
>JAHAZT010000003.1 GCA_018383975.1 Eubacteriales bacterium | reverse complement strand
TACCATTATTTTAAGTGCCGAGCCGTTTACAACCGTGTCGAAAAGAAGATCCGAACGGGACTTGTAGTTCTGTATAGTACCGTATTTCTTTCCGCCTTCTTTGGTACCCGTAACGTATTCTTCCTTCGTGTCGACGAAGGCATAGCGCGCGCCGAGTCTTGCAAGAACGATTTTATAAAAATCGTAGGTTTCGTTTATCGAGCCGCCGTGGCAGACGAGGATAGCATTGTGTCCCTGAGCGATGTCGATATGATAATCTCTGCCGGAGCGGACGTTGCATATATCCGATACGTTTTCGTAATCCTCTATTACGGCGAGGTAGCGCGTGATGCCCGGAGCCACGAGCGCTTCATAAAGAATGTCCGCCTGATAAATGCCCTTCTGGTTTCTGTAAGCATTTGAGATGTTGTCGATAACCACGGCAACGGGACGCTTGTTTGAAGGATTGTTTGCGCTTGTTTTAAGTCCGGTGAGGGGGTTTATGTATGCGCCTGTTTCGGGAGGCGTTACGGGCTTTGTTGTCACCACGGGCTTGCTTTCAACGGTGGTCGTTGTTTTCGGCTCCGTTGTCTGAACGGGGACTGTCGTGCGCGGTGTTGTTGTCACGGGTGCTTCGACGGTCGTCGTTTCCGATGTCTGGGGCTTGAGCGTAAGCACGGGGTCTGTTGACGTTTCCTTGTTTCCGCCGCCGCATCCGATGACGGACGCGCAGATTGACGCGACAATCGCCACGGTTAAAATCATAAGTATAATTTGTTTGAATTCTTTCTTCATCTGACGGGATTCCTTTCTTTTCCTTTGCGAACAATATCGGGTACTGCACACCGATTTTCATCTCTGCCGTGATGTATTTTATATGTTATCACATATCGGGTGAAAAGTCAAATATAATTTATATGCAAAAAGGCACAAAAATCGCGACGTTTCTCTGTTGATTTTAACGTTTTCTTCTTTTTTCGCGCAACGCGGAAAAGAATTCGGAGAGCCTTTTTGCGCACTCCTCCTCCATTACGCCCTCCGTCACCTCCGGAATGTGATTGAAACCGAGAGAAAACATTCTTTCCCTCGACACGACCGCGCCCGATTTTTCGTCCCTCGCGCCGAAAATCACACGTTTTATTCTTGAATTGATTATCGCTCCCGCGCACATCGGACAGGGCTCCAGCGTGACATAAAGCTCACACATGAACAGCCTCCACCCGCCGAGCCTTTTGCAGGCAAGGTCGATTGCCTTCACCTCTGCGTGACAGAGGGCGTTCTTGTCCGTTTCGCGGGTGTTGTGCGCCTTTGCTATGATTTTACCGTCGCAAACGACAACCGCCCCGACGGGTACCTCGCCGATTTCCGCGGCTTTTTCCGCCTCGTCGAGCGCAACGCGCATAAAATATTCGTCACGGGAGATCGCTTTCATTTTTTCCTCTATTCCTCAAACATATAGCCCTTGCCCCTGACGGTGCGTATGAGCTTTACGCCGAATTTGTTTTCGAGCTTTTCGCGCAGATAGCAGATGTAAACGTCGACAACGTTTTCGCCGTCGCCGCCGCCCCAGACGGCGTTATAAAGCTCTCCGCGTGACACCTCCGTTCCCCTGCGGGAATAGAGGTATTCAAAAAGTGCGTATTCGCGCTTTGTGAGTCGCGACGAAACGCCCTGACAGCTCACCGTGCGCGACTCTCTGTCAACGGAGAGCCTGCCCGCCGCGGTGATTTTTCTTATCGTGGGCGAAGCGGAGGACTTGCTGTCGCCGAAGAGCGTGCGCATAAGAGTGTCTGTATCAAACGGTCTTTCAAGCATTGCCGCGGGGACAATTCCTCCGATTCCGGAAAGCTCCTCCGGATATCCGAATATGACGGAAAGACAGTCGCCTTCGGGAATTGTCACGTTGCGCGCGTCCGGTGCGGATATGAGCAGAGCGCACGGCGACACCGGAACGGAGTCCTCCGGCAATACGTTTGCGCCGTATTCCGAAAGCTCAAGACAGAGCATACGGCGAAAAATTTTATCGGAACATACAATATAAACGTCCGTCATGATTTTTCCGATGTGTCAAGCGTCGTGCCCGTTGCGGGAATTTTTATCTTTCTGCAACGCTCCGAGCCCTTGAAGTTCTGAATTTCGCGGCTTGCCTCGGTTATCGTCTGTCCCGCTTTGAGGGTAAACAGGGTGACGCCGCCCGCCGTTCTCGTCGCTTTTTCGGGTATGAGCTTTGTGTTTATAACGATTGCCTTGTTCTGCGAATTCACAAGAATTATATCTTCATTTTCGGAGATGAAGAATGCCGCAACAATCGGAGACGCCGCGGAATAAGCCGCAACGAGCTTCTTTCTCGCCGCCTTTGTCTCATAGAGCGAGAGCGGAATTTTAACGCCCTTGCCGTTTTGGAAAATGTATACGACAAAGTGTTTTTCATCATATTTCGTGCCGGCGTCCATGGCGATGACGCGCTCGTCCTTTTCAAAGCCGAGCTTTGCGGGAATATAATCACCGAGGGCAGACGCCTTGCAGGTATCAAAATCGGAGGCTTTCGCGCGGTAAATGCGCTGCTTATCCGAAACGAACAGCAGCTCGGAAACGTTTTCGCCGTCCGTCACCTGTGCAATCTCGTCGCCGTCCTTGAGCTTCTGCTCGTCCGCGCCGCGCAGGGAAGTGAGCGTGATTTTCTTGAAATATCCGCCCTTCGTGAAATAGAACTTGACGTTGTAATTGTCAACAAAGTCCTCTTCCTTGTATTCGGTGACGGTATCGTCCGTGATGAGACGTGTTTTTCTCGGCACGGCGTATTTCTTTTTGACCTCTTCAAGCTGAGTTGCGATGAGCTTTTTCAGCTTCTTTTCGGAGCCGAGCGTTTCGCGCAGATCCTCGATTTCGCGCTTGAGATTTTCAATTTCCTTTATGCGCTCGATGATATATTCGCGGTTGAGATGACGGAGCTTTATTTCCGCAATGTATTCCGCCTGAACTCTGTCAATTCCGAAGCCCTCCATAAGGTTCGGCACGACGTCCGCGTCCTTTTCCGTCTCGCGCACGATTTTTATCGCCTTGTCGATATCCAGCAGTATCTCGCCGAGACCGAGGAGCAGATGCAGCTTTTCGCACTTTCTGTCGAGGTCGAAGGAGAGCGTCCTGCCGACGCACTTCATTCTGAATTTTATCCATTCTTCAATTATCGCCCGAACGCCGAGAAGCCTCGGCTCGCCGTCGATGAGGACGTTGAAATTGCAGGCGAAGTCGTCCTGCAGGGGCGTTTTTTTGAAGAGCTTTGCCATAAGAATTTCGGGGTCGGTGCCGCGCCTTATGTCGATTGTGAGCTTGAAGCCGTGAAGGTCAATCTCATCGCGCACGTCGGTGACTTCCTTGAGCTGTCCGTCCTTTATCATATCGGTCAGCTTTTTGAAAATCAGCTCAATCGACGTTGAGTAGGGAATTTCGACAATTTCGATACAGCCGGAGCTTTTGTCATAGACGTATCTTGAACGGAGCGTCAGCTTGCCTCTGCCCGTTTCAAAGATTTCCCGCATCTGCTCTCGATTGTAGATAAGGCTTCCGCCGCCGGGAAAATCGGGAGCTTTGATTATGTCCATAAGCTCGTCCGTCGGGAGAGCGGGATTGCGGAGGACGGCAATTGTTCCGTCGCAGACCTCGCCCAGATTGAACGAGCATATCTGGCTCTGAAGTCCGACGGCAATACCCATATTCGATGAAACGAGAATATTCGGGAACGACGTCGGGAGCAGGGTCGGCTCGGTTGTCGTGTTGTCGTAGTTGGGAACAAGGTCGACGGCGTTTCTGTCTATACCGCCGAAAATTTCCGAGCATATCGGGTCGAGCTTTGCCTCCGTATAACGCGAAGCGGCATACGCCATGTCGCGGCTGTATTGCTTTCCGAAGCTGCCCTTGGAGTCGACGAAGGGATGAAGCAACGCTTCGTTTCCGCGCGTCAGTCTGACCATCGTTTCGTAGATTGCGGCGTCGCCGTGAGGGTTTAAGCGCATTGTCTGACCGACGATGTTTGCGCTCTTTGTCCTTGCACCGGTCAGAAGTCCCATCTTGTACATTGTGTAAAGGAGTTTTCTGTGCGACGGCTTGAAGCCGTCGATTTCCGGTATCGCGCGGGAAACTATGACAGACATAACGTATGGCATATAGTTCTTTTCTATCGTCTCCGTTATGGGCTGATTCGTCGGCTCGGCAGCGGGGAGGTCGTCAAATGTGATCTGGTCGCTTTTCTTTTTTCTTGCCATTGTTTTTTACCTCCCTTTCATTAAATATCCGCGTCGGCAAGATAGAATCTGCCGTTCCGCGCTATGAAATCCTTTCTTTCGATGATGTCGTCGCCGAGGAGCGTTTCAAAGATGTATTCCGTCTGCGCTCTGTCCGCGTCGCATATTTTTATGAGCCGACGGGTTGCGGGGTTCATCGTCGTCTGCCACATCATCTCGGGCTCGTTTTCGCCGAGACCCTTTGAGCGCTGCAGCGTGTATTTTGCGTTGCCGATGTTTTTCAGTATTTCGAGTTTTTCCTTTTCGTTATAGGCAAAATATATCTTGTCCTTTGAAGAAATCTCAAAAAGCGGCGACTCCGCAATATAGACCCTGCCTTCCTTTATGAGAGTCGGCAGGAGCCGATAAAACATTGTGAGAATGAGCGTTCTTATCTGGAAGCCGTCCTCGTCGGCATCGGTGCAGATGATGATTTTGCTCCATTTCAGGGAGTCGAGGTCAAAGGTCGCCTCGCCTTTTTGTTTTACTTCAACTCCGCAGCCTATGACCTTCAGAAGGTCGGTTATGATTTCGCTCTTGAAAATCCTGTCATAGCCCGCTTTAAGGCAGTTGAGCGTTTTTCCGCGCACGGGAATTATCGCCTGAAACTCCGCGTCTCTGCCGAGCTTACAGGACGTGAGAGCCGAGTCGCCCTCAACGATGTAAAGCTCGCGTCTTTCGGGATCCTTTGAGCGGCACGAAACGAATTTTTCAACTCTTGACGCTATGTCATTTGACGTGCTGAGCTTCTTTTTCAGGTTCAGGCGTGTTGTTTCCGCCGTTTCGCGGCTGCGCTTGTTTGCGAGCACCTGCGCGGCGATTTTGTCCGCGTCAAGCGGGTTTTCCGCAAAATAAACCTCAAGCGTGCTTTTGAGATAGTCCGTCATAGCCTCGGCTATGAATTCGTTTGTTATCGCCTTTTTCGTCTGGTTTGCATATGACGTTTCCGTCGAAAAGCTGTTTATGACGAGAACAAGGCAGTCCTCAATGTCCGCAAAGGTTATCTTTGAATCGTTTTTATTGTATTTTCCGGTCTGCTTGATGTATTTGTCGATAGCATAGACGAAGGCGGTCTTTGTCGCCTTATCGGGCGAGCCGCCGTGTTCGAGAAAGCTGGAGTTGTGATAATATTCGATGAGCTGGAAGGCGTTTGAGAAGCAGAATGCGAATTCGGCTTTCAGGCTGTAATCGTCCTTGTCGGCACGGTCGCGTCCTCTTGTCTCCATCTGATAATACTGCGGGGGAGTTATCGCCTCCGCGCCTGCCATTCTTGCGATATAATCCTTTATGCCGGACTCGTAATAGTATTCCTTTTCCTCAAAATCGCCCTCCATCGTCTGCCAGCGGAAGACAAAGCGCAGTCCCGCATTGACAACAGCCTGACGGTCAAGCATTGTTTCAAAGAATATTTTCGGGATATTCGTATCCGTGAAAACCTCAAGGTCGGGACGCCATGTGACAATGGTTCCCGTTCTCTGCTCTTTTTTTGAAAGCGGTCTGCGGATAAGTTCGCCGTCCGGCTCGCCCTTTTTGAAATTCATTTCAAGCATTTCCGTCGTGTGATACGACTGCACCTTCATAAATTCGGAGGAGCACTGCGTCGCAGCCGCGCCGAGACCGTTCAGTCCGAGGGAAAATTTATAGTTTGAGCCGCTGTCGTTATTGTTATATTTGCCGCCGGCGTAAAGCTCGCAATAGACAAGCTCCCAGTTATAAGCCTGCTCCTTTTCGTTATAGTCGAGCGGGACGCCGCGTCCGAAGTCCTCAATGCGGATTGTGCGGTCGTTGAATACGGTTATGTTTATCCTGTCCCCATAGCCTTCTCTCGCTTCGTCGACGGAGTTTGAAAGAATTTCAAATACGGAATGCTCGCAGCCTTCGATACTGTCCGAGCCGAAAATTACGGCAGGACGGGCGCGGACACGCTCCGCACCTTTCAGCATGGTTATACTGTTGTCGTTATAAGTGTTGTTTTTGACAGCCATTTTATCACTCCGCTCAATGTTTTAATCATTTTCTGTTGATTTATTATGAAAATTTGTTATAATATCTTTATGGGTGCAATGCGCACCGTTTACTCAATCTATTATACCATACGTTGATATTTTATTCAAGAAAAATTTGCAAAAACGCAAGATAAGGAGATAAAGCAGATGAACGACTTGCTCTCCCGAATATTCATTTCCGAAAAAACGGAATGCTTCGCTCCGCTCCCGATTGAAAAATGCAAGGTGCGACGTCCCGACCTTCTGCAAAGAGCGGGACTGCCGGCGGACGAGGCGAAAACGGCGATAATGTTTCTCATTCCGTACTATATAAACGACGGTGAAGGGAATATTTCGCTCTATGCGCGTCCGATGGATTATCACGCCTATTGCGATGAGCTTTTTCCGCGGCTTTGCGGAAAACTGCGCGAAAGCTTCGGCGGAAGATTTGTCGGCTTTGCGGACAAATCCCCGATAGAAGAAGCGGAGGCGGCTTGCCGTGCCGGACTCGGCGTAATCGGCGACAGTTACGTCATCATAAACGAAAAATACGGATCGTTTGTCTTTCTTGCGGGAATCTTTACGGACAACGCGCCGGAAAAATTCGGCTGTGACTCGCAGGGCGATTTTCCGCTTTCGTATTGCAGTCATTGCGGCGCGTGCCGCCGCGCCTGCCCCATGACAATCGACTCGCTCGATTGCCTCTCCGCCGTCACGCAGAAAAAGGGCGACCTTTCGGAGGACGAAAAGGCCTACATAAAAAAATACGGCAGCGCGTGGGGCTGCGATATCTGCCAGCTTGTCTGTCCGCTTGTGAAAAAAGCGATTGACGGCGGAGCGGAAACGCCGATTGAATTTTTCAGGGAAAACAGAATAAAAAATCTCACGCCGGAGGTGCTTTCGGAAATGACGGACGAGGAGTTCGGAAAGCGCGCGTTTTCATGGCGCGGAAGACAGACGATTGAGAGAAACCTGAAGTTGCTCTTTGAGGATGATTAAATCGGGCGGCGACTGCAAAGAATATGCACGGAAGGAGAAAATGCGGATATGAGTCACGAAAAGCTGAAAATAGAAAATGCGATACTGAAAACCGAAAACGCATATTACAAGCGCAGGCTGGCAAGCCTTACGGGAAAAAATAACGAGCCCGTCAAGGAGTTTCTCCGCAGGACGAACGCAGAAAGAAATTCCGGATACGTCGGGTATCTCAAAAACGCAATAAACATGTCCGCAACGGCGGATGTATGCTCAAAAATATTTTTTGCGCTGAAAAGATTTCTTCTGGCGTCGTCGGTTGTCAGAATTGCGTATCTTATAATTATCCTTATTCAGAGCGGCGCGACTATTGCCATTGCGGCGGTGCTTGCGCTTCTGCTTCTGCCCGCGGCATTCCTGATTTCAATGTTCGGTGCGCTTATCGCCGTTTTTTCGAGGAAGCACTGCAAGCGGCGCTTCGAGAACCTTTCGGGAACCGTGTATATAGTCTATGAAGATGTTGCCGGCGGATACGAGGAGGAGCTGAAAAAGAAGGGAACGCTTATGTGCGTTTCAAATTCCATTTTCAAATGCGGATTTCTGAGCGCGTCAAAGCCAAAGGACGGAAAGACATATATTCATATAAGCTTTGTTTTCTCGCTCGTCAGGTTTCTCGTGCCGAGGGAGAATATAAGAATAGTTGAAATTTTCTGAAAGGAGAACGGGAAAATGCTTCATTTCATATACGGAAGGACAGCCTCCGGCAAGAGCGACCTGCTATATGCAAAGGCAAGCGAGTCCGCAAGGAGCCGGCAGGTTTTCTTCATCGTGCCGGACAGGGAAGCCGTGACGGCGGAAAGAAAATGCGCCGAGCTTGACGGCGGAGAGAATATCGACGTTGTCACATTTTCCCGCCTCGTAAACTACATATTCCGCAAAAAAGGCGGCATTTGCGAAAGCTATATCGGCAAGGGCGCGAGAAAAATAATAATGTGCGGCGTTCTTTGCGATACAGGCGACGAACTGGAATGCTACGGCAAGCTCTCCCGCGGCGACATTCCGATGATAAACAAGCTGGCGGACGAGAGAACGGAACTCTATAAAAATATGATAACGCCTGAGCAGCTTGCCGAAACGGCGGAGCTCCTTTCCGGAAAGCCGAAGGTTCAGGCAAAGCTCCGCGACCTGGCAAAAATATTTGCCGCATATGACGGCGAAACGGCGAAAAAATGGGCGGAGCCGAACGGGGCAATATCGAAGGCGTGCGAAATCTGCGATGACTTTTTCAACGGAAGCGACGTTTTCATAGATTCGTTTATGAGCTTCACCAAGCAACAGTATGAAATGCTCTCCGTGATTTTCTCCCGCGCAAACGAAACGTATATCACTCTCGGCTATGTGCCGGAGGACGACAAAGGCGGAGCGGCGTTTCTCTCGCTTGAGGAAACGGACGGAAGGCTTCGTGCCGTGGCGAAGAGAGCCGGCGCGGCAATCGCGCCGCCGGTGACGCTTTCCCGCAGGATAAGATACAAAAACAAGGGTATAGAATATCTTGCGGAAAATATGTTTTCCGCAAAAAATTACACGCCGTTGACGGGGAACTGCGGCGATATTTCGATAATCGAATGTCGCAACAGATACGAGGAGGCGGAGGCTGTCGCCGCCGACATCGCAAAGCGCGTGCGCAGGGGCAACAGATATCGCGATATGGCAATCATCGTGCGCGATACGGAAAATTATATCGGAATAATAGATTCCGAGCTTGAAAGAGCCGGCATACCCTATTATGTTTCCCGTCGGACGGATATAAACGAGAGGGGAATCGTCAAATTCATTTATTCCGCCTATGCGTGTATCGGCAGAGGCTTCCGCCTCAACGACATTATCGAATACATAAAGACAGATTATGCGGGAATATCGCGTGATGACTGCGACCTGCTGGAAAATTACCTTGTGAAATGGAACCTGCACGGAAAGAAATTCACGTCGGACGAGGTATGGAGCGCACCGTTGCGCGGCTATGACAACAGGACCCGCGAGGGCGACGAAAAGACGCTTGAAAAGCTGAATGATCTGAAAGAAACCGTGCGTCGGCCGCTGCTCAGATTTGCGGGAGCGGCGAAAAAACGCATGACCGTAAAGGAGCATGCAACCGCGCTTTACGATTTTCTCCTGCTTATGAAGATTCCGTCCAAACTGGATGCGGACGCGGCTCTCGCGAAGAAAACCGGCGACGGAGCGGGCGCGGAGGAATTTTCTCAGCTCTGGCGCGTGCTTATGGACGTTCTTGACCAGATTGTCGGCAGTGCGGGCGAAAGAACCGTCGATTCCGACGGATTTCTTCAGCTTCTCCGGATTGCGTTTTCGGAGACGGACATAGGCTCGATACCCACCTCCGTGGACGAGGTCATCATAGGCGGAGCGGCAAATACGCGTCCGCAGGCAAAGGCGGTATATATCCTCGGCGCGACGGACGGCGTATTTCCGAAGAGAGTGTCGGACGACGGGATTTTTTCCGAGAACGAAAAGGCGGAGCTCCGCAAAAACGGAGTCGACTTTGCCTCAAATCTCAGCAGACGGGTTTCGGATGAAAATTACTATTTTTATCAGGCGGTGTGCGCTCCATCGGAGGCGTTGCTCATAACATACGTTCCGGAGGGAAAAACGGAGGGCTCGGCGGCATTGCGGCAGATAAAGAGGCTCTTGCCGGACGCCGTTACGGTGAAGTTTGCGGATATTCCGAAAGAGGATATGATATACGGCTTCGACGCGGCGCTTGAATATGCGCTCTCGGAGAACGACGGAATCTCGCGCGCGTTGAGCGACTGTCTTTCGTCCAGACCGGAATACAGGGAAAGAATTCTCTATGCAACGGAGCCCGTTTCGGCAAAGAACTGCGCAATCTCGGCGCCGCTTGCGGAGGAGCTTTTCGGCGGAAGGCTGAAAACGAGCTATTCCCGGCTTGAAAGCTACGTCAAGTGTCATTTTATGTACTTCTGCGACTACCTGCTGAAAATATCCGATGACGGCAGCGCGGATTTTTCCGCCGTCAACATCGGCAGCTTCATGCATGCCGCGCTCGAAGCGGCGGCGAAGCTTGCAACCGACCCGCAATATACGGACAGCGACATAGAGAAAGAGATAAGATCGGCGGGGGAAAAATATATAATGGCGGTAACGGGGAAGCCGATTGAAGAACTTTCTCCGCGCCTGCGCCATATAACGGATCACCTTTGCGACAGGACCAAGGTTTTTGTCGGAAGGATGCGACGCGAGTTTGCCGAAAGCGCATTCAGACCGAAATATTTTGAATTTCCGATAGGCGACGGAGGAAACGTCGGGGCGCTGAAAATCGAAGACGGGCAGAGCGTAGTCAGCCTTTCGGGCATAGTCGACAGGATTGATACGTACGACAATCCCGACGACGGAAACCTTTATCTGCGCGTAATAGATTACAAGACGGGGAAAAAGGAATTTTCTCTCGACAATGTTTCCAAAGGGCTTGATATGCAGATGCTGCTTTACCTTTTCTCCCTCTGCGAAAACGGCGGGGATTACTTCGGCAAAAAGCCCGTTCCGGCAGGCGTGCTGTACGTCAGGACAAACTCTGATGCGGAAAAAATCAGAACGGACGGCTCCCCCGATCAGAAGGGCTTCGGCACGTCGGGAATAGTCACCGCAACGGGTGCTGACGGACTGGAGCTTGCAAGACTTATGGAGCCCGGTCTGAAGGGTGAATTTCTGCCGTTCGGGAAGAGCAGCAGAGGCAGAGACAAAAAGCTGATTCCGCCCGAAAGAATCGATGCGTTGAAGGACGAAATCCGAAATACGGTGCTTGGCTGTGCCGCGAAAATGAAGAGCGGCGCGGCGGAAGCCGCCCCGATCGACTGCAAGGACGCTGACCCGTGCAAATACTGCCGTATGAAGCCGATATGCAGAATAATAAAAACAAAAAACGAGGATGACGAAGATGAAGATACCGGAGAGTATACTTAAAAAAGTCCAGAAGCCCGCGCGGTATACGGGCGGTGAATGGGGACAGACAGTAAAGAAAAAGGAGGGACTTGACGCAAGAATTGTTTTCTGCTTTCCCGATATATACGAAATCGGAATGTCGAACCTCGGAATGAGAATACTTTACGACATTTATAATAAGCACGAAAACATCGCCTGCGAAAGGTGCTTTGCGCCGTGGACGGACATGGAGGAGCAGCTCCGCGAGCACGATATTCCTCTCTGCTCGCTTGAATCGTCCGATCCGCTTTACGAATTCGATATGGTCGCCTTTTCGATACAGTACGAGCTTTGCTATACGACTCTTGTCAATATGCTGGAGCTCGGCAAGGTCAAGCTGCTCGCAAGCGAAAGAGGAGACGGCGACCCGCTCGTCATCTGCGGAGGTCCCTGCGCCTATAACGGCGAGCCCCTTGCGGACTTTGTCGATCTTTTCATAATCGGCGAGGGGGAAGAAGTCAATATCGAGCTTACCGAGCTTTATATCGAGCATAAAAAAGCCGGTTATTCAAAGGAAAAATTCCTGAGGGAAGCCTCGCATATAAAGGGGATTTACGTTCCGTCGCTTTACGACGTCGATTACAACGCCGACGGCACGATAAGCCGCTTCGAGCCGAAATATCCGGACGTACCGGAAAAGGTTCAGAAGCGCATTGTCGAGGATATGGACAAAGCCCCGTACCCCGAAAAATTCATCGTGCCGTTCATTCAGACGGTTCAGGACAGAATAACTCTTGAGGTTTACAGGGGCTGTATAAGAGGGTGCCGGTTCTGTCAGGCAGGGGCGGTTTTCCGTCCGGTGAGGGAAAAGTCGCCGGAGGTGCTTTGCGAGCAGGCGAAAAAGCTGGCGGACAACACCGGCTACGGAGAGATGACGCTTTCCTCGCTTTCCATAAGCGACTATTCGTGCATCTCGCAGCTTACGGATATGCTTCTTGAATGGACAAATGACAGAAAAATTTCTCTTTCGCTCCCGTCGCTCCGTGTGGACAGCTTTACGAAGGAGCTTATGGAGAAAATATCAACCGTCCGCACGGGCACGCTTACTTTCGCTCCCGAGGCGGGAACACAGCGCCTGCGCGACGTCATAAACAAAAACGTAATGGAAAAAGACCTTTTCCGTGCGTGCAGGGTTGCGTTTGAGGGCGGGAAGTCACAGGTCAAGCTGTATTTTATGCAGGGCTTGCCGACCGAAACCGACGCCGACCTTGACGGCATTGCAAAGCTGGCAAAGGATGTTATCGAAGAATATTACGCAACCCCCGGCAGACCCCGCAAGGCTCCGCAGGTGACGATATCGGCGGCTTGCTTTATTCCCAAGCCCTTCACGGCGTTCCAATGGGAGCCGCAATGTGCATTTGACGAGCTTCTCCGCAAGCAGCAGTATCTTAAAGAGCAGATAACGGACAGAAAGATAAGATATAATTATCACGACGCCTCCGTCAGCCGTATCGAGGCGGTGTTCGCAAGGGGAGACAGGCGTCTCGGCAAGGCGATTTCGGAAGCGCACAGGCGCGGCATGAAGCTGGACAGCTGGGAGGAATTTTTCAGCTATGACAAGTGGATTTCCGTTTTTGAGTCGTGCGGAATCGACCCCGATTTCTATGCAAACAGAGAACGCGCGGAGGACGAAATCCTCCCCTGGGACGTTATCGACATAGGAATGACGAAGGAATTTTTCCTGCGCGAAAGGCACAAGGCGTTTGAAGAAAAGACAACGCCGAATTGCAGGCAGGCATGCTCCGGTTGCGGAGCGAATAAGCTCGGAGGTGAAAGGTCATGTTGCCCGAAGTCAAAAAAATAAGAGTTGAATTTTCAAAAACGGGTGCGCTGAAATATATATCGCACCTCGACCTGAACCGCACGATGCAGAACGTGTTTCTGCGTTCAAAACTGCCGATAGTATATTCGCAGGGGTTCAATCCTCATCCGAAAACGGTGTTTTCTCCGCCGCTTTCCGTCGGCGTTTCGAGCGAATGCGAATTCATCGATTTCAAAATGACGGAGGACGTTCCGTATGACGTCATCTGCCGAAGACTCAATGAGTCGTTTCCGGAGGGGCTGCGTGCGCTTTCCGCATACGAGCCGGAGAGCAAGTTCTCCGATATTGGTTGGGCGGATTATGAAATTGCCTTTGAAACGCCTGCGGCGACCGACCTTGAAGGTGAGGTCGTAGAGGCTCTTTCGGGCGAGATAACCGTCGAAAAAACGGGCAAAGCCGGCACGTATGAATTCAACATCTCGGAAAATATGCGTCTGCTTTCCTGCAGGGCGGAAAACGGAATGCTGACATTGAGGGCAAAGCTCTCCTGCAAGGAGCTGACGTTTGTCGGCCCGAATCTTCTCATAAAATATATAACGGAAAAGATACCCGCGCTTGCGGAGAGCGAGGTTTTCATCTGTCGCAAGGCGGTGTATTTCGGCGACGGCGAGACACTTTTCAGATAAGAGGGGAGAAAAATGGAGGACAGCTATTCAATACTTGCGCGGCATTACGACAGCCTTATGGCTGATATTGATTACGCTTTGTATGCCGGTTTTTATGAAAAAATAATTGAAAAATATGCGCCGTCTCTGCCGAAAAGACTGATTGACCTCGGTTGCGGAACGGGGAGCATTTCCGTGCTTCTGGCGGAAAAGGGCTATGAAGTGACGGGGGTTGACATAAGCTGCGAAATGCTTTCCGCCGCGCTGAAAAAGGCGTCTGACAAGCACATAAGGGTGCTTCTTTTAGAGCAGGACATGGCAAAGCTCGACTGCGGCGAAAACTACGGAGCGGCGATATGCAGCTTTGACGGAATAAACTATCTGACAAAGAGAGAGGAGCTTTCCTCATGCTTTGAGAGAGTTTCCGCAAGCCTTTGTGAGGGCGGAGTGTTTATCTTTGACGTCAACAGTAAATATAAATATGAAAACGTCATCGCCGACAACACCTTTATCTATGAAACGGATGGGCTTTTCCTTTCGTGGCAGAATTATTATCAAAAGGACAACGGCATATGCGATTTTTATCTGACCTTTTTTGAAAAGCACGGCGAAAAGTGGCAGAGGACGGACGAATATCAGAGGCAGAGAATGTATAGCGAAAGGACGCTGAAAAATGTCATCGGAAAAGCGGGGCTTGAGCTCTGCGAAACCGTTTCCGATGTTTCGGGCGCTCCCGTCACCGGAGCGAGCGAAAGAATTTTTTATGTTTGCAGAAAGAAGTGAAATAATATGGAATATAATATTATCCGCGCGATGACAAGAGACGGCTCGGCGAGAGCCGTCATAATCATATCGACGGACATAGTAAACGAAGCCGTCAAAATGAAACATACCTCGCCGACGGCAACGGCGGCTCTCGGCAGAGTGATGACGGCGGCGTCTCTTATGGGAACGATGCTCAAAGAGAAAAATGACAGGCTGACGCTCACTTTTTCGGGTGACGGTCCTGCCGGAAAGATAATTGCCGTTTCGGATTACGAGGGCAACGTCAAGGGCTATATTCAGAATCCGGACGTCGATCTGCCGCTGAAATCAAACGGAAAACTGGACGTCGGCGGCGCGGTCGGCGCGGGGATACTCTCCGTTGTCAGAGATCTTGGCTCCGGCGAAATGCAGACAGGCTCCGTTGAAATAACGACGGGTGAGATTGGCGATGATATATGCACGTTCTTTGCGAAAAGCGAGCAGATACCGACGGTCTGTTCTCTCGGAGTTCTCGTCGATACTGACCTTTCCTGCAAGGCGGCAGGCGGCGTGCTCATTCAGCTTTTGCCTTATGCGGCGGAGGAGACTGTTGACAAGATTGAAAAAAATCTCCCGCTTATAACGAATGTTTCTCATCTCATTGCCGACGGCGTGACAAAGGAGCAGCTCCTTGACCGCGCCTTTGCGGGAATCGAATACGACGTTTTTGACGAAATTCCCGCCGGCTACCGTTGCGACTGCGACAGAGAAAGAATTTTATCCGCGCTCCGCGGCTTTTCCGAAAAAGATACAGCCGACCTCTTCTCCGATACGGACGAGATCGAGGTCTGCTGCCGCTTCTGCGATAAAAAATATAAATTCAGGAAAGAAGATATAAAGAAATGAGCAAAAAATCCCGCGCGAGCGGGATTTTTTTGTGTGTGCGGGAAGGAAATGTGCCGTATTTTCAAAAATATGTTCACAAATCTCAGAATGTATGATATAATTTATTCGCGACGTAATCGAATAAAACAACCGTTTTCCTTGGCTAAGTATACATTTTTATTTTACGATAAAAATGTATGCTCCCTTTTTGTATACTTTACACAAGTGTAATGGTTGTATGAAATGATTGCGTCGCGGCTTGGAGCTTACGTTTTTTGTGCGTGGCTTTGAGCCGCGCACTTTTTTATTTTCAATTTAATTTATTTGGAGGAGAAACACAATGAAAAAGGCACTATCAATTTTACTTCTGCTCTGTATGGCGGCTGCAATGATGTTTGCGGTATCGTGCGGAAAGACAGACACAGAAGTTAAGGGCGAGCCTAAAACCGTTTACGAATATTATGAAAACGGAAACGTGAAAAAATCATCGGATTATGATGCCAAAGGGAACTTAATAAAGGAGTCCGACTATGATGCGGAGGGTAAACTTAACTACTATTGGGTTTACGAAAATGACAAAAACGGTAATGCGATAAAGGGATTGTACTATGATGCCGAAGGCAAGATCGATGGCTATTCCGTTGCCGAATACGATACAAACGGAAATAGGACGAAAAGATCATTCTATGAAGTTGATGGCAAACTTGTAAATTATTTCGTTTGGGAGTATGATGAAAATGGAAGTATGACAAAAGCCTTAGGTTATGATACAGATGACAAACTAAGCGATATTTATGAGTATGATGCAAACGGAAACGTGACAAAGCATTCAGTCTATTTGGACGGCACGCTAAACACAGTTGATGAATACGATGAAAAAGGGAACAAAACGAAGGAGTTATGGTATGGGTATAATGCCGATGGCAAATTAAGTAGCTATATCGTTTCCGAATATGATGAAAATGAAAACAAGACCAAAGAGTCATGTTATGATGCCGAAGGTAATTTGATATATTCAAAGTAAAATACATATCGGGCAAAGTAAATACAAAAAGCAGGAGTCGGTTGCTCCTGCTTTTTTGCTGTAAAATTTGTATACCCGATGACCGAAGTTTCTTTTGCAAAAGTACACCTCATCCGTCAGCCTGCGGCTGCCACCTTCCCCTACTGGGGAAGGCTTAATTAAAACCCTGCATTTCGTCCCCGATAACCGAAGTTTCTTTTGCCTTTTTTGCAAGCCCCGTCTGTGCAGATCATTAAAACTCTGCACAAACTTCCCGATAACTGAAGTTTCTTTTGCCTACTTTTCTTTTCAAAGAAAAGTACGGTCAGTCTTTTTTATATGTGTATGCGAGGCCGCCTTCGGAGGTTTCGCGATAGCGGGCATTCATATCCTTGCCTGTGCGATACATAGTCTTTACAACGTTATCAAAAGAGATCTTGCTTGAGCTTGCAAGGAAGGTCGCAAGGCTGAGAGCGTTTATGGCGCGCATGGACGAAACTGCTCCGCGCTCAATGCAGGGTATCTGAACAAGTCCGCAAATGGGGTCGCACGTCAGCCCCAGCTGATGCTCCATTGCAACCTCGGCGGCGTATTCTATCTGGCTGAGTTTCATTTTGAAAAGCTCGCAGAGCGCGGCGGCAGTCATTGAGCATGCCGTACCCATTTCCGCCTGACAACCGCATTCCGCTCCGCTTATGGAGGCGTTTGTCTTTACGATGTTTCCGACTATTCCGCCGACGGCGAGCGCATTTATTATTTGGTCGTCCGGAAAGTCATATGTTTCCTGCATATATTTGAGGGCGGCGGGAAGCACGCTGCACGCTCCGCACGTCGGCGCCGTGACAACGGTTCCGCCGGCTGCGTTCTGTTCGCCGACGGCAAAGGCATATGCGCAGACTATTATGTTTTCCCTGGTTGCGTCGGTTTCGTTTTTCGGGTGCTGACCGAAAAGCACGGCGGCTTTGCGCTGGACGCCGAGTCCGCCTTCGAGCACACCCCTTGCGGAAAGTCCCTCTGCAATGGCGGCTTTCATAGTTGACCAGACGAGCGAAAGATATTCTTTTATATCATCGCCTTCGTTTTTGTAAACATAGTCCGAAAGGCGGAGATTATATTTTTTGCAATATGCGGAAATTTCCGCAAAGCTGTTTTCGGTGTATACCTCCGGAGGAGTTACGGCTGCCGTGCCTTCCACGGAAATATCGCCGCCGCCGATGCTGAGCGCGCGCATTCTGCCGATTTCCTTGCCTTCGGAATACGCAAAAAAATCCATTGTGTTTTCGTGCGGAAGGTCGCAATCGGGCGTTTCCGTATCAAAAACGATGCTTGTCCGGTTTTCTCCGAGAACGCTGTTGATTGCAAGGTCGGTGTGATGACCCTTTCCCGTCTTCGCAAGGGAGCCGTAAAGAATGACCTTATAGCTATCGGCGGTTTTATATTTTTCAAGAAAGAACTTCGCCGCCTTTTCCGGTCCCATCGTGTGTGAGCTTGAAGGTCCCCTGCCGATTTTATATATTTCTCTTATGGATTGCATTTCCGCTATCCTCCGCAGTCAGCATTTTTCTTTATTATATCACGTTTTTGTGATTTGTAAAGCGTCGGCAACATGTATTTTTATTTTTCGCTTGACTTTAACAGAATAAAGCGATATAATGTTAAAGTAAACAAATTAACGGAGGATATTCATATGGATAAGCTGCGCTCTGCATCGACGGACGCCCTTTTTGAAGCGATACTTACGCTTGAAACCGTTGACGAATGTTACAGATTTTTCGAGGACGCCTGCACGGTGAAGGAGATAATTGATATATCGCAGAGATTTGAGGTTGCAAAACTGCTCTCCGAAAAGAAGAATTATCAGGAAATATCAAAGGAAACCGGCGCAAGCACGGCGACCATAAGTCGGGTCGGCAAGTGCCTTTTGTACGGCAAGGACGGATATACGCTCGTGCTTGAAAGAATTAAAGAAAATAAAAAATAAAAAACGGCGACAGATAACGTCATAAACGCAAACGGCGCGGGAATTCCCGCGCCGTTTGCGTTTTGCGTTGTTTTTTTGCAAAAAAACAACGGCTCCGAAAAAAACTTTTCCTTTTTATATATGAGAAGCGACTGATGACGGGAATTTCTCTCAAAAAAATCGCGCGTGCTGACTTTTCGCTCGGTTTTTACAAAGTTTATTATGTTTACTTTTCTTTTCAAACGAAATTCGGGCATAAAAAAAGCCGTGCGTCGCAAATTAAAAGCGGTACTGAAAAAAGTATCGCATAAACGAAGCGGCGGAGCGTTTATGAAAAAAACATTCCGCCGGAAAGCGGAAAAATGACAAAAAACAAAGCGGCAATCAGGCTGACTGTTTTTTTGACCGCTATAATGATTTTTTCGGCGGTGAACGTCTCCGGCATAAGCCGCGACACGCTCATCGCCGCGGGGACACCGCTCGGAATACGATTCAGGACGGACGGCGTCGTTATAACCGGAGTGCGACCGATAGGCGAAAGCGAACGCTCTCCCGCGCTTGACGCCGGACTTCGCAGGGGCGACGTCATAACGCATATAAACGGAACGAAAATCGACGGAGCGGCGTCGCTGAAAAATGTTCTCAAGGACGCAGGCGAAAGCGTGACGCTTAAATATCTGCGCGCGGGAAAAGAAAATTCCGTGACCGTCACGCCCGTAAATGACGGCGACGGCGAGCGTCGGCTCGGACTGTGGATAAGGGAGAACGCGTCCGGAATAGGCACGGTAACCTTTATAGACCCTTCCGACAATGCCTTTGCGGGGCTCGGTCACGGCATTTGCGATACCGAAAGCGGCGCGCTTCTGCCGATTGCGGAAGGCACGGCGCAGGACGTCATCCTCACGGGAATAACGGCGGGCAAGCGCGGTTCTCCGGGCGAGCTTCACGGCTTTTTCTCCGGAAAGCAGAGCGGAAAACTGACGGCAAACACGTTTTCGGGCATAACGGGGATATTTTCCTCCATTCCCGAAGGGCTTGAAAACGAGCTTTATCCCGTCGGCAAAGGTGAAGACGTCCACGAAGGGCAGGCATATATTTTCACAACGGTTGACGGCGAAGGCAGAAAGAAATATGAAATAACGATTTCAAAGATAGACACCGCAAGCAATCAGAAAAATTTCACGGTTACCGTCACAGACGCAGCCCTGCTTGAAAAAACGGGCGGAATAATTCAGGGAATGTCCGGAAGTCCCATAATTCAGGACGGAAAGCTCGTCGGCGCAATAACTCACGTTCTCGTTTCAGACCCCGCGTCGGGATACGGCATTCTGATTGAAAATATGCTGGACGCCGGACAGACCGTTACCTCGCTTGACGTTGCGGCATAAAAATCATAGGTCAAAATCAGGCAAAATAATATATAAATCCGAATAAAAACGCCCATACTGTGCCGAAGCGGCAAAAGGAGAAAGGAAAAAACACTTTTCGCCGACCGCATATCGACACGCGCCACGGGCGTTTTTGTTTATTATATAAATGTATAATAAAGCAAAGGACGTGATATATTTGCAAAACAGAAAAATCGGAAAAGCCGCGCCTATCGAGGAATACGGGAACGTCCGTATCCGGAATTTACTGCGCCGCGCCGTGCGGACAGCGGGGGCATTTTTTCTCGGTCTTCTCCTGTCGGGCGCGAGGGGACCTCTTGATACATATCCTTTCGCCATTGCGCTGACGGCGTCGCTTTCGTCCGGGACGGGCTTTGCGGCGCTGGGAATTGTTTTCCGGTTTATTTTTGCCGGAGCCGAAATGACGGGCGCCGCGTTCACATATTCCGCGGCGGCTGTACTGACTGCGGCTGCAAGATGGGTTTTCTGTCTGCTTTTCATCGGCAGAAGGGAAATATCA
Source organism: Eubacteriales bacterium (assembly GCA_018383975.1). Classification (GTDB taxonomy): domain Bacteria; phylum Bacillota; class Clostridia; order Oscillospirales; family CAG-272; genus CAG-841. The sequence goes on along the minus strand of JAHAZT010000003.1, from coordinate 37,509 downwards.
AAAACGGGACGCCTTACGGACGACGTCACAACGAGGGTGCTTTCGTCGTGCATAGCGTCGGTGGGAGGCGCGCTTGTGACGTTGTTTACCGTCGGCTTTGACGCGTACGTTGTAATCGGCGGGATTTTTTCGGCGTGTGCCGCAGGCGCAATGACCTTTCTTTTCGTATCCCTTTTCGACAGACGCTATTTCTTTCCCTCGGCATACGAGGCAGGCGGACTGCTGCTTATGCTCGGAGTGACCGTGGCGCTCTCGGAAATCTCGTTTCATTCGCTTTCGCCTGCGCTCGTCTTTGGCTTCTGCGTCACGCTGTGGTGCGGATATTGCGGAGGATGGGCAAGGGGCTGTGCGGCGGGAGCCGTGCTTTCGCTCGCATGCGGAGGCGGCGGAATTGCGGAGCTTGCCCTTTTCGGGCTCTTCGGCGGACTGTTTTTTCCCGTCAATTCCGTCGCGGCGTCCGCCGCGGCATTGATTGCGCTCGTAAGCTGCGGTGCAATATCCGGCGGAACGGAAAAGGTGCTTTCGCTTCTTCCGGAGGCTTTGATAGGCACGTCGCTCGTGACGGTAATGTCTTTACTGAAAATACTGCCGAGATACGTGCCGATTGAGGAAAGCTCCGCGGATATGCTCTGTCGCGACATTACGGATAAAAAACGAGAGGAGGAAAGAATTATGAAGTTAAAGCTCCTGTCCGACGCGCTTGCGTCGCTTTCGCAGGTGATAAAAAACATTTCGGACCGTATGCGCCGACCGAGCGAAGCCTCGCTTACGGAAATGTGCAGGCAGGTATGGAAAGAAAAATGTGCCGGCTGTCCGATAGACTGTCCGTGCAAAAATATATCCTCCGTCGGCTCGGACACCCGCCTTGAAGGGCTTGTTTCAAAGTTGATGACGGCGGGGAAAATACCCACGTCACGCCTTTCGGAGCTTGCGGGAGGAAAATGCCCCAAAAGCGGGGAGATAATTGAAGAAATAAACCGGCGTGCGTCCGCGATGATTGAATATGCGATGAAATTCGATAAAACAAGCATTTTCGCCTTTGACTACGGAACGATGTCGCAACTGATGTCGGACGCCGTCTCTCAGAGCGGAGCGGGATATCCCGTCGACCGCGTTCTTTCGGACAAGTTGGCAAAGGCTCTTCTCCGGGCGGGCATTTCCGCAGAAAACGTCGTTGTCTGCGGCGACAGGAAGAAATACATAGTCGCAACGGGAACCTCGCTTCTTTCCGCTTCGCTCGGCGCGGAGGACATCCGCGGACTTTGCGAGGAGGTGTGCGGAGTGAAGCTGCTTCCTCCGGAATATACGGTTCAGGGAGGCTGCGCGGCAATGACGCTTGAAGGCGCAAAGCGAATTGACGTTTCGTATGCCGGAAAGCAGTCCGCAAAGGACGGCGAGCGCGTCTGCGGCGACAGCGTCTCCGTTACCGAGTCCGCCGACGGCTGTTTTTATTGCTTCATCTGCGACGGTATGGGCAGCGGCGAAACCGCCGCGCTTACGTCACGGGTGTGCCGTGTGTTCCTTGAAAAAATGCTCACCTGCGGCAACGACAAGACAACGACCCTTGAAATGCTGAATATGTTCCTCAAAAACCGCGGCGCGGAATGTTTTGCAACGATAGACCTGCTGGAAATTGATATGCACACGGGAACGGCTTCGTTTATAAAGAGCGGGGCGGCGCCTTCGTACATTGTGCGCGGAGGGAACCTTTTCCGCATTGCCTCAGGCACTCTTCCCGTCGGAATTTTATCGGATATTTCCGCCGAGGTTACGGAATTTGAGCTTGAAGAAGGCGATTTGATTGTCATGGTCAGCGACGGCGTCTGCGGAGATCCGGAGCTTGACGGCGTCCGGCTTTGCGAATGTCTCACAAATGACCCCGTGCGTGACCTCGCCGCTTCGGCGGAAAAAATAATGCTCGGCGCAAAGGCGGAAAACAGACGCTCGGACGATATGACAATCGAGCTTTTGCGCATTGAGCCGCCGGCGAAAAACAGTCGCGACAGGGTGCCGTCCTCCCCCGAATTATTCTCGCAATTGAACGAGGATTTTGCCGTCTAAAACGGAGGATAACAGTCCAAAACAGAGATTTTCGGAGAAAAACAGAGAAAATCTCGGCTTAAATTCCGTTATTTTCGCCTAATTTCGATTTTTTTAAGTTTTTTTCAAAAAAATATTGCATTTTGTATATATATCTGCTATAATGCTCTTGTGAATTACGGATGGGGGTCCCGTCCGGTCGAAAATCTATTTTTTTGATATTGTTCACGGCACTTTTTAATGCACGGAAAATCTCGGTTTTTCGTGCATTTTTTTAAATCCGTAAAATCGGAAATTTATAATTAAAAGTGGGAGCAGAAATGGACCGTAACACAAAAATCATCGAGCTGAGAAATGTTTCAAAAAGCTTTGACGGCGAAACCGTACTCAAAAATCTTTCCCTTGACATTCACGACAAGGAATTTATCACCCTGCTGGGTCCCTCGGGCTGCGGCAAAACGACTACGCTTCGTATAATCGGCGGCTTTGTTGAACCCGACGAGGGCGACGTATGCTTTATGGGCGCAAGAATAAACGACCTGCCGCCTTATAAACGCAACGTAAACACCGTTTTTCAGAGATACGCTCTGTTTCCTCATCTGAACGTATTTGAAAACATCGCATTCGGACTCCGCGTCCATCGCACACCCGAAAGGGAAATCGTTGAGAGAGTTGAAAAAATGATAGCTCTCGTAAACCTCAAGGGCTTTGAAAAAAGAAACGTGACGACTCTCTCCGGCGGTCAGCAGCAGAGAGTTGCAATCGCGCGTGCTCTCGTCAACAATCCGAAGGTTCTCCTTCTGGACGAGCCCCTCGCCGCGCTTGACTTAAAGCTCAGAAAGGATATGCAGAAGGAGCTGAAAAATATCCAGCAGCAGACGGGGATAACGTTTATCTACGTCACGCATGACCAGGAGGAAGCCCTCTCCATGTCCGATACAATCGTCGTCATGGCGGACGGAGAAATTCAGCAGATAGGCACCTCCACGGATATATACAACGAGCCGAAAAACGCCTTCGTTGCGGACTTCATCGGCGAGTCGAACATTCTGGACGGCACAATGCTCGATGACCTCAAGGTCAAATTTTCCGGTCACGTTTTTGAATGTGTCGATAAGGGCTTCGGCAAAAACGTCCCCGTCGACGTTGTCGTTCGTCCGGAGGACGTCGATATCGTTCCTATCGAAAAGGGTATGCTCAGAGGAACGGTCACGTCGGTCACCTTCAAGGGCGTACACTGGGAGATAATCGTCGATATCGGCGGTTTCAAATGGATGATACAGACGACGGATTATTGCGCTCCGAACGCCGAAATCGGACTTTTCATAGAGCCGGACGCAATTCATATAATGGAAAAATCCGAATATTCGGATATGTACGGCGACTACTCATCTTACAGCGAAGAATTTGACGAGCTTTCCGACGCCGGCACAGACGAGGAGGAAGAAGTTGAAACGGAGGCGGAAGAGGAATGAGAAAAGCATCGTTTCTTGAAAAATTCTCCGCCGTGCCGCATATAGTATGGATACTTCTTTTCGTTGTCGCGCCGCTGATATTCGTCGCATACTTTGCGTTCACGGACACCTACGGAAAATTCACGTTTGATAATATCACAATGCTTTCAAGCTATGCGCATATTTTTCTGCTTTCCGTTTGCTTTGCGCTGATAGCAACGGCGATATGCATACTTATCGGCTATCCGCTTGCGTTTTTCATATCGCAACTCAAGCCGAAAACGCAGAAGGTGCTTGTCGTATTGCTTATGCTGCCTATGTGGATAAGCCTTCTCATAAGAACGTATTCGCTTATGGCAATTCTCGATAACGGCGGACTTCTCAATTCCATGCTCGAACAGATAGGGCTTGCGAAGGTGAAGATAGTCGGCACGTCGGGCGCGGTTATCCTCGGCATGGTATATGACTTTCTTCCTTATATGGTTCTTCCGATATACACAACGCTTTCAAAACTCGATAAGAGATATTTTGAGGCGGCGGCAGACCTCGGTTGCAGCGGCACAAAGACGCTCTTCAAAGTGGCGTTTCCGCTGTCGATGCCCGGCGTCGTTTCGGGAATAACAATGGTTTTCGTTCCGTCTATAAGCACGTTTTATATCTCCCAGAAGCTCGGCGGCGGCAGCTTTGACCTCATCGGCGACACAATAGAGCGTCATTTCCAGAACAAAAGCACGTATAATATCGGCGCGGCGGTTTCGCTCGTAATGATGATACTCATTCTGATATCCGTTGCCGTGATGAACCGCTTTACGGACGAAAATGAAGGCGAAGGAGGTATTATAGTATGAAAACCCTGTCAAGAATATATATACCCCTTATATTTCTCCTGCTCTATGCGCCGATTCTCGTCGTTATTATCTTCTCGTTCAACAGCGCGGGCTCTCTCAACCATTTTGACAGCTTCTCGCTCCATTGGTACAAGGAGCTTTTCAGCGACGCAAAGGCGCTCACGGCGCTCAAAAATTCGCTTTATCTTGCCGTTGTCTCGTCGCTTATCGCAACGCTGATAGGAACGTTTGCCGCTTTCGGTATAAGCAGAATGAAAAACCGTCATCTCAAAACGGCGGTTATGTCCGTGACAAACGTGCCCATGATGAACCCCGATATAGTAACGGGCGTTTCGATGATGCTGCTCTTCGTTGCGGCAATGTCCGTTCCGTTCATACCGATAAAATTCGGCAGAGCGACAATGCTCATCGCACATACGACGTTTTCTCTGCCGTACGTCATTCTTTCAATACTGCCCCGTTTCAAGCAGATGGACCGCTCGATATGCGACGCCGCGCTTGACCTCGGCTGTACGCCGACGAGCACGTTTTTCAGAATAGAACTTCCGATGGTGCTTCCCGGAATAATATCGGGGCTGATGCTCGGCTTTACGCTCTCGCTTGACGACTTCGTAATCAGCCATTTCGTCTCCTCACCCGATTTCCAGACGCTCCCGCTCTATATCTATAATCAGACGGCGCACGAGGTCAAATACAGTATGTACGCGCTCTGCTCGCTTATGGTATTTGCAATTCTCATTCTGCTGTTCCTTGTCAACTTTGCGGGCTCTGTCGGAAAGAAAAAGCCGAAAACGGCAGGAGGGATAAAATGATGAAAAAAATTATTTCCGCTGTTTTTGCAATATTGCTCCTTGCAGCGCCGCTTATGATGACATCGTGCGAAAAGGAGCAGTCGACGGGAGATGCGACAACGCTCTACGTCTACAACTGGGGCGAATACATTTCCGACGGCACGGACGGCTCTCTTGACGTAAACCGCGCATTTGAGGAATACTGCCGCAATGTTCTCGGCAAAAACGTAAAAGTCAACTATTCGACGTATTCTTCAAACGAAGACCTCTATGCAAAGCTCTCAAGCGGCGCCGTCAGCTATGACGTCATAATTCCCTCAGACTATATGGCGGCAAGACTTGCGGCAGAAGATCTCATAATGGACTTTGATCCCAAGGAAAGCATAGAAAATTATAAATATATCGACAATCGCTTCAAGGGGCTTTATTATGACCCCGATGAAAAGTTTTCCGTTCCTTACACCTTCGGCACCGTCGGCGTGATATATAACACGAAGTACGTCCCCGAAGATGACGAAAATATCGGCAGCTGGGCGCTTATGTGGGACGAGGACTACAAGGGCAACATACTTCAGTTCAACAACCCCCGCGACGCCTTCGCAACGGCACAGTTTTATAATAAAACAAACATAAACTCCGAAAATCCGGACGACTGGCGCGCCGCGCTCGACCTTCTCGTGAAGCAGAAAAATATCGTTCAGGGCTACGTTATGGACGAGGTTTTCAACAAAATGAAGGGCGGAAGCGCAGCGATTGCGCCTTATTACGCCGGCGACTTTTTCACAATGTATGGCGACAACGAGGATCTCGCCTTCTATCATCCCGAAGAAGGGACAAACGTATTTGTTGACGTTATGTGTATTCCCTCAAGCACAAAGAATTTTGATCTTGCAAAGGAATATATAAACTTCATGCTGACGGAGGAAATCGCCGTTGCAAATGCGGAATATGTCTGCTATGCCTGGCCCAACACCCTTGTAAAAGACAGTGAAGACTATATCGCTTATATGACAGAGGAAGTCCATCCCGATGCAATATCAATCCTTTATGATTTCGATATGTCGAATATGGAGTTCTTCCATGACCTCCCCGACGATACAAGGTTGCTTATGAATTCCTATTGGGAGGAGCTGAAGATAGAAAGCAATATCGGCGCGGCGATATATATTATCTGCATTGTGATAGTTGCGTCGCTCGTTGCGATATTCGTTATCCGCTTTGCGATAAAGCGCAGAAGAAAATATTATTTCGATAAATATTCCGCAGGCTGAAAGGAGATATCAAAATGAAAAAGGCTTCTCGTATAATTTGGGGAATTCTCATTCTCGCGCTCGGCGTTATCCTTTTCGGAAACGCCGCAAAGCTATGGGACGTCAGCATTTTCTTTGACGGCTGGTGGGCTGCGCTTGTGATGCTTCTGGCACTGTTTTCAATCTGCACCGACAAGCCCAACATTGTAAATGTTTATTTTCTGCTCTTCGGCGGCGTTATGCTTTTCAAGGAACAGGGCATATTCATAGCAAAGGATACAAGCCCGTGGCTTATCGCTCTTGCGCTTCTCATTATCGTTGCGGGACTGAGCATTATAATCCGCACGGCGTTCGGCACGAAAAGGAAGAGCGGAGCAGCCGTGCGCACGATATCCGCCAACGGCAACGTTTCCGTTTCATTCTGTGAGGAAACGGTCGGCTTCGGCAGTAACTGCTTTGAAACCGGCGATTATTCCGTCGCCTTCGGCTCTCTCACGATAGATCTGCGCATGGCGAAAATCGCCGAAAACGCTCATCTTTCCGTAAAAGCGAGCTTCGGCGAGCTGAAGGTCCTGCTTCCCGAAAATGCCGACGCGGAGGTTGACGGAAACGCCTTCCTCGGAAAGGTTGTATCGCCTGCCCGCGGCGGCGAAATCCCGATTAAAATCACCGCTTCGGCAATCTTCGGTCAGGTTTCAATAATCAAATAAAAAAACGGACGAAAAAAACCTCACGGCAATTGCCGTGAGGTTTTTGTTTTGACGATATCAGGTCAATCAGACGCCGAGCTTGGCGGAGTTTATCTTCACGCCGGGTCCCATTGTGGACGCTACGACGCAGCTCTTGATATACTGACCCTTTGCGGAAGCGGGCTTAGCCTTGATAACAGCGCCGACGAGGGCGTTGAAGTTGTCAAGAATCTTTTCCGCACCGAAGGAAGCCTTGCCGATGGGGCAGTGAATGATGTTTGTCTTATCGAGACGGTATTCGATTTTACCTGCCTTAGCCTCTGTAACAGCCTTGGCAACGTCCGGTGTAACCGTGCCTGCCTTGGGGTTCGGCATAAGTCCCTTAGGACCGAGAACCTTACCGAGACGGCCGATAACGCCCATCATATCGGGAGTTGCGATAACAACGTCGAATTCAAACCAGTTTTCCTTTGTTATCTTTTCGACATAGTCCATACCGCCGACATAGTCTGCGCCTGCGGCTTTTGCAGCCTCATACTTGTCTTCCTTGCAGAAAACGAGCGTGCGGACCGTTTTACCTGTTCCGTGCGGAAGTACGATAGCACCGCGGACCTGCTGGTCTGCGTGACGGCTGTCGACGCCGAGACGGATGTGAAGCTCGATTGTTTCATCGAATTTAGCCTTTGAAGTCTGAACAACGAGAGCAACGGCTTCATTTGAATCATAGAGTTTTGTTTTGTCGATCAGCTTTGCGCTGTCCTGATATTTCTTACCCTTAAACATTTCAGGTCACTCTCCTTTCTCAGTCCTCGACAACAACGCCCATGGAGCGCGCTGTGCCGGCTATCATGCTCATTGCGGCTTCAAGAGACGCTGCCGTAAGGTCGGGCATCTTTGTTTCCGCAATCTTCTTAACCTGTTCTTTTGTTATCTTTGCAACCTTGTCCTTGTTGGGGCGGGCGGAAGCCGTTTCGATTCCGCAAGCCTTCTTTATAAGAACCGCTGCGGGCGGAGTCTTCGTGATGAAGGAGAAGGATCTGTCCGCATAGATTGTGATAACAACGGGAATGATAAGTCCCATATCGTTCTTTGTGCGTTCGTTGAAATCCTTTGTGAACGCAGCGATGTTGACGCCGTGCTGACCGAGAGCCGGTCCGACAGGCGGCTGGGGCGTTGCTTTGCCTGCGGGCAACTGCAACTTTACAAATGCCATAATCTTCTTTGCCATAATTCTTTTACACCTCCGAATGTGGTTTCAATCGGGAGAATACAAAAATTTTTCTCCCTCCCACCTTGGCTCTGACGTGGCAACGTCAAAGCTGAAAAACATAGATTATTTTCAGATTTTTTCAATGCTCTGGGCATCGAGCTCGACAGGGGTTTCGCGTCCGAAAACGGAAGCGAGCACCGTGACGGTTTTGCAATCCGCGGATACAGCGGAAATTGTGCCCTCGAAGTTTGCCATGGGACCGCTCTTGATTTTGACGCTGTCGCCGACGGCAAAGCTCGTTCTGACGGTTTTTGTTTCGACGCCGAGTGCCTCAACTTCTGCGTCTGAAAGCGGAACCGGACGCGATCCGGGTCCGACGAAGCCCGTGGCTCCCGTAATGTTTCTTACGATGTGCCATGTTTCGTCCGTCATCATCATTTTTACAAGAACGTAGCTGGGGAAGAGTTTTTCTTCTTTCGTTTTCGCTTCGCCGGAAGCGGTTGTTGTTTCAACCGTTGACGTCGGAACTCTGACGTCGCTTATCATATCCTGTATTCCGCGATTTTCGATGAGCTTTTCGAGAGTGGTTTTGACCTTGTTTTCATAGCCCGAATAGGTATGAAGAATATACCATTTCAGCACTGTGGAATGTTCATCCAGCATTTTAAGACTCCTTACTTACAATCAACCGACGGGTTTTATAAGGTTTGCAAGGTTCTTGAGCGCGTCCATGCCTTTGCCGAGACCGAAGTCAAGAAGCATAAAGGCTGCGGCGAAAGCGATCATCGTTACGAGAACGACAGCCGAATTTTTAACGAGCTGCTGCTTTGTGGGCCATACGAGTTTTTTGAACTCTGCGTTGTAATCCTTCCAGAATTTCGAGGTTTTCTCTCTGAAGGAAGGAACGAAAAGACGAAGGGCAAAATAAACGACGACGAGGAGAACGATTATGCCGATTGCGATGAGAAAGCTGAGATGCTGTGCAGCCCATGACTTGTTTTTATCATCGGAGTGATCGTGACCATCAGTCGTTGTCCCGCCTGTCGTTGTGGTGGTGCTTCCTTCGCCGGTTGTCGTCGTGGCGCCTTCGCCGGCTGTTGTCGTGACGGCTGCCTCGGTCGTGACGGCGGGCTCGGAAGTTGTTCCTTCATCCTCTGCGAAAACGCAAAGACTGAAAACGGAAACCATCATGACGAGCGCGACGAGTATTGCCCAAATCTTTTTGTAATTGATTTTGCTTGTCATTTCGGTACTCCTTACTTTGTTTCTCTGTGAAGCGTGTGTTTACGGCAGAACTTGCAATACTTGTTCATTTCAAGTCTGTCCGGATCATTTTTCTTGTTTTTCATTGTGTCATAATTTCTTTGCTTGCATTCCGTGCAGGCGAGAGTAATTCTTACGCGCATATCGGCACCTCCTGATTATACTTGAAGCTATTAAAAAAGCCTCTGTTTTGTGAAAACAGAAGCGCACGAAAACCAAAGCGATTGAGGCGCAATCGCTTTCGGGGAAATCTTATGATTTTTATATCGTAGCGGCACTGTTTCCGTACCTCCCTCTGTATGCGGCGATGACGCGAAACAAGAACCGCGAACATTTCCGCAGAGGTGAAACCATTTTATCACATAAAAAACGGTTTGTCAATAGGAAAAAGCGTAATTTTATTATATATTACATATAAAAACGCGCCCTCGCGGAAAACGGGGGCGCGCCGACCTGTTCATATAATCGTTATCGTCATTTCGCAGCTCTGAACCGTGACGCCGTGCGCTTCGATGTCATAGCGGAGGAACATTTCTCCGCCGAACGAAGAAACGTTGTTTCTCACCTCGTGCCCGACGCAGACAAGCTCAATCGACGCAAAGCCGAGATTGTATGCAAAGCGATACCTCGTCTTTTCCGCTATGACGCAGCTCATCGTGATTTCTCCTTCGCGGGAGAGGAACACCGTATCCGGAGATTCCTTGTCAAAAACGAGCGTCGTTGCGGTGGGAGCGGCTCTGTCGGAGAGAAACTCGCTGTATGAAACGGACAGCCTTCCGCCCTCGTCCGAAAGCGTGGCGTCGGTCACGATTTCAACGGTGTTTTCGTCTTCACCGTCGGAGCCGGAACGCTGAACAGACGTTATTCTTATTTTTATTTCTTTTTTCGTCATTTCGCTTCTATAAGGCTTTCGTTCCACATTTCGGGAGCGTCATAGCCGAGGAGGTTGACGGTCGTCGCCGCGACGTTCGCAAGTCCGAATTTCGCCTGCGGCTTTACGGTGTATTTATCCGAATAGAAATTGTCGTATATGATGCAGGGAACGGGGTTGAGAGTGTGACTCGTTTTTGCCTTGGGGGTGCCGTCCGGATTGGTTTTGACACAGCCCTTCTTCTTGTCATATTCGTACATTTCGTCCGCGTTGCCGTGGTCGGCGGTGATTATCGCAACGCCCTTTGCCTTGTCGACAGCGGCAATTATTCTTGCGAGCTGAAGGTCAAGCGCCTCCACCGCAACGATTGTCGCCTCGTAATTTCCCGTGTGACCGACCATATCCCCGTTCGGGAAGTTGCAGCGGATATATCTGTATTTTCCGCTTTCGATTGCGGCAATAACCGCGTCGGCAATCAGTGCGCACTGCATCCACGGGCGCTGCTCAAAGGGAATTACGTCCGAGGGGATTTCTTCATAGGTTTCGGTTTTTTCATCGAACTTTCCGCTTCTGTTGCCGTTCCAGAAATACGTAACGTGACCGTATTTCTGCGTTTCGGAGATTGCAAACTGCGTAACTCCCGTCTCGGCAAGGAACTGACCCATTGTGTTCTTTATCTCCGGCGGGTTGACAAGATATCTGTGCGGAATGTGGAGGTCGCCGTCGTATTCGAGCATGCCGGCGTAAATGACCTTCGGAACTCTGACGCGGTCAAACTTGTCAAATTCCGCGCCGCCGTCGAAGGCTCTTGAAATCTCAATGGCTCTGTCGCCTCTGAAATTGAAGAATATGACGCTGTCGCCGTCTTCAATCGTGCCGACGGGCTTTCCGTTTTCGGCAATGACGAATGCGGGCAGATCCTGATCTATCGCGCCCGTCTCTTTTCTGTACGTGACGATTGCCTCTTCCGCCGAGGGGAACTGTCGTCCCTCGCCGAGAACGTGCGTATGCCAGCCGTCCTCAACCATTTTCCAGTTGGCTTCGTAACGGTCCATAGTTATCTTCATTCTGCCGCCGCCGGAGGCGATTTTTGCGTCGAAGGTGCTGTCGTTCAGCGAAGCAAGAAATTCCTCAAAGGGGAGGACGTAATCGAGAGCGGACGTCTCGCCGACGTCTCTTCCGTCGAGGAGAATATGAATACGGACGCGCTTTACGCCGTCAGTCTTTGCGTGAGCAACCATCGCTTTGAGGTGGTCGATATGGGAATGGACGTTGCCGTCCGAAAAGAGACCGATGAAATGGAGTGTGCCGCTGTCCCTGCAACCTGCGACAAGGTCCTTCCAAGTCTGTCCCGCAAACATTTTGCCGGACGAGATGGACTCCGAAACGAGCTTTGCACCCTGCGAAAAAACCTGTCCCGAGCCGAGCGCGTTGTGGCCGACCTCGGAATTGCCCATATCGTCGTCGGAGGGAAGTCCGACAGCCGTTCCGTGGGCGGCGAGCTTTCTCATAGGGTATTTTTTCATAAGCATGTCGAGGGTGGGGGTATATGCGTTTGCAACGGCGTCGCCCTCCTTGCCGTTGCCGATGCCGACGCCGTCCATAACGATTGTGAGAACGGGTCCCTCAACGCCTATCGGATGCGCGGATTTTTTGAGTATGTGTTCCATAATGGTTTCCTCTTTTCATAATTTTACAGGCTAATTATATACAACACCTTGCCGGATGTCAATATTTTTGCGATTTATCTTTACAAAAACATCGGAATATGTTAACATATGTGAGTAAAATAATAAATGCGGGGGTGCGGCTTTGAACAGCTCATATATCATAATTCTGATATTGTTCGTTATCGCGGTATGGCTGCCGATGATAAACCTTCGCAGAAGAGCAAGAAAAAATGCAAAAAACGCAGAAAAACGGGAGGAAAACCTATGAACGAGCTTATACAGAGTTTTGTCGGCAAGGAATGTACGGTTGCCTGCGCCGGGCTTTATTCATACAAGGGCACGATAGAACAGGCAAAGGAAAACTGGATAACACTAAGAGAGAAGGACGGCGCGGCGCACCTTATAAACCTTGACTATGTTTACGACGTCAAAGAAGTGAAGAAAAAACAGAAATAAATTTTTCGGGGGAGTCCGGTTATGAAAATAAAGAAGTTTACGGTTATTTTGCTGGCGGCGCTGCTTTGCGCCTCTGCTTTTTCATTTGCGGCGCTCGCGACAGACGGAACAACAGCGACCGCTTCCCCTGTCACGACGACAAATCCCGAGCCGATCCAGACGGGCGAGGTGAAATGGGAGGTGGGAAACAAAAGATATTACGGCACGTTCGACGAGGCGATAAATGCGCTTTCGGGGAAGGGCGGGTCGATAACGCTTCTTAAGGACGCGCACCTTACGGAAAGACTGATGCTCAACGCCGATATTTCCGTAAACGGCGACCATACTCTCTATATCGAAAACTATGTTTACATTTTCGAGGAGGTCAACGTCACGCTGAACTGCAACGTCGACTTAAGCGGAGAGGTTGAAAACGCAGGCAATATCTATATAAAATGCATTGCGTCCAAAACCGTCACCGGCGAATACAAGGGCAAAGAACCCATCGTTATGCACCATTGGAATTCGGGCAGCGTCGACAAGAAAGCGACGTATGACGAAGAAGGCTCAATCCGTTACGTCTGCTTCGACTGCTTCACCGTCAGATTCGATTCGCTCCCCAAGCTCGTGAGAAAGAACACGCGCAACATTATAACCCTCATCCTCTCGCTTTCGCTTCTGACAATAATCGTAATCTGCGCCGCGGGAGCAACCGTCACGAGGATTTACGCAAAGCGTCAAAGGACCGACGAAGCGGAGAATACCTCCGTCGCAAAGGAATAATCGCCTTTGGAAAAACGAATAAAAACTGCCCTCCGGATAAAAAAGTCCGGAGGGATTTTTTGTGTAACGCAAAGCGGGCCGACGCCATAAAATAGTATCAGACCGTAACGGAGGTGAAAAAACAAATATGGACAATACGGAAAATGTCGGCGTGCTGACGGTGAGAACGGAGTCTGCCTTCGGGGCTTTTCCCGTAAAGGACGCAACGGTTTCCTTCCGTCGGCAAATGCCCGACGGCGCAAAGCTTTTTGCGGTGCTTGTGACGGGAGAGGACGGGGAAACCGACCCGCTTGAAATTCCCGCTCCGCCCGCTTCAAATTCGCTCTCTCCCGGAGGAGAAACACCGTATTCGCTTGTAAACGTCGGGATTTATGCGGAGGGCTACTATTCGGTTATGCTTACGGGTGTTCCGATATATTCGGGCATATCAAGCACGCAGACCGTCAATATGATACCCCTGCCGGAGAGCGTCCGGTTTGACAAGTATCCCAGCGGGAACTATATCATAACGGAAAGCGAGGTGCCGAAGCTTTGAATGCACGCTATCCCGTTGTGCCGGAGTATATAACGGTGCACCTCGGCGCGCCCGACAACAAAAGCGCGGAAAACGTGAGCGTCGGCTTTGCGGATTACATAAAAAACGTTGCGTCGAGCGAGATTTATCCGACATGGCCGGAGGCTGCTCTGCGGGCAAATATCTATGCGCAGATTTCCTTTGCGCTGAACAGGATATATACGGAGCATTACCGATCGCGCGGGTACGATTTCGATATAACGAATTCCACGGCATACGACCAGGCATTTGTGCGCGACAGAGACATTTTTGATAACATAAGCATAATCGTTGACGAAATTTTCAATGATTATATAGTCCGCGAGGGATATATAGAGCCGCTTTTTGCCGTTTATTGCAACGGCACGACCGTAACCTGCGACGGTCTTTCCCAATGGGGAAGTGTGTCGCTTGCAAACGAGGGCCTCGGCGCATATGACATCCTCACAAGGTATTACGGGGAGGACATAGGGCTTGTCGAAAATGCGCCCGTGCAGGCGCTCGAGCCATCTCCGCCGAACATTCTTCTCGGAGAGGGAAGCGCGGGCAACGACGTGAAATTCATTCAGGTGCGGCTGAACAGAATATCGACAAATTATCCGTCTATACCGAAAATACCGAAGGTTGACGGTGTGTTCGGGGTTGAAACGGAAAACGCCGTACGCGAATTTCAGAGAATATTCACTCTCAACCGGACGGGTACCGTCGACAAGTCGACATGGTACAGCATACAGCGTGTTTACAACGCCGTAAAACGCCTGAGCGAGCTTGACAGCGAGGGCATCCGTGACGATGAAATTTCAAATCAGTTCAAGGATCTTCTGAGCGAGGGCGACAGCGGAGAGGACATAAAAACGGTGCAATATTATCTGCGCTTTATTTCGGAATTCAATCCCGCCGTGCCGACGGTTGCCGTCGACGGCTATTTCGGAGAGAGCACCACGGCTGCCGTCCGCGCGTTTCAGCAGGCATATGACCTTCCCGTCACGGGCGTTATCGACGGGAGGACGTGGAATAAGATGTTTGACGTGTATTACGGAATAATTTCCTCTATGGAGTACGAATTGCCCGACGGCGCGGTGCCGTTCCCCGGCGTATTTCTGAAATACGGGTCGGAGGGGAAAAACGTTGAAATTTTACAGCGGTATATAAATGCCGCGCACGAAATTTATCCGCAGATACCGCAAGTGACTGTCGACGGAGTGTTCGGAACGGACACGAGAAATGCAGTCTATGCCGCGCAGGCTGTGTTCGGGCTTTTTATAAGCGGGGTTGTCGGTCCTGTGCTCTGGACGGAGCTTGCGGACGCTTACGAGCAGGTCGGCGGGAACACAAGAAGCGAATACCAGTATTCGGGAGAGGTTTTATCGGAAGGAGACGGCGATGACGGACAGCAGTAAAAAAGCACAGGTGACGGAGCTTCAGAAAATGCTCCGCGCGGTATCATATATACACAAAGACGTGCCGAGAATAAATCCGGACGGCGTATTCGACAAGGAAACGACGGATGCGCTTCGCATTTTTCAGCGACAGATGGGGCTTGCACCAACGGGAACGGCGGACTTTGCAACGTGGAACGCATTGAGAGCGGAGTCGGCACTGGCACAGAATTACGCATCGGGAGGGAATTCCGTAAGCATTTTTCCGAGCGCGGACTACGTGGCAAAGCCGGGCGAAAAAAGCTCGCTCGTGTATGTGATACAGGTTATGCTCGGCGACATTTCGCACACCTATGACGGACTTGAAAACGTTGAAGTGACGGGTGTATACGACGAAGCCACCTGCGATGGGGTAAAGCTTTTTCAGCGTTACCACCGCATAGAGGAAACTGGCAATGTCGACCGCAAAACGTGGGACGCTCTTGCCGCCAGCTATAACGTATTTGCAAACAACGAAAATTACATTTCATAAAAAACAGCCGTCGTGCGATGAGCACGACGGCTGTTTTGCCGATTGGATTATCAGATACCGTTTTTAAGTCTGTTGAGTCTTTCGATATCCGTGAAGTTGTGAGTTGAAACGTGACCGGGGAGGGGGAGAAGTCTGTCGTTTACGGCATCGACGATCGTGTCTGCCTGCGGGAAGAACCAGGGGTCAAGCTCCTTTGAAGGAGTTATCCAGTTTCTTGAACCGACGACTGTGGGCGGTGCGTCGAGATAGTCAAATGCAAGCTCGGCAATGTTGGAAGCCATATCTCTCATTACGGAGTTGCGGTCGCAGGCGTCGCCCGTTATGATGATTCTGCCCGTCTTCTTTACGGATTCGAGAACCTTTTCGTAATCGAAGGGAACTATGCTGCGCGCGTCGATGACCTCGGCTTCAACGCCGTATTTGTCGTGGAGTATCTTTGCGGCGTCCATAGCGCGATAAAGCGTCGCGCCGATGGAGAGAATCGTGACGTCCTTGCCTTCGCGCTTGATATCGGGATCGCCGATTCTGATTTCATAAGGAGTTTCGGGAACGCCGCCCTTGTGGAACTGCTCGCCGATATCGTAAATTCTCTGGCTTTCAAAGAAGATGACGGGGTCTGTGCCGTTGAGGGCTTCCGTCATAAGTCCTTTTGCGTCATAAGGCGTTGCGGGGAATACGACTTTGAGTCCCGGAATGTGAGCGCAGAGAGCCGTCCAGTCCTGGCTGTGCTGCGCGCCGTACTTGTTACCGACGGAAACGCGGAGAATAACGGGCATTTTGAGAATTCCCGCGCTCATCGACTGCCACTTGGAGAGCTGGTTGAATATTTCGTCGCCGGCGCAGCCGATAAAGTCGGCATACATAAGCTCGACTATCGCGCGTCCGCCCGCCATTGCGTAACCGACGGCAGAGCCGACGATTGCAGACTCGGAAATAGGTGCATTGAAGAAGCGGTGATAGGGAATAGCCTCGGTCAGACCTCTGTAAACGGCGAACGCGCCGCCCCAGTCACGGTTGTCTTCGCCATAGGCAATGAGAGTCGGATCCTCATAGAATTTGTCGAGGATCGGCTCAAAGAGACCGTCGCGGAGACCGTAGATCTTCATCTTCGGAAGAGCCTTGCCGTCAGCATCAAATGCCCAGCGGGATTTGACCTTGAGCGATTTGAGTCTCGGATTTTCTTCCTTCGGGATGAGAACCTCGGCTTCTCTCGTGGGATCCATGCTCGGAACCTTCTTGTTTGAGAGCATAATGGAGGAGATTGCCTCCGGCTCTTTATCGAGATCCATTCTCGGCGAGAGTGTTTCATCGACGGCGAGACGGCAGATCTTTGTCATACGGCGGACGATCGTATCGTGGATGGCGTCAAGCTCGGCTTCCGTTGCAACGCCGCCGAGGATGAGCTTTGTTCTGTACGCCTTGATCGGGTCTGCGTTTTTCCATGCTTCGATTTCCTCCTGCGTTCTGTATGTGGAGGAGTCGGAGGGGGAGTGACCCGTTGTTCTGTATGTGATGACCTCCAGCATTGCGGGGCCTTCGCCGCGGAGAAGGAGATCCTTCTGTCTCGTCGTTGCGTCGATGACTGCGAGCGGGTCATAACCGTTGACGGTTTCCGCGTGCATCTGATCGGGATTTACGCCCGCGCCGACTCTCGCCGCCTGACCCCAAGCCATCGTTTCGCCCTTCGTCTGACCGCCCATTCCGTAGAAGTTGTTGAACACGTTGAAGAGTATCGGAAGTCCGCCGCCCTCGCCCCAGAGCTGTCTGATCTGGTCCATGGAGGACATATTGAGCGCTTCGAGAACGGGACCTCTGCCGAGTGCGCCGTCGCCGGAGTTTGCTATGACGATGCCTTTTTTGTGATTGGATCTCTTATAGAGCGCCGCGCCCATTGCGATTGCCGCCGAGCCGCCGACGATAGCGTTGTTCGGGAATATACCGAAGGGAATGAAGAATGCGTGCATCGATCCGCCAAGACCGCGGTTGAAGCCTGTTCTTCTTGCAAAAATTTCGGCAAGCGCACCGTAGAGAAGGAAGTCGATTGCGAGATCCTTCACGTCGCCCTTGATTTCCTCTCTGCCTTCGACAACGGAAAGAATGGAGCCGTCGAGGAAGGTTTTCATTATGTCGTAAAGCTCGGTATTGTCGAGTTTCTTTATAGAGGAAAGTCCCTTTGCGATGATTTCGCCGTGGCTTCTGTGAGAGCCGAAGGTGAAGTCGCTGTTGTCAAGGCAGTAAGCCTGACCGACGGCGGACGCCTCCTGACCGAGCGAAAGGTGAGCGGGACCGGGGTTGTTGTATTCAACGCCGTTATAAACGCTCTTTGTTTTGATTTCGTTGAGCATGGTTTCAAACTCGCGGATGATAGCCATGTCGCGATAAATATTGATGAGATCCTGCTTTGAATAGATTTTCTTCTCATCTTCAATTGTAAGGCTGTATTGGCAAACGGGAATATCATGGAATTTGATAAAACCGCTGTCAAACGCTCTGTTGGGGTCTACATATTGGCTCTTAGGCATAATTTCAATCTCTCTTTCCCGGTGGACTTGTTTTTCGCAATATCCCGCCACCGCAAGGATTATCGCAATATTATACTTTTGTATATTATATCATGAACATCGCTTCGCGAATGACCTCGCAAACCGTCGGGTGCGGGAATACGAACTTTTTGACATCGTCAATCCGCATTTCCTTTTCAACCATCATAGCGGCTCCGTAAATTATTTCGGAAGCATAATTTCCTATCATATGAACACCGATCAGGCGGTTGTGTTCTTTGTCAACAATCAGCTTGACGATGCCGTCTCCGCCTTCGTTTTCGGCAACGTATCTGCCGCTGTATTTCAGCGTTACGGATGCGGTCTTTGCCTCAATGCCCTTGGCTTTCACGCTCTCGCTCGTCTCGCCGACGGAGGCAACCTCCGGATTTGTGTATATGACGGAGGGGATTGAAAGGTAGTTTACGCGTTCTTTTCCGCCGAGCATGTTCGCAACGGCAACCTCGCCCTCGCGATACGCGGTGTGCGCCAGCATTGACTTTCCGTTCACGTCGCCCGCAGCCCATATTCCCGGAACGCTTGTGCGGCAGTATTCGTCCGTCACGATTGCGCCTCTTTCCGTCAGAACGCCGACGTTTTCAAGCCCGATGCCCTGCGTGTGCGCGCGTCTGCCGATGGATACGAGCACCTTGTCCGCGTCCACGCTTTCGGCTTTGCCGTCCTTTTCGTAAACCACTTTTCCTTCGCCGACCTTCGTCACCTTTGCGCCGAGAATGAAGTTTACGCCCTTTTTCTGATAGTTTTTGAGAAGTATTTTGGAAATTTCGCCGTCCGTCGGTCCTGCAATGTGATCCAGCATTTCAACAACGGTCACCTTTGAGCCTGCCGAGCAGAAATACGAAGCCATTTCAAGCCCGATGACACCGCCGCCGATGACTGTCAGCCTTTCGGGGACGGTCTCCATATCGAGGATTTCGCGATTTGTCATTGCAAAGCCGCCTGCGACGGACTCGCGAAGTCCCTCGATCGGGGGAACGAGAGCGTCCGAGCCTGTGCAGATGAGAAGTCGTGCGCCTTTATACTCCTTGCCCGCCGCTTCGACCGTAAATCCTTCGGAATCTCTTCCTTTTATAATACCGAATTCGGATACGACGTCGGCTCCCGCGCTTTTGAGCTGCATTGCGATGCCGCCCGTCAGCTGTTTTACGACCTTGTTTTTTCTTCCGACGACGAATGCGTGGTCAAGGGAGGAGCCCTCGCACTTTACGCCGTATGCGTCGCCGTGCTTTGTGTAATCGAATATTTTTGCACTGTAAAGAAGGGTTTTTGTCGGCACGCAGCCTTCGTTTAAGCATACGCCTCCGAGCGCTCTTCCTTCGAGCACAAGGGTTTTCAGTCCCTTATGAGCGGCACGCTCGGCAGCGTTATAGCCCGCGGGACCTCCGCCCAGAACGATAAGGTCATACATGTGTTTGTCCTTTCATCGGCGGATTTTTATTTTGTGCTTTTTCCTGCCGCCGTCAGGGAAAAGCATTGTTTTATACTATTGTGTAACTCTCTTGACAAACATCTTATACTACTGTATAAAATATCAGATTGTCAGCAGCAGATTGAAGTTTTCAAGATTGCGGACAAGCTCCGAAAGGAATTTTGCCGCAGGTGCACCGTCAACCGCTCTGTGGTCGATTGTCAGAGAAAGGGGAATGCACGGATAGAAAACGGGTGCGCCGTCCTTTTCCTTTACTCTCTTTGTCAGCGAGCAAACGCCGAGGATTGCCGTCTGCGGCGGATTGATTACCGGCGTGAAGCTCTCGATGCCCGTCGGCCCGATATTGCTTATCGTAAACGATGCGCCGCGGAGAACGTCCGGATTGGCTTTGCCGCTCTGGCAGTCGACGGCGAGCGTCTTTGCCTGCTTTGCAAGCTCGGAGAGAGTCAACCTCTGCGCGTCAAATACCGTCGGAACCATAAGACCTCTTTCCGTATCGACCGCTATTCCGAGGTGAACGCCTTCAAAATATCTCATTGTGTCGCCGCCGATGAGGTTTGCGTTGAGGGCTTTGTATTTGCCTGTCGCAAGCGTTTTCGCAACGGCGAAAAGTATCATATCGTTATATGTTATGTTGCCGACGCCCATAGCCTCGCCGCCCGCTTTGAGGCTTGCTCTGAGCGCAACGAGCGCCGACGCGTCAAATGACGTTGTGAGCGTGAGCTGTGCAAGCTCGGTGAGGGAGGTGTGCATTGATTTTGAAATAACCTTGCGTATCTGGGACATTTTTTCGTCCGTATAGCCGGTTTTTGCTTCGGGAGCGGCTGCCGGAACGTGGAATTCCTCCGCCTTCGTCTCCGCAAAGACGACTTTTTCGCCGCGGAGGAGCTTTTCCGCTGTCTCCGCGCTTACGGTAAGTCCTGCGTCAAGCACCTTCTGAATATCGCGCTCGATAATTCTGCCGTCGGGTCCCGTCGGGACTGCCTTTGATACGTCGGCGTCCGTTTTGGCGACGAGATTTCTCGCCCTCGGCGATATTTTCAGTCTGCCGCCTACATTTGCGGTACCCGTCGCGACAGCCTCCGCCACTGCGGGCGCTTCTTCTTTCTTCTCTTCCTTTGTTGTTTCTGCGGTCGCGGTCGACCCTTCGTCCTTCTTCGGAACGAAAGCGGAAACATCCTCGCCCTCAGCGCCGATTATGCAGACGGCTTCAAGGCAGGGAACGTCATCGCCTTCTTCGGCAAAAACCTTGAGAAGTGTGCCCTCGACGGTTGCCGCCTCGTCAAAAGCGGACTTGTCGGTTTCATATGAAAACAGCACGTCGCCGACGTTTATCTTATCGCCGACTTTCTTTTTCCATTCGGTGATAATGCAGCTTTCGACGCTCTGCCCCTGTCTCGGCATGATTACAACTGTTGCCATGTTTTTCTCCATTTCCGACGGATATTTTTGATTTTTACACCGATGGGCTTATCCGCCGCAGCCCTCGGCTTTTTGTCATTCCGCAACTATTATGCGGACGCCCGAACCTGAAAATTTTTCTTTTACGGCGGGGGGAAGCTCTCTGTCGGTTATGATGGCATAAAGTCCCGCCTCCGTGCTGAACGTATAGGGAAGGTTGCGGTCGATTTTGTCGCCGTCCATAAGCATTATTACCCTGCGGGCTTTGCCTATGACGTATTTTTTCAGCTCACATTCCGCATAATTTCCGCACGAAAAGCCACATTCAAGGGAATAGCCGGACGGCACGACAAACGCCGTGTCGATATTTATTCCGTCTATGAATTTCAGTGCCTGCATACCCGAAACGGAAAGATTTTCGTGATTTATCATTCCGCCGACGAGGTTTACTATCGGCTTTTGCTTTTTCGCAAGCTCGATTGCAACGTGCGGTCCCGTCGTCGTGACGGTGAAGCGTTCGTCCGCGACCATAGAAGCCAGCCGCAGGGCAGTCGTTCCGGAGTCAATGAAAATCGACCTTCCGGTTTCGACAAACTCCGTTGCACATTCGGCAATGCGGGTCTTTTCCTCCGTCGCCTCATAGAGACGCTTTCCGAAATCGTCCTCGGCGGAGGTAGTGAGAAACTTCATCGACCTTGCGCCGCCCCTGACCTTGATAAGCTCGCCCTTTGTTTCAAGGCGGTCTATATCGCGGCGGAGCGTCATGCTTGTGACTTCCGGAAACATTTTTTCAAGCTCGCCAAGCGATACAAACGGTCTTGCGGAAAGCAGATCGCGAATGATTTCAAGCCGCTCTTTCTGGGTCATATACGTCCTCCTTTCACGGTCTGAATTAAAATGCGTTTATCAAACAACATTTACAATGTTAATTATATCATCACAGATGTGAATTGTCAACATTATAAATGTAAACAAATCAAATTTACCGCAAGGCGCCGCCGACGTCAAAATCGGACGAAAACAGCCCTTTTTCGCGACGGAACCCCCACGTTTTTCATCAAAAAACGGGCGAAAACAAATGTGGACAATGTGGAAAAACAATGTGTAAAAATCACTTACACAACTGTATAAAAGCAAAAAAGAGCCGTTTTTTCGCGGTTTTCCACAAAAAAACGGCTCTTTTGAGGTTATTCGGCTTTTTTCTTTGCGAGCTTTTCCGCTTCGCGCCTTATCCTTCGCCGATGACACATGTTCTTTATCGCGCCTATGGAAACCGTCAGAAAAACAGCTCCCGCAACCGCGATTATCATATCAACAAGGGAAAAGCGGAGCCGCAGCTCGATGTTATTTTCCGTCATTGCGTCCCAGCAGGATGCCGCCGAGCGTTCAACGTCTCTGATAGCCGATTTCGTCATCTTTATATCAGCCATATCCACTTGTGTTTTCTGCCTTTCGGTTTTTGCCGGAGTAAAAAAATCCGCCGGCAAAAATATTCTTTGCAGACGGATGATTTTTATGTTATTTTTTTGTGCGAGCTTTTTTCATCAAAACGAAAATTCTGCCAAGCGTGAAAGCGGCTGCGGAAAATATCATCGCGATGACCGTAATTATGAAAAGCTTTGATTTCATAATGCTTTTTATGTTTTGGCGGAGCGCGAGTGACGCGCTTTTTTCCGCGTCCAGCTTTGTTATCAGCGGCGAGCTTCCGAGGATTTTTCCGTCGAGAGAAAGAGTTATTTCGCCGACCTCCGTTCCGCGCCTGACGGGTGCCGTCAGCGACTCGCCGTAATAAGTGACCGTGCGTGTGATCCTTGATACGTCCGTATCCTTCGGCAAAAATGCAAAAACGTCGTTTTTGGCGGCGACTGTTACGTAATTGCGCTGTTTGGAAAGTGTGACGGGCAACTCGCCGACGATGTCCGTCGTGCCGGATATTTTCACAAGCGCGAAATTGCCGAGCGCCCATTCGAGAAGATTTTTCGCGTCGGTATAGACGGGGATTCTGCCGTCGTCCGTGTCCGCGCCGCCCATAAGCACGCAGACAAATGAAAACGCTTTTTCCGTTGCCGACGTTATGACGCACCTGCCGGCGTCGTCCGTAAATCCGACAGCCATCCCCTCCGCCTTTGAATAAAGGTATTTATCCGACGAATAGTTTGCGAGAAGCGCATTTTTCGTGTAAACGGTTCTCGCCTTAAAGGTGTCGCTTTCCGGAATTTTATATGATTTTGCGTTTGCCGCCTTCATATACTGCTGATTTTTTCTCGCATAGCATGCGATTATCGCCGTATCGCGTGCCGTTGTGTATGCGCCGCGCGCGTCAAGTCCGGTGGGATTTGCGTATGCCGTCGACGTTGCGCCGAGCTCGCGGGCTTTTTTGTTCATCATCGCGGTAAACGTCGTGACGCTGCCCGCTATGTCGATTGCGATTGCGTTTGCCGCGTCGCTTGCACCGCCGACGACCATCGCATATATGAGGTCGATTGCGCGGAGCGTGTCGCCCGCTTTGAGATTTATTATAACGCCGCCGTAAATATTTTCAAGCGCGGCAGGCGTGACGGTCACCGGCGTTTCCTCCCGTCCGGCGTAATGCTCGAAGGCGAGCAAGGCGGCGAGAATTTTTGCCGAAGGTCCCGGCGCGATTTTTTCGTCCGCATTTTTGCAGAACACCGCCTCGCCGTATTCGACGTTCATAACGCAGATGTTATTTGCGCGGGCGGTGCCGTCATAGCCCTTTGCCTGTGCCGTGAACGCAAGCGGGCAAATGACAAATAATGCAGACAGCGCAAGGGTTATCGCGCATTTTATACTTCTGTGTAACTTCATCGTTTACCCCCCGCCTGAAAGCAACCGGAGAGCATTTTCCTCGTCCGCAAGAATTGCGGATTTCAGCTCGTCAACCGATGAAAACTTTTTCTCGTCGCGCAGAAAACCGCAAAGACGAACGGAAATCGTCCTGCCGTAAAGGTCGCCGGAAAAGCCGATTATATGTGTTTCGCAGTTGACGTTTTCGGCGTGATTTGTAACCGTCGGGCGGACGCCGATATTCGCAACGGCTTTGTATTCGGTGCCGTCGATTGTGCATTTTGCGGCGTAAACGCCGTGACGCGGGATAACAAGCTGCGGAGGGAAAACCTGATTTACAGTCGGCAGTCCGAGCGTTCTTCCGAGCCGTTGCCCCTCGCTGACGGGCAGGGAAACACAGAATTCTCTGCCGAGAAGGTCATTTGCTTTTTCTATTTTGCCTTCTTCAAGAAACCGGCGCACCGCCGATGAGCTTATAACGGTGCCGTCCGCACTTTTCACCGCGTCGACGGTCACTTCCTCCGCGCCGACGGCTGCCATTTCCTCCGAAAGCATTTCGGGAGTTCCGGCGGCATTTTTGCCGTAACGGAAGTTATATCCGCAGACCGCGCGCCGGACGCGACATTCCTTATATAATATACGGCGGACAAAATCCTTCGGCGCAACGTCCTTCACCTCGGGAAAATCGCAGAAAATGACGATATCAATTCCTGCCCCGGCAAAAAGCGCCGTTCTTTGCTCCGTTGTCGTCAGCACGGAAAAACCGTCGTCGCCGGAGCAGAGACGGGGGTGACGGCGGAACGTCCAGACGGCACTGTGCGTGCAATCGCCCTTTTCCGTCGCTTCCTTCAGCAGAGCCATATGTCCTCTGTGGACGCCGTCAAAATTGCCGAGAGCGCAGGACAGGGTCATTTCGTCCGTTATTTTTATTTCGTTTCCTGTTTTCAGATTTATTACGGTCATACTTTTTGCCTTTTGAAAAGTTGTTACTTATATGATATACGATTTCGGGTCAAAAATCAATAGGCGATGTGTAATCGGAAAAAAGATAAAATTTTTTTGAAAAAAGACTTGACATTACGAAAAAACCTGCTATAATAATAACAGTAATCATTATCATTTTCAAAAAGAGAGGAGGAAATATGTTGACGGAAAAGAAGCTGACGGTGCAAAAGCATTCCGATAAGCGCGACGCCATTCTGGAAAATCTTCGTTCCCGAAAAGACCATCCGACAGCGGATATGGTTTATACCAGCATAAGGGAAGAATATCCGCAGATAAGCCTTGCCACGGTTTACAGAAACCTCGCATCTCTCTGTGAAAACGGAGATATAATCGCTCTCGGCGCAAAGGGCAGGGAAAGATATGACGGCAACATCTCTCCCCATAATCATTTTTTCTGTTTGTCGTGCGGCGAGGTTGAGGATATCATGTCCCCGATTGAAATTTCGGGAATTTGCTCCGCCGGAAAAGAGGTCGGCGGGAAAATTACATCGGCAAGCATCGTTTTTCGCGGAATATGCGGAAAATGTCTTGAAAATAAATCAAAAAACAATTAAAAAATCAAAATTTAAGGAGGAATAAATCATGGCAAAATGGGTATGCAAAGTATGCGGTTACGTTCACGAGGGAGATACTCCCCCCGAAAGATGCCCCCAGTGCGGTGCGCCGGCGGACAAGTTCGAAAAGATGGACGAGAACAAAAAAACATGGGCAACGGAGCACGTTGTCGGCATAACGGAAGGCGTTTCGGAGGACATAATCAAAGATCTGCGCGCGAATTTCACGGGCGAATGCTCCGAGGTCGGCATGTATCTTGCAATGTCGAGAGTCGCTTTCAGAGAAGGCTATCCCGAAATCGGTCTTTACTGGGAGAAGGCGGCTTATGAGGAGGCTGAACACGCAGCCAAATTCGCGGAAATTCTCGGCGAGGTTGTAACTCCTTCCACAAAGAAGAACCTTGAAATGAGAGTTGAAGCGGAAAACGGCGCGACGGCAGGCAAGTATGACCTTGCAAAGAGAGCCAAAGCGGCAAATCTTGACGCAATTCACGATACCGTTCACGAAATGGCAAAGGACGAAGCCCGTCACGGCAGAGCATTTGAGGGACTTCTCAACAGATATTTCGGAAAATAATTCAAAAGACCCGCTCCGGCGGGTCTTTTTATTGCGCAGAAAAACACAAGCCCTGCCCGCAGGGCTTGTGTTTTTTATTTATCTGCTTTTCCGTTCGTTATTTCTTCGGAGTCGCATCTTTCGTGTGCACCCACGGAGCGACAATTGCTCATCGGCATATATAAAAAATCCGCACTTTCGCTTGAGCGTTATATCAAAAGACAAAGCCGATGATGTATTATCGGAAAATGACAAATACGGTCAATACTTTCAGGAAAAAAACAAAAAATATTGAAAAAATATTGGGAATCGAAGCGTTTTTTCGCAACGCGGATTGTCATAATAGACAAAAAAATCATATGCGTTTGTGCAAACGGCACGAAAAGAAAACGAAGATATATATATGGTTGATTTTTTAATATTTTTCGGCTATAATGAAGGCTATCGGTGATAAATAAACAGGGGGATTTTTTATGAAAAAAACAAAAACTTTTCGCGGTATAATGGCGGCGGCACTGGCAATTGCAATGCTCTTTGCCTTTATGCCTTTCGCTTTCGCGGCGGAAGACGGCGGATTTATTCTGACCGGGCTTCCGGACGATTCGTGGTATCTTGACCCGATACCCTTGCTTATAATCAAAGTATCATTTGACCCGAACAAAAACGGAAAAAACGATTTTGACCCGTCGGACGGGAGCAGGCTCTATGCGGACAAAACCTCTCCGTATTACGGCGAGCAGTGGTGCTACTCGACGGACAATTACTGGTATGACACGTTCTTTTCCGACAACAAGGACTCAATGAAAACATTCTATAAAGAGGTTTCCGGCGGAAAATTTTATTTCTATCCGGCAGAGGAAACATATGAATCGCAGAATAACAGCGGAAAGGTAAATGACGGCGTTATAGAGGTTGTCGTGCCGTATAGGCACCCGATGGCAGTGACGGGCGGACCGGATAAGGAAGACGCCACATCCAGAAGCGCCGCGCTCAAAGAAGCGGCAAAGTACGTCGACTTTTCCAAGTTTGATAAGAACGGCGACGGCAAGATTTCATATAACGAGCTTGCGATAGTCTATGTCTGCGGCGGATATGAATATTCGGCAAACACGTCCGGCAAGCCCGGTGATAAGCTCGCCTTCGGCGTTCACGCGCATTACACCGCAAGCACTCCTGTCAAGCTCAACGGAGTTAATGTCGGAACGTCATTTGTCCGCGTCGGAGAATTCCTGACACCCTCCCAGCCGCTCACCGTCGGCACGATTGCGCACGAGATCGGTCACTATATCGGCGCAGCCGACCTTTACGACACCGGCAACGGCTCAAAATGGCACTATGCAGGCGATATGACGCTTATGGCGTCCGGATCATGGAACAATTATTCCGGCGCCGCGAGAGGTGCCTCGCCCGCATATCTTGACCCTTACCATGCAATCAGTCTCGGTCTTATGTCGGCAACCGACGTAACCTCCGACGGCGAATATACGCTCTATTCGAGAAACAGCAAAAAGGGCGAATACAACATTCTCAAAATATATACTCCGAACCCGAAGGAATATTATCTGATAGAAAACAGATATCACGAACAGAACTCCACCGGCTTTGACGCGATAGACAAGGGCAATATGGGAATGGTTATATGGCATATCGACGAGAACATTACCGACCTCGGCAGAAACATCAATGCGTCGAGCAGCGGTCATGACCCCGGCATCGTGCCGATGGGAATATCGTCCATCAGCCCGAGCAATTGCGGATTCAAATACATAGATAATTCAGTCGACGGCAGAAGCTATACCTTCGAGGCGGGAGCCAGCAAATACCGTTTCCCCGTCAGCGGAACGAGTTATACCTCGCTTACGCCGGAGCAGGCAGCCGATTTCAATCTCAAAATCACCGTAAATAAGGGCTCTTACGCAGGCGACGAAATGAAAATCACCGTTTCCGGCGTTGCGAAAATGGCTCCCATGTTCGGCGTCAGCTCAAATAAATCGGATTCGTCCTCCATTCTTTTCGGCGGAAAGATAACAAATCTTTTCGGAGGAGACGTCAGGAGCATAAAGCTGATGCTTTCAAAGAAAGCCGACGCCACCGAGGAGGAAAGCACGGTAAAGACCGTTTCTCCCAATGCCGACGGAACGTTCTCCGTATTGTTTGACGGACTTGAACAGAACACGAAATATTTCTGCAAGACAATCGTTTCCGGCAAAAACGGGGACAGAGAAAGAACGGCTACCGCATATACAAAGGTTGAGAAAAAGCCCCGCACGGACTTCTACTATGTATATTTCTACAAGGGCATTCTCAATGTTGAACGCTCGTATCGTGTAAAGGTCAAGCCGGGCGAACCGCTGACATATTCGTTCCCGATGGACGACCAGAAGAGAGGCTTTGAATTCTGCGGCTGGTACACAGACCCCGAACTCACAACCCGTTACGATATGGGCTTTACGCAGACGGTATGCGAGGATTTCCCGCTCTATGCGAAATGGGTTGAACAGGACAGAGCGGCAAGGCTGAAGCTCGTCGGAGCGGAATCGAAATATCTGCTCTTTGCGTGCGAGGTCGGCGATGTGTTCGTCGAGCCTGTCGCTGCGGAAAGAAAGGGATATAAATTCGTCGGCTGGTATGAGGATGAGGACTTCGTCCTGCCGTATGACTTCGGAAAAACCGTTGAAGATGCGGGCGAGCTGACGCTCTATGCGAAATGGGAAAAGGACGGCTCCGGTGAGCCGGACACCACGACAACCCCCGCAGTAACCACAAATCCCGACATCACAACGACTCCCTCCGGAACGACAACCCCCGCCGGAACGACAACTCCCTCCGTCACGACGAAGGGCGACGGCAAGGGCGGCTGTAAATCCGTTATGGGAGCGGGCGCGTCAATCGCCGTAATCGGCATTATCGGCGCAGCGCTCGCCGTCGGACGAAAGAAAAAAGAAGAATAAAAGTCATTACAACCCCTCCGTAAAGGAGGGGTTGTAATAATACACAAAAACAAAGCGGAGATATTGTCCAAACGGCGAAAAATATTCCTTGCGTTGATTTTGGAAAAAATGATATATAATGTGATTATCCCTGAAACCGGAGGAACCCAATGAAAAAATCTGCTGTAAAATGTGCGGCGCTGATCGCTTTGACGCTGGCAATCATATTTGCTTTTATGCCTTTCGCCTTCGCGGCGGAAACACCGGAGGCTCCGAATGCCGAAGGCCTTTCGCCGATACCGCTGCTTGTTATAAAAATCTCCTTTGACGCAAACGGCAACGGCAAAAACGATTTTGACCAGAGCGACAGCAAACGCCTTTTCAATGATAAAACCTCGCCGTATTACGGCGAACAATGGTGCGACTCGTCCGATAAATACTGGGCGGATATTCTCTTTGCGGACAGCAACACCTCTCTTAAAAAATATTATCAGGAGGTTTCCGGCGGCAGCTTTTATTTCTATCCGGCGGAGGAAAACTATGTCGGCAAGGACGGGGCGGTAAACGACGGTATTGTCGAAGTTGTCGTTCCGCATAAGCACCCGATGGCAAAGACGGGAAGCGATCATGAAGAGGACACCTCCTCGCGCGAAGCCGCTCTCAGGGAAGCGGGAAAACACGTCGACTTTTCAAAATTCGATAAAAATAAGGACGGCAAACTTTCCTATGACGAGCTTGCGATAGTTTTCGTCTGCGGCGGATATGAATGTTCGACAAGCTCCGCAAGCCCGATTCATAAGCTCGCCTTCGGCGTCTGGGGTCATTATACCGGCGGCGTGCCAGTCACCCTGAACGGGGTGAAGGTCGGGTCGAGCTTTGTGCGTATCGGCGAATACGCAAAGGCGACCACCTTGCAGACAATCGGCATATTCGCTCACGAGCTGGGACATTTCATCGGCGCGCCCGACCTTTACGATACGAACGAGAACGGCACAAAATGGAACTACGCAAGCAACGTCAGCCTTATGTCGAGCGGCTCGCACAATAAATTTTCGGGCAGACCGAGCGGCACTGGGCCTTCATATATGGACCCCGCGTGCGCTATCAGCGTCGGAATTCAGACGGCGACGACGATTACAAAGAGCGGCGATTACACGCTCTATTCCCGTCACAGCAAAAAAGGAGAATATAATATTTTAAGGATAAACACTCCGAATCCGAAGGAATATTATCTCATAGAAAACAGATATCACGAGGACGAAGAAACGCAGTTTGACGTCATAAGCGCCACAAGCATGGGGATTATGATATGGCACATAGATGAAAACGCAGCGCCCGTAAGCATATTTTCGTCGCCGAACAGTCACGGCTACGGTCACGATCCCGCCGTTGTGCCAATGGGCATCGACGAAATAGGCACGACGAATTGCGGCTTCCGATATATGGATAATTCAATGGACGGCTCGGAATACACGTTTGAGTCCGGCTCGTCGAAATACCGTTTTCCCATCAGCGGAGCAAGCTATACCTCGCTGACAAAAGCGCAGTCGGCGGACTTCTTTTTCACGGTGACCGTCAAAAAAGGCTCATATGCGGCAAACGAAATGACGGTAACCGTCGATTTTGAGCCGAAGCTCTCTCCGGATTTCATCATTTCCTTTGGCGAAAAAGCGACGAGGTCGATAAGCGTCAAGGCGCACATAACGGATTATTTCAAGGACAGCGTTTCCGAAATAAAGGTGATTTTGTCCAAAAACGACAAGCCCGACGAGAGCAACGGCATTGTAAAAACCATGCTCCCCGACGGCGACGACAATTTCGATTTCACAATTGACGGGCTGGAGCCGAACACAAAATATTTTCTCAAGGTGATCGTCACGGGCAAAAACGGCACGAGACAGAGAACGTATACCGCATATACAAAGGTTGAGAAAAAGCCCCGCACGGACTATTATTACGTATATTTCTTCAAAGGAATCACCGCCGTTGACAGAAGATACGGAGTTAAGGTCAAGCCCGGCGAATTGCTGAAATATTCGTTCCCCATGGAAGACCAGAAAAAGGGATTTGACTTCTGCGGATGGTATCTCGATCCCGAACTCA
Source organism: Eubacteriales bacterium (assembly GCA_018383975.1). GTDB lineage: Bacteria > Bacillota > Clostridia > Oscillospirales > CAG-272 > CAG-841. The sequence goes on along the minus strand of JAHAZT010000003.1, from coordinate 6,397 downwards.
CAACCCGTTACGACATGGGCTTTACGCAGACGGTATGCGAGGATTTCCCGCTTTACGCAAAATGGGTTGAAACGGGCAAGGCGGCAAGGCTGAAGCTCGTCGGAGCGGAATCGAAATACCTGCTCTTTGCGTGCGAGGTCGGCGATAAGCTTGTAATTCCCGTTCCGAAGGAAAGGGAAGGGCTGACGTTCATCGGCTGGTATGAGGATGCGGAGCTGACGTCCCCGTTCGATTTCACAAAGGAGGTTGACTCTGCGGAGGAAATCACGCTGTATGCCAAATGGGAAGACGCAAACGGGAACGTCGTGACAACGGCGTCCGACAAGCCGGTTGAGACGACCTCCGTACAGCCGGTTGAAACCTCGTCGACCGGGACGACCCCCGTTCCTTCAAAAAACGTTACCGTTCCGACGTATGTCATAGTTATAGTGCTTGTCGTCGTGGCGGTTGCTGCCGGCGTGCTTCCGGCGGTAATCAGAAAGAAGAAAACCGAATAAATAAAAATTCCTCCCCGCAGGTGCGAGGGGGAATTTTTTTGCGCGCGCTTTCATATATATCTATCAAGAAAAAATATGTGGGAGGCGTCATTTTGAAAGATGTTGCAATGAAACGCGCCACCGTGCTCGGCGAATACATAGCGGAAAACAACGCAACCGTTCGTGAGACGGCAAGGGTTTACAGGGTAAGCAAATCGACCGTGCATAAGGATGTCACAGAAAGGCTCGCCGTCTTTGCTCCGGTGCTTGCGGCAAGGGTCAAGGAGGTGCTTGAAAGGAACAAATCCGAAAGGCATATGCGCGGAGGAGAGGCGACAAAACGCAAATATTCCGAGCTGAAAAAAGAGAAGGCAAAAGAAGAATATACAAAAGTATAAAAATAAAAAGCCCCGATTTATCGGGACTTTTTGCTTTTGCGTTATTTTTTTCTTGCCTTCATTATTCCCTTGCGGAGCATGTCGAGCACGGTATACATTGTTATCAGTCCGAGCGCGATCGCTCCCGCAATCATAAGGGTTGAGGTGAGAGCGGACGCCGCAAGCGGGTCGCCGCTGATGAGATAATAGACGGCTCTGTAAATACCTGCTCCGGGCACCATCGGAATTATGCCGCAGATGAGAAAAATCGTTTCCGGAGCTTTGAGCACCCTTGCGAAAATATACGAAAGCAACTCCGCAAGCATTGCGCCGAGGAACGATGCCCACACGTCGCCCATGCCGTTATAAAATCCCAAAAGGTATGCCGTCCAGCCGAAAGCCGCCGTTATTGCCGAGGCAAAAACAAATTTTTTCGGCACTTCGAGTATAAACGAAAAGCCGATAATCGACCCTGCCGCCGCCAGAAAGCCTACGGCATAGCCGACAAAACCGCTTCTTGTGATATTCGTTATAAAGCCTATCGCTTCCGGCGCAAAGCCGACCTGCCGGCCGAAAAATATTCCCGCGCCGACGCCGACGGCAACCGCAGCCGCTATCATAAATGCTTCAACCATTCTGGCACAAGCGGAGATAAAATCGCCTTTCAGCACGTCGCGCACGGCGTTTGTTATCGCAACGCCCGGCACGAGCGGCATTATTCCGCCGACGATTATATATTGCAGATGAAGCTCTGTCCCAGATTTCATCGCTCCGTAAACGAACAGAAGCGAAACGACGGTTATCGTCGCGGCGCAGAGAGCGTCGCAGAGAAAATCCATTCCTATGAATTTTCTCAGATAATAGTTTTCAAGCGCCATGGCAAATCCTGCGACGAGCGCGACGGCGGCGTCAAGAAGCGAGCCTCCGAAAAGCAATGAAAACATTCCCATCGTCAGCATAACGCCGATTATTTTCACAAATCTGCCGTAAATATGTTCGTTTTTGATTTTTTCCAGCCTTGCTTTTGCATCGTCCAGCGTAATTTTTCCGCTGCAAAAATCGCGGGAAACGTTGTTTACAAGGTATATTCTCGAAAGATTGTTTGACCCGGGCATTATCCTTCTTGTGACGGAAAGGGTTTCCTTTTTCTCATCCGAAAGGGTGACTGTTATTCCCGTCGGCAAGACGAAGGCGTCAGCCTGCGAAAAGCCCGTTGTCTGAAGTATTCTCGATATGGTATCCTCAACGCGATGGGTCTCGGCGCCTGCGCTTATCATTATCTGCCCGGCAAGTATCGCCATATCGACAAGCTCCCGATAATAAAACGACTCCTCCATAACTCCTCCGATTTATTTTGCGTTTTTTCTTTCTTCTATAATTTTTGCTACGAACCCCTCGCGCACGCCCGCTCCGCTGATAATGAGCCTTTCGGCGCCGCAATAGCGTATTGCTTCGCAAAGAGCGCATACCCCCGGCGCGACGGTTGCCGTTCTGTCCGGAGAATATTTTTTTATTGCCGCTCCGCCGTCGGAAAGAACCGTATCACGGACGGAAAACAGGTCATCTGCCGTCATTTCAAAGCCGTCAAGAGAGGAAAGCCCGGAGCGGACGCCCATAAATATTTTTGCCGCCGCTCTTGCCGTTCCGCCTATGAGATATGCCGTTCCGCCGATGTTTTCAAATTCGGGGTGAGTTGAAAGCTCGGACAAAGCGTAATTTTTGATATCGGAAAGTTCGCTTGCCGTTATGGCAAGCGGGTTTTTGACAAATCTTTTGGAAACCGCAAGACAGCCTATACGGAAGCTGTGTCCGCACGTTTTTCTGCCGTTTTCAAAGCCGACTATTTCCGTGCTGCCTCCGCCCATATCAACCGTTATTCCCTTGCTTGCGATATCGGAGCCGAAGCGTCCCAGAGTTGCAAAAAAGTCAAGCTCCGCCTCCTCCTCGCCCGATATTACGGCAACCTCTATTCCGAGTCGTCTTTTTATAGAGGCAAGAACCTTATCCGTATTTGAAAGTCCGCGCAGACTTGCCGTCGCAAAGGCGAAAAATGCGTCGGTGGGAACGGAATTCGCCCGCGCAAGATATTCGCGCAGTACGGCAAAGAGCCTGCCCTCGCCGTCGGATGAAAGTCTGCCGTCGACGGAATATGCCGCAAGTCCGAGCATGCTGCGCGCGGAGTCGCAAACGGAAAATCTGCCCGTTTCGGTATTTATATCATATACATTCATTCTGACGCTGTTTGCGCCGATATCAACCACCGCAATTTTTTCGGTGGACTCTGAAAATCTGTCATTCATATCACAAAAGAAATAAACTCCGTTCCTTTCACGGTTAACGTGCCCTCGTCGCCCTCGGCAAAATAGAGGTAGGCATCGCTTGATACGCGGTATTCCGCCCTGTCTCCCGTTTTGAATTCAAAGGTCATAAAAAAGGATTTTCCGTCCTTCGACATGGAAAACGTCCTCTTCGATACGAGCTTTGCAGGCGCCGATATTCTTGGCAGGGACATGTTCTTCCGCGAAAATCCCGCCGCGCGCGAAATCGTCACCGCCATAATGATTATCAGAACGGCAAAAGAGGAAAACATGAGTATCGCGCCCAAAGTGAAGTTCATTTCAAACCTCCGGAAAAGTATTGCTCTTTGATTATACACTATAAATTGAAAAATCGCAAGAGGATTACGAAAAAGTACTTGCCCTGCGGAATATAATTTTACAAATCACCCGAAACGGAGGCATTTTATATAAAATGATGGGCATATTTTCGGCACTTATGTCGAATTTTCTTTATCTTTTTCTCAAAATTTCATATTCGCAGAGCTTTCCTCCGCCGCTTTCGCCGAAGGAGGAAAAGGAATGCTTTGAAAAAATGCGTTCCGGCGATATGGCGGCAAGGGGAAAGCTGATAGAGCATAACCTGCGACTTGTGGCGCATATCGTGAAAAAGTATTATTCCATGTCCAAAAATCAGGACGACCTTATTTCAATCGGCACAATCGGGCTGATAAAGGCGATTGACTCATTTGACAGTCGCAACGGCACACGATTTGCAACCTACGCAAGCAAATGCCTGCAAAATGAGATACTTATGCATTTCCGGTCACAGAAAAAGCTCGCGTGCGAGGTCAGCATAAGCGACCCGATTGATACGGATAAGGACGGCAACCCGCTGACGTATATCGACGTCATCAGCACGGAGGACACAATCGCGGACGATATAGACAGTAAAATAAAAACGTCGAAAGCCAAAAAAGCAATACTGACGGTGCTTGACGAACGGGAGCGGGAAATAATCGTGCTGCGCTACGGGCTTTCCGGCTCGCGCGCGATAACACAGCGCGAGGTTGCGGAAAAACTGGGAATATCACGCTCGTATGTTTCGAGAATTGAAAAATCCGCTCTGAAAAAAATGAGCGTATATCTTTCGTCCGGCATATTCTGAAGGACAGCCGAATATATTTTTTATCGGACAAAGAAGGCTTTTGCGTCGGCGGCGACAAAAGCCGGATATCACAGAACAAACCGTCGGGAAAGAGGTTACATATTTATGTTCAGTTACACAGATGACGGCGCAAAAAACTGCGTCGTGATAAAAACCTTTGAGGATACCGTGATAAAGGAAGTGAGCGCGGAATATAATCTGCCGGATTATCTTCCGGACGTCAGCAGAATTCTGCGTGCAGATGCGGGAGTTTGCCGCGCGGGAAAATATATAAACGGCTCGTCGCTTGAATATGACGGCTCGGTGACGTTTTCCGTCATTTATTCCACGGCTGACGGGATAATCAAAGCCGCGGACTTTTCATCGGATTACAGCGGCAGCGTTACAATAGGCGATTTTTCCGGAGACTGCTCCGTCGACGCCGATACCGAGCTGGACTCGGTCACCGTTCGTCTGCAAAACCCCAGAAAACTGACGGCAAAAGCAAAAATCGCCGTGACCGTCACTATAAACTGCCTGAATTGCGCCTCTCCCGCCGTCACGGGAGTTGCGGGCGGCGGCGACGGGATTATGTGCAGAACGGAAAATATAGATTGCTGCTTCGGAATTGAGGCGCAGGACGCCGACGTCTCCGTAAGCGAGGATATTTCCCTTGCCGCTCCGCTTCCGGCGGCAGAGGAGGTCGTCAGCGTTTATCTTGAACCGTATCTCTCAGAGATGAAGGCGGGCGACGGCGTTATAAATTACAAGGGTAACGTCATTGCAAACATTATTTACAGCGCGGCAAACGACGACCCCGCCGCTCCGAAAACGTATGTTTCGATTGTCCGCAAAATTTTTATTTCGGGGGAAGCAATTGCCGACGGCGTGACGGAGGGCTGCCTTGTCGCGGGAAATATATGCATTACAAATACGGAATTCCGCAAGGCGGCGGACGAGACGGGCGAGGACCGCACAATAGAAATCGACTTTTCCTATTCCGCATATTTTGATGCCTATAAAAACGTCCGCAGCGAAATAACGACGGATATGTATTCGACGGAATACGAGGGCGAAAGCGAAATGAAAACCATTCCGTACCGTTCCTGCGCCTGCGCAAAAAGCTTCAATTTTTCGTCCGCCGCGTGCGCGGAGCTTCCCGACGGAGAGTTGACAAACGTTATGGCGATAAGAGCGGACGCAACCGTTACGGGAGCGGAAAAGTCGGGCGGTAAGCTGATTTTTACGGGTAACGTCAACGTTTATGCAATTCTTTCCGGAGGCGGAGTTTATATGGGCAAGACGTTTTCTTCGCCGTTCCGCGCGGAAACCGACGCGGGTATGACTCCCGATGATTTTGATTTTTATGCAAACGCCGCCGTTATAGATATAAAGGGCAGAACTTCGGACGGAAAACTCTGCGCCGATATGGAGATTATGATAAATTATATCACGTTTGCAAATAAAAAATCGGAGGTTGTTTCAGTGCTTTCGCTTTGTCGTGACAAGCCGAGAAAAACCGATGACGGCGCGAAAATCACGCTTTATTATCCGTCGAAGGACGAAACCTTATGGGATATAGCCAAAAAATACGGCACTACGGAAGCGGAGCTGTCGCAGATAAACGGAATTTCGGAAAGTCCCGAAGGCGTGCTTATGATACCGTCACGCAAGGCAAAAACCCCGATTTATACAAAAATAATATGAAAAATTCCCCCGCGCAAGCGGGGGAGTTTTTTGGAGAGAAGAGATAAGAGAGAAAATCGAAGAGAAGCGGTGCGGCGGAGCCGCAGATTGATTATAAAGGCGTCGCCGAGACGGGTTCGGAAACCGCGCAGCGGTTGGAGGGTTGTAAAAAAACAATCCCTCACCGCCTGCGGCGGAGCTCCCTTTACACAAGGGATTTGCGAGTGTGCGAAGCACGCTTGCAGGCGTCGCCGAGACGGGCTCGGAAACCGCGCAGCGGTTGGAGGGTTGTAAAAACAATCCCTCACCGCCTGCGGCGGAGCTCCCTTTACACAAGGGATTTGCGAGTGTGCGAAGCACGCTTGCAGGCGTCGCCGAGACGGGTTCGGAAACCGCGCAGCGGTTGGAGGGTTGTAAAAGAACAATCCCTCACCG
>JAHAZT010000069.1 GCA_018383975.1 Eubacteriales bacterium | reverse complement strand
GTATGATTGAAACAAACATACAGGGCGTTGACTTTATCACGGTAAACTGCGACAAGCAGGTTCTTCTTACGTCCAGCGCACCCACAAAGATCGCCATCGGCGAAAAGATTACAAAGGGTCACGGCGCAGGAGCCGACCCCGAAATCGGTAAGCGCGCGGCAGAAGAAAACATCGAAGACATCCAGAACATCATCCGCGGCGCGGACATGGTATTCATCACAACGGGTATGGGCGGCGGCACAGGCACAGGCGCGGCTCCCGTTGTCGCAAAGGTTGCCAAGGAAATGGGCATCCTCACAATCGGTATCGTTACAAAGACCTTCTCTTTCGAGGGAAGAAAGCGTATGATACAGGCAGAACAGGGCATCGTTCATCTTCGCGACTATGTTGACGCTCTCGTTGTTATCCCCAACGAAAGACTGAAACAGATTTCCGAAAACAGAATCACCCTTTCCAACGCATTTGAGTATGCCGATGACGTTCTCCGTCGCGGTGTTCAGAGCGTTTCCGACCTTATCAACATTCCCGGTCTTGTAAACCTTGACTTTGCCGACGTTTCCGCAGTTATGCGTGACGCAGGCTATGCACATATGGGTATCGGCACGGGTACGGGCAGAGACAAGGCAGAGGTTGCCGCAAAGATGGCTATCACAAGCCCGCTGCTTGAAACGACGATTTCCGGCGCAACAGGCATACTTATCAACATCACCGCTTCCGCGGATATCAGCCTTGACGAAGTTGAAACGGCTTCCTCTATGATCTCCAGCGAAGCTCATCCCGACGCAACGATTATCTGGGGTGCAACGATAGACAATTCCCTTGAAGACACAATCAAGGTTACTGTCATTGCAACGGGCTTCAAAACGGAAGAATCCGCGAAGCGTTCCGCTCCCGCAGCTTCCGCAGCGACAGAGGCAACCGTGGTCAAGCCCGCAGCGGCAGACAAGCCGGTCAAGGCTCCGATCGTCGCAGAGGACAAGGAAGACTCCCTTGTTTCCGACAGCGACTTCGACGACCTCATGTCCATACTCAGAAAGAGCTGAATTTCATAAAAACAAAAGCCTCCCGCGCGGGAGGCTTTTGTTTGTGTTGATGTAAGATTCCGATTATTTGAGGAATTTGAGATCCTTGACGATGGGAAGCTCTTTTGCCTTGCCTTTACATACGTTGAAAAATCCTATGATTTTCAGAACGAAAATGATTACCGCGCATACTGAAAATGCAAGCCATCCGAGAAACGGAACTATGCACATGAATGCCGAGAGAACAAGGCAAACCTCCAGCTTGAGCGCCTGCTTTACACAAAAAGCAACATACTTTGAATTGTTGATTGCAAGCAGGGCAACAATAATGCCGATCCAACCCATCAGATACGGCGCCATCGCAATCACCTTGTTCGCAGAGATATCCTCTCTGTCAAATTCTGCGGTGCAATCCGATGCATCTGCAGCCTGAGCATTTGCCGCGCCTCCGTCGAAAGAAGCTCCGCAATTATTGCAGAAAGCCGCGCCGTCATCGCACTGAGTTCCGCATTTGGGACAATTTTTCATAGTTCATGCCTCCTTTATAGATTATTAATGATTTATTAAATTATACAGCAAAAGCATTTCCTTGTCAATATGTGATTTAAGTTTTCGTTTTTTTCGGATTACGGTCCATTGAGCATAAAAAAATCACCGCCGAAGCGGTGATTTTTTATTCTGACTTTACTTTCCGGAGTCGGCGGATGTTTTCGCCGGACTTCTGTATTCAAACACGACCTGACGCTCATAATTCATCCAGACGGACTGAGCCTCTTTGCCCTTGCTGAGCTGTGCTTTGATGAATTCCGTGATTTCCTCAACGGTTGACAGATTAATATCCTCGGATGACGACTCCATTCTGCAGTCCTGAGTGAGCACCGTGAATTCAAAGCCTATGCTTTTCGGATTGATTCCGCTGCTTTCAAGCGCCTTCACGGACGATACGATTCCGTCCGCAATCTGCTCTTCCTTGAGAGGATTTCCGAAAATAATCGCGTCTATTGATTTGATTTCGGGCTCTTCCTCGCAGGCGACAACCTTGTCGATATCAAGGAAGCTGTAATCCGTTTTTTCTTCGTTATAGAGTCGGAGCCAGCGGATGTCCGTTACATATTTGGACGCCTCGCTGTAACTGAACACCTTGTTCAGCTTTTCGCGCATCAGATTGTTTGCCCTTGTTACGGCGTAACCGTCCGAAATGTTGTTTGCGGAGTAGGCATAGATATCAAATTCCGTATTGTCGGAGAGACAAACGGCTTTTATTTCATATCTGCTGCTCGTTTTTTTGTTTTTCGTGTACGAGAGAAGCTCAAACTCCTTCCCTTCATACTCCGTTTCAAGATAATTAAGTACCTGTTTTTCATAGCGCTTGACCGCCGTACACGACGAAGCAAGCATCGCAACGGCACTCAGCAGCGCAATAACGCACAGCACCTTTTTAAGTTTACTCATAATTTTTCCCCCAAAATAATCTGCGCCAAGGCAATTTCAAGAGCGCGGGTCATAACGTCAAGCTCCATTGACGGCGCCCCGTCTTTCCGGCAGTTCGCATACGGCAGATGAATGAATCCTGCCGATATTTTTCTGTTTTCACAGGCGAATCTGTCCAATGCCGAAAACATTATATAATTGCAGATATACGTCCCTGCCGAATACGAAAGCACGGCGGGAATGTCTTCTGCTTTCAGCGCGTTTTGAATTTTTTTGCAATCAAGCGTTGAGAAATATGCCGCCGGAGCGCCTTCCCTTATCGGAAGCTCGGCTTCTTCGGTGCCTCCCGTTGCATAAAGTCCGTTTTCGTCCTTTATCGCTCCGCAGAGGTTCATCGCAACACGCTCTATCCGAATCGCCGACGAGCCTCCGGCCTGCCCTGTCATAAGCACGGCGTCCGGCAAAAAAGCGTCGATTGCGTCGAAAAGAGACTTCTGCGCTTCGCCCCATCTGACAGGCAAACGGAGCTTTTTCAGTTCGCATCCGCGCGGCGCGGAAACTTTTCCGACAGCCTCCTCGGAGGGATTTATTTTCTCTCCGCCGAACGGTTCAAAGCATGTAATAAGTATCTTTTTCATATAAAAACATCCGTTTTATGCGCGCAAAAATACCCTGCATTTTCCTCAATACGGGTTCATTATACACTATACATATGAAAAAATCAAGGCTTTTTCGTGAATTTGTGCATTTTAGACGGTCGTCCAAGAGAGGCAAAATCGGCAAAAACGCTGTTCTCCTCAGTAATATTTTACGCTTCCGGAGCTGTTTTTATGAATGAAAAAACGAATTTTATACTAAAGTATAAAACTGTTTTTTCAGTTATTATCGGGCTTTTTGCGATTTTTGAAATATCGGGGGCAAAAAATAATATCGAAAATATAATAAAGTGAGCGGACGGATGCAGAGGGCTGTCCGCCCGCGACGCATTATGTAAATAATTGTCATAATATTTTTATATTTCCTTGACTAAACACTTGCGGGATACGGAAAAAATATAATCGGAAAGCGTATCTTTCCAAAGTATCAAAGCAAAGAGAGTGTGAAAAAATTGAATGTCAAACGAGGAGATATTTATTATGCGGATTTAAGTCCCGTTGTGGGCAGCGAGCAGGGCGGACTGCGTCCCGTGCTGATTGTTCAGAACGACGTCGGCAACAGATACAGTCCGACGGTCATCGCCGCCGCCATAACGAGCCGGATAAGCAAGGCGAAGCTCCCCACGCATATCGACGTTTATGCCGAATCATTCGGACTGGCAAGAGACTCTGTCATACTGCTCGAACAGATAAGAACGATTGACAAACGTCGGCTGAGAGAAAAAATGGGACACCTTGACGATTTACTTATGCAAAGGGTCAACGACGCGATAAGCGTCAGCTTCGGTCTCGGAGCGGAATATCCGGCTCCGCGGGAGGACGGGCAGACCACCCTTCCCGATACGGAAAGCATACCCGCAGTCACCGCATAATATATTTCATTTCAAAAGCCGGCGCGAAAGCGTCGGTTTTTGAAATATTCGGGGCAAAAATTAATTATTCATAAAATATTTACTTGAAATATTTCAAGGGTTGCGTTATACTATATAAAAGTTCAATTTTTGAAAGGTATTTTTATTATGTTTGTACTTCTCGATGCGTCAACAACGGTCGCAGGCGGAACAGGAACTCCTGCGCAGAGCGGACTTTCCAGCTGGCTCTTCTGGGTAATGCTTATAGTTGTTGTCGTTGCTTTCTATTTCTTTATTATCAGACCGCAGAAAAAACAGGAAAAAGAACAGAGCAATATGAAAAATTCACTCAGAGTCGGCGATGATATCACAACAATCGGCGGTATTGTCGGCAGGGTTGTAAAGGTCAAGGACGATACGTTTACAATCATCACAAGCAGAGACAAGACACGTATGAGCTTTGCCCGTTTTGCCCTTCGCTCCATAGATTTCAGAGCGGGAGAGGCGTACGACCCCAAAAAAGAGGCGGCTAACGTCAAGGCTGATAAAGCCGAAAAGACAGAAAAGACAGACGATAAGCCTTCCGAAAACAGCGAAAACAAATAAAAGCATAATTTGTCCGAGCCGTGCATATGTATAAAACAAAACCGTCTCGGAGGTAATTATGCGTAAATCTGCAGGAAATAATAATAACATTTTTGCGTGCGTTGTGAAAGGCACGCTTTGGGGCATTGCGTGCGGAGCGGTGTCCCTTTTGATTTTTGCCGCGATAGGACTTTCCCTGCCCGACCCCGAAAAATATTCTGCACCGCTTGCGCTTGCCGCGCTGTTTATCTCTGCGTTTGTCGGAGCGTTTTTATCCGCCAGAAAGTGCGGAGACGGCGGCTTGCGCGCCGGGCTGTTTTCCGGTGTTCTGTTTTTGCTTGTGCTTGCGCTCGCCGCGCTCGGCTTCGGGACGTCGATAAGACCGCTTATGTTTGCCATATGTGCCGCAGTGATACTTGTCACCTCGGCTTTTGCAGGCATTTCGGGCGCAAATCATAAGCCGAAAAAACGCAGAAAATTTTAATTTGCATACAAAAACGCACTCCGGAAGGAGTGCGTTTTCGCTTTGTCTGCCTGCGAAAAGAAAATCTCTTTCAAACCTTGTCATTTTACACTCGGCCTGCAGAACAAGACAACAGGTTATCTTTTACGTCTATATTGTACAATATAATTTGCAATTTGTCAATAGTTTTTATTAAAATTCCACACGGGCGGAGGGCAGGCATGTCAGCCAAAGCAATTTATTTGCAATCGACGACTTTATACCCTGCGTCCGTAACCGCTTTTTTGAGCGTACCGCAGTCAACGTCATGAGAAAGAGTGACAGTTGCCGTCTTTTTCTCAAGATCAACCTCCGCCTTTTCAACTCCGTCGACAGCGGACAGCACCTGCTCGACTCTCGCCTTGCAATGACCGCACATCATTCCTTCAACCGTCAGCACCTTTACGATTTTCATATTGTTATCCTCCTTTTTGATATTGCACGCAGCCTCGCCGGAGATGAAATCCGGTATCGCCGCTTTTTTGTGTTCTCTGTCACGCCTTGCGTCATAAACGTTTACAAG
>JAHAZT010000036.1 GCA_018383975.1 Eubacteriales bacterium | reverse complement strand
GGCAAAGAAGCCGGAAATACGCTATAAATCCGAGGAGGAGACGCTCCGCCTGCCGGAGCTCGGATATTCGATTCTCTCCGCCTGCTCGGAGAGCGTAAAGGACGGCGGCACGCTCGTTTATTCAACGTGTACCGTCTCAAAGGACGAAAACGAAAAGGTTATAGAGAGATTTCTCTCTGAGCATACGGATTTTGCCCCCGAGGGCTTCTCTGTCGGCGGTATAGCTTCGGACGGAGTGTGCGTTCTGCTCCCGTGCGACTACGGCACAGACGGCTTCTTTATCGCAAAAATGAGGAAAATAAAATGACGGATCTTTTAAGTCTCGGTCTGCCCGAGCTTGAAAATTACATAACCGGGCTCGGCGAGCCGAAATTCCGCGCAAAACAGATTTTCGGCTGGCTTATGCGCGGAAAAAGTATAGACGAAATGAATAACGTCCCGAAGAGTCTGCGCGAAAAACTGAAGGCTGACGCCTTCGTTTCGACTGTCACCCTTCGGGAGAAAAAGGTCTCCTCGGACGGAACTCAGAAATTCCTTTTCTCCCTCTATGACGGCGAATGTATCGAGTCCGTGCTGATGAAATACGAGCGCGGATATACCGTCTGCATTTCGACGGAAGCAGGGTGCGCTATGGGCTGCAAATTCTGCGCCTCGACCCTTGGCGGACTTTCAAGAAGGCTCCTGCCGGGAGAAATGCTTTCGCAGGTCATTTATGCGCAGAACGAGGCGGGAGAAAAGCTCTCCGGTATCGTTTTGATGGGTATCGGCGAGCCGCTTGACAACTATGATAACGTTCTGAAGTTTCTCCGCCTCGTCGGCTCGGAGGACGGGCTGAACATCGGCTATCGGCATATTTCCCTTTCCACCTGCGGCCTTGTTGACAAGATATACCGCCTTGCGGAGGAGGAATTGCCAATTACGCTTTCCATTTCGCTTCACGCGTCCGATAACGAAACCCGCTCATCTCTCATGCCGATAAACCGGAAATGGTGCATTGAGGAGCTTCTGACGGCGTGTCACGATTATTTTGCGAAAACAGGACGGAGAATATCCTTTGAATACACGCTTGCGGCAGGCAAAAACGATACGGAAAAGGACGCGCGCGCCCTTTCGGCAATCCTGAAAAAATACTGCCCCGATATGCCGCTGCACGTAAATCTTATTCCCGTCAACGCAACGGGCAGGGGCTTTTCCCCCTCCGACAGAGAAAACGTCCGCCGCTTTGCCGAAACTCTGACAAAAAATCATATCGTTGCAACGGTGAGACGTCATCTCGGCGGCGATATCGACGCGTCGTGCGGTCAACTCCGCGCAAAAACAAAAAACGTAAACCCATAATTTATTCTTCACACAAAAAAGGAAGGGCTTGATTTTATGAAATTTTTCGGTAAATCCGATATCGGTATGCAAAGAAAAATCAATCAGGACAGTTTCAAATGCCTCTCTCTCTGGGGAGGCGAAGCGTCGCTTCTCGTCGTCTGCGACGGAATGGGCGGTCACAAAGCGGGCGAAATTGCCAGCAGCAGAGCGGTTTCCGCCTTCTGCGACAAAATGGTCGCCTCGCCGTGCATATCCGAAACGCCCGCCGAACAGGCTTATGAAATACGTCATACAATGATTTCCGCCGCAAAGGCGGCAAATCGCATCATTTACCGTATGTCAAATGACTTTGACGAGCTTTCCGGTATGGGTACGACGCTTGTTGCGGGACTTATATATCAGGATCAGCTGTTTTGCGTCAACATCGGCGACAGCCGCCTCTATATTATGACCGAGCTCGAAACAAGACAAATCACTCACGACCATTCCTTTGTTCAATACCTCCTCGATTACGGCAAAATCACGCCGGAGGAGGCTCGCATATATCCGAGAAAAAACGTCATAACACAGGCTGTCGGCATAAATCCGAACACCGAGGCTGACTTTTTCTGCGTCCGCCTCAATGACTGGGGCAGCGGGTATCTTCTCCTCTGCTCCGACGGACTTTCAAACTATGTCGACTCTGCCGCAATGACAAAGGTTCTTTACAGCGCGCCCAAATGCGAGGACGGCTCCACCGACCTTGAATTTGCCGCGGACAAGCTCATTTCCCTTGCAAATGCCGCCGGCGGCGCGGACAATATAACCGCCGTCGTTGCCCAGTTCTGATGCGGGCAAAAAAACTAACGCTCTGAAAGGTTAAAATATCATGGATGTTTTCAATAAATACGTAGGGCAGGTTTTTGACGGCAGATACAAAATCGAAGGAACCGTCGGCGAGGGCGGAATGGCTATCGTTTTTGAAGCCACCGACCTGCTCACAAACCGCAAGGTTGCCGTCAAAATGCTCAAAGACTCCGTCGCGGGTAATACCCAGGCGATAAAACGCTTCATTATTGAGTCAAAAGCCGTCGCAATGCTCAATCACAAGCATATCGTCAAGGTTTACGATATCTCCGTGCGCGGCGAGCATAAATATATCGTCATGGAGTTTTTGGGCGGAATAACTCTCCGCGAATACATGAAAATCAAAGGTGTGCTTCCCTGGAGAGAGGCTGTGGAATTTGCGGAGCAGATACTCTCCGCGCTTGACCACGCTCATTCAAAGGACGTAATCCACCGCGACATAAAGCCCCAGAACATTATGCTTCTCGAAGGCGGCTTTGTCAAAGTGACGGACTTCGGCATTGCCAAAATACCGAAGGCGGAAACGCTCACAATGGCGGACAAAGCCATTGGAACGGTGTTTTATCTCAGTCCCGAACAGGCGCAATGCAGAAAAATCGACAGGCGCAGCGACCTTTATTCGCTCGGCGTCATGATGTATGAAATGGTGACCGGCAAAATGCCCTTCACCGCCGAAACGCCCGTTGCTGTCATATATCAGCACATAAGCACGGCACCCACGGCGCCGTCACAGCTCAATCCCGGAATTCCGATGGGACTTGAACAGATTATCCTTTGCGCAATGGAGAAAAATCCCGAAAATCGCTATCAGAGCGCGGCGCAAATGCTCCGCCATCTGCAAAGACTGAAGCAGGACCCCTCCGTCGTTTTCGTTCAGCGTCGGCCTCATCAGAAAACGCTGACCGCCGAAACCCCCGTCCCCTCCGTCGCGGAAAACCGTTCTGCGAAAAAGCCCTCGCAGACGAGAAAAAAGTCGCGCGGGTCCGGCGGCAGAGCCTCCGTTTCAACACACTCCGATGACGGCGCAGGCGTGCCGCTCTGGCTTGCGGCGTGCATTTTCATTGCGTTTCTCGTGCTTGCCGTTGTCGGAATAATTGTCATTTTCAATTTGCTTTTCAGCGGAAAGAATATCGAAACCGAAGCGGAAAAGTCGCTTTCGGTTGTGCATGACGCGGCAAAAAATCTTCTTTCCGGCGGTAAAATTTTATGAAGGACACCATCTCCGGCAGAATAATCTGCGGCGTCGGCGGACTTTATACCGTCCTTTGCGACAACGGAAAAACAATAAAATGCAGGGCGCGCGGAATTTTGCGCATGAAAAAAGTCACGCCGCTTGCGGGTGACCTTGTGACCGTCCGCCGCTGCGAAGGCGACGAAACCGGACTCTTTATCGACAGAGTCCTCCCCCGCAAAACCGAGCTTTCGCGTCCGCCCGTGGCAAATATTGATACGGTTTTTGCGGTGATTTGCCCGTCCGACCCGGAGCCGAACCTCCTCGCGACGGACAAGCTCCTCGCCTCGATTTACAACGCGAAAATCACTCCCGCCATCATAATTTCCAAGTCGGACGCTTCCCATAGCGGCGCGGACACGCTCTTTGATATTTATTCAAAGGGCTATGACGTTTTCGTCACGTCGTCCGAAACCGGCTCCGGCATTGACTCTCTCCGCCGGTATATTTCCGAAAAAACGACCGTTTGCGCGTTTGCCGGCGCGTCCGGCGTCGGAAAATCGACCCTTCTGACCGCGCTCTTCCCTGAGTTGTCCCTGAAAACCGGCAGCGTTTCGGAAAAAACGCGGCGCGGCAGGCACACGACCAGAGAGGTCACGCTATTTCCTTTCGCCGACGGGCATTTTGTCGCCGACACGCCCGGCTTTTCCCGCCTCGATTTCGACGGCGAAAAATATCTCCCGCCCGACGAGCTGTTTTTCTGCTTTCCGGAGTTTGAAAAGTATTTCGGCAAGTGCCGGTACAGCGGCTGCACGCACCTGCGCGAGGAGGGCTGCGCCGTAATCGACGCGGTCGGAAAAGGCGAAATCTCCCCGTCCCGACACGAAAATTATATCGCTATCTATGAAGAACTGAAAAACACCCGCAAATTCTGACTTCCTTTTCTTCGAGAAGAAAAGGAAGCAAAAGAAGCTTTAATTATCGGGGACGATATACAGAGTTTTAATTATCTGCACAGACGGATATTACAAAAAAGGCAAAAGAAGCTTCAGTTATCGGGGACGATATACAAATTTTTAATTATCTGCACAGACAGGGCTTGCAAAAAAGACAAAAGAAACTTCGGTTATCGGGAAGTTTGTGCAAAGTTTTCAGGCTCCCTTGTGTAAAGGGATTTGCAAGTGTGCGAAGCACGCTTGCAGGCGTCGCCGAGACGGGTTCGGAAACCGCAAAGCGGTTGGAGGGTTGTAAAAAACAATCCCTCACCGCCTGCGGCGGAGCTCCCTTTACACAAGGGAGCCTTTTAACCAATTGTGCTTCTTTTCGATTTTCTCTCTTCGATTTTCTCTCCGAGCAGCGGTTCGGGCTGACGGATGAGGTGTACTTTTGCAAAAGAAACTTTAATTATCGGGGAATTTCAAATAAACGCTTGATTTGTGGTATTTTTGTGGTATACTTATAGAGTAAAATACCGAAAGGCTGTGAAAAAGCGGCTTTTTGCGCGTAAAACGGTTGACAGAGAGCGTCCGACGAGGCTGAAATCGGCGCACCGCGGCGCAGATTGCCTTTCGCTTCGGAGCTTTTTCCGTGAAAACAAAAGTAGCGGAAGACGGCTTGCCGCCGTTATACGGCAAAAAGTGTCCGTCATATGACGGAAATGCGGGTGGTACCGCGGAGCATGCGCTTCGTCCCTTATCTTTGGGGGCGAGGCATATTTTTTTGCAGACGATATTTATAAAAACGCAAATTTTTGAAAGGACTTTTTGTATGAAAGAACTACTTGAAAAAATCAGGCAGGACGCGCTTTCCGCTCTTCGCGGAGACGAAAGCTCGGAATCTGTCAGAATCCGTTTTCTCGGAAAGAAGGGCGAGCTGACGTCCGTTCTTCGCGGAATGGGGGCCGTCGCTCCGGAGGAAAGACCGAAAATGGGTCAGCTTGTAAACGAGGTCAGGGAGAAGATTGAAGCGGCAATCGCAGAGAAAGCCGAAAAAGAAAAGAGAGAAGCGCTCGAAGCAAAGCTCAAGGCTGAAAAAATCGACGTAACCATCCCCGGAGACGACCTTTCCGTCGGCAAGCGTCATCCTCTTGCGCAGACGGAAGCGGCTATACGTGAAATTTTCATCGGTATGGGCTTTTCCGTTGTCGAAGGACCGGAGGTCGAATACGACTATTACAACTTCGAGGCGCTCAATCTGCCGAAAAATCACCCCGCCCGCGACATGCAGGACACATTCTATATAACGGACAACATTCTTCTCCGCTCGCAGACCTCGCCCGTGCAGGTGCGCACGATGGAAAACTCAAAGCCGCCGATAAGAATTATTTCTCCCGGCAGAGTTTATCGTGCCGACCCCGCAGACGCAACCCATTCGCCGATATTCCATCAGTGCGAGGGACTTGTTGTCGACAAGGGCATAACAATGGGCGACCTCAAGGGCGTGCTTGAGCTTTTCGCAAAGAAAATGTTCGGCGAGGACACGAAAATCCGTTTCCGTCCGCACCATTTCCCGTTCACGGAGCCCTCTGCCGAGGTTGACGTTTCCTGCTGGGAATGCGGAGGCAAGGGCTGTCGGCTCTGCAAGGGCGAAGGCTGGATTGAAATTCTCGGCGCGGGAATGGTTCATCCCTTCGTGCTTTCAAACTGCGGCATAGACCCCAACGTTTATTCCGGATTTGCTTTCGGAATGGGCATTGAAAGGGTTGCGCTCTGCCGACTGGGAATCGACGATATGCGTATGCTTTACGAAAACGACGTCAGATTCCTTTCACAATTCTGATTGGGAGGTGCCGATATGATACTTTCACTTAAATGGCTTCACGATTTTATCGACGTAAGCGATATTGATATTAAAACCTTCTGCGAGGATATGACTGTTTCCGGCTCAAAGGTTGAGACCTATGAGGAGCTTGGAAAAGAGATTGAAAACGTCCGCGTGGGACTTATTACGAAAATCGAACAGCACCCCGACGCCGAACGGCTTGTAATCTGTCAGGTCAACTTCGGTGACAGGGATTTGCAGATTGTCACCGCCGCAAAGAACGTTTTTGAGGGCGCGCTTGTTCCCGTTGCGGTTTCTCCCGAAGGAGAAAAGGTTGTTGCAAAGCTGGCGCACGGCGTTGAAATAAAGACGGGCAAACTCCGCGGCGTCACGAGCGAGGGAATGTTCTGCTCCATCGAAGAGCTGGGACTTGATACGCACGATATGCCCGGCGCCCCGACGGACGGAATTCTCATTCTCAACGATTATCCCTGCAAGGCAGGCGACGACATTCACGACGTGCTTATGCTTTCGGATACGGCTGTTGAATTTGAGATTACGCCGAACCGTCCCGACTGTCTTTCCGTTATAGGACTTGCAAGGGAGACTTCCGCAACGTTCAGACGTCCTCTGAATATCCCGACGCCCGCCGTCAAGGGAAGCGACGGCAACGTCAGAGACTATGTAAACGTTTCGGTCGACAGCAAAAAATGCTCCAGATACTGCGCAAGAGTCGTTAAAAACGTTAAAATTGCGCCTTCGCCGCTGTGGCTGCGTATGCGTCTCCGCGCGGCAGGCGTCAGACCGATAAATAACATCGTCGATATCACAAACTATGTAATGATTGAATACGGTCAGCCGATGCACGCTTTCGATTATTCCTGCCTTGACGGACACGAAATAGTCGTCAGAGAAGCGGGCGACGGCGAAATCTTCCGCACGCTTGACAGTCAGGAAAGAGCGCTTACGCCCGATATGCTTGTCATTGCGGACAAGGATCGCCCCGTCGGAATTGCCGGCGTTATGGGCGGCGAAAACAGCGAAATTACAGACTCAACGCAGACGGTTGTCTTTGAGTCTGCCTGCTTTGACGGTTCCTCCGTCCGTATCACGGCGAAAAAGCTCGGCATGAGAACGGAAAGCTCCGCCCGCTTTGAAAAAGGGCTTGACTGCGAAAACTGTCTGCCGGCTTTGCAGAGAGCGTGCGAGCTTGTCGAGCTGCTCGGCGCGGGAGAGGTTGTCGACGGCATAATTGACGTTTATCCGGAGAAAAAGCCGGTTTACACGGTTCCCTTTGAGCCGGAAAAAATAAACCGTTTCCTCGGAATATTCCTCTCTCCGGACAATATGAAGGAAATTCTCCGTTCGCTCTGCTTTGACGTTGAGGACGGAAAGGTTATCGTTCCGTCATATCGTGACGACGTCCGCTGTATGAACGACGTGGCGGAGGAAATCGTCCGTATTTACGGTTACAACAAGATTGAGTCAAGCTCGATAATCGCTCAGATGACACAGGGCGGACTTCCCGCCGACGTGAAATTCCGCGAGGGACTTTCGGAGCATCTCTGCGCGCTCGGTCTTGACGAAATATGCACGTTTACGTTCATTCCCGCAAGAATTTATACAAAATCCGGCATGGCGGAGGACGACCCGAGAAGAAAATCGCTCGAAATCGCAAACCCGTTCGGCGAGGACACAAAGACCCTGCGCACGACTTCCGTCCCCTCAATGCTTGAAATTCTTGAGCTGAATTACAACAGGTCAAACCCGACAGCGTCTCTCTTTGAAATGGCAAAGGTATTCATTCCGAGAGAGGGCGTCGTAACGAATATTCACGGGCTCGAAGGCACCCTGCCGGACGAGAGAATAAAGGTTACCGTCGGGTTCTACGGTGCAGGCGGCTTCTCAAGAATAAAGGGCGTTTGCGAGGAAATTCTCCGCTTTGCGGGAATTGACAACGCAAAATACGTTGCGGTTACGGACGACCCGACGTTCCACCCCGGCAGATGCGCGAAAATCGTCCTTGCCGACGGCACGGATCTCGGCAGATTCGGCGAACTTCATCCCGTAACGCGCGAAAATTATACGTTCTCGTGTCCCGTTTATCTTGCGGAGCTTGATCTTGAGCTTATCCGCGAGCATTCGGTTTCCGAAAAGAAGTATAAGCCCCTGCCCAAATTCCCCGCCGTCAGCCGCGACTTCTCTCTCGTCTGCGATGAGGAGATCGAGGTCGGTACGCTGGAAGAGGCAATGTCCTCGTGCGGCGTAAAGATTCTTGAAAGCATCACGCTTTTCGACGTTTACAGAGGAAGTCAGCTTCCCGAAGGCAAAAAGAGCGTCAGCTTCTCCGTCATGCTCCGCGCAGCGGACCACACGCTGACGGTCGACGAAGCCGACAAGGCAACAAAGAAAATACTCGGCACGCTTGAGTATAAGCTCGGCGTAACGATACGCTCGTAAGGGAGGAACATTATGTATTATGAAATTGAAATCGCGGGACTGAAACGCAAGCTCCCGCTCTGCCCGATAACGGACTCGCTCTATATCGGCGCGTTCATTATGTTCGGCGACGTTGAAATAACCCGCGCGGCGGCAACGGAGCTTCTCAAAATCGCTCCCGAGCACGATATAATGATAACTGCCGAAAGCAAGGGTATCCCGCTTGTTTACGAAATGGCGCGTCAGTCGAATGCGGAAAATTACCTTCTCGCAAGAAAAACGCCGAAGCTCTATATGCGAAACATTTTCAGCGTGGAGGTCAAGTCCATAACTCACGCAACCGTTCAGACGCTCTATCTCGACGGCGACGACGCCGAGGCGATGAGAGGAAAAAGAGTGCTTATTGTTGACGACGTCGTCAGCACGGGAGAGTCGCTCCGTGCGCTCGAAACGCTCGTTACAAAGGCGGGCGGCATAATCGCAGGAAAAATGTGTGTTCTTGCAGAGGGTGACGCCGCAAACAGAGACGATATAAAATATCTTTCCGTTTTGCCGGTGTTCAATGCCGACGGGACGATAAAAGAATGAAAAAAGCCGCCTTCGGGCGGCTTTTTTATTTCTCGTTTTTCATAATTTCAAGTGCGTTTTTTATATTCCCGACGGAAAATCCGTACCGCATGAGCGACGCAATCACCTTCTGCCGCTTTGCCTTGTCCGCAAAGTCGGAAAGGTTTACAGTCCGTTTCATACGCTCCGCAAGAATTTCGTCAAAGTCAAGTTCGGTTTGCATTGTGACATTTATAACGTCCTCCGAAAAGCCCTTTTTATAAAGCTCGTTCCGTATGCGTGACGGTCCGTACAGGCGTCTTTCGGCAAGATCTGCAAAAAGCTCCTCCGCCTGTTCTCTCTCGTTTATATACCCGACGTTTTCAAGATAATCCGCTGCGCGGACGGCAATATCCTTTGAAAATCCCTTGTGAAGCAGCTTCAAAACAAGACTTTTCTTTGTGTTTTGGGCAAAACCGATAAAGTCCGCTCCTTTTTTTATGGCGGACGTCAGCTCTGCGGCGTCGATAATTTCCTCATATCCGTCTTGACTTATCTCAATTCCGTCACCCGAAGACAGGGGAAAGCCCATATCCAAAAACAAATCGGTTGCAATCTCGTGTTTGCATTTTTCTTCGTGAGCCTCGTCTGAAAGAGAAAGGGAGACGATGACCGCCTCTCCTTCCCTTACGGGTGTTATTTTTTCAATGACTATCCTCATTTGTCGTCGGCGTCAACATCGAGCAGGCGAATATCGAACTCGTCCTCTTCGCCGTCATCCTCCGCAAGAGTATATGCCTCCTCGGGGTCGAGCGTGAGGTCTATTTCCTCGCTCTTCGCCTTGATTTTCGCTTCGATTTCGGAGAGAAGCGCAGGGTTTGCTTCAAGCGCGGCTTTTGCTTTTTCCTTGCCCTGACCGAGTCTTTCGCCGTTATATGAGAAGAACGAGCCGCTCTTCTGTATCACTCCGACGTCCGTGCCTATATCCAGCACCTCACCGACCTTTGAAATGCCTTTTCCGTAAATAATATCGAATTCGGCAATTTTGAACGGCGGTGCGACCTTGTTTTTGACAACCTTGCATTTAACCTTATTTCCGTAGGTTTCGCTGCCCTGCTTGAGCGTTTCCGCTTTTCTTACGTCAATACGGACGGAAGCATAGAATTTCAGCGCTCTGCCGCCGGGCGTCGTTTCGGGGTTACCGTACATAACGCCGACCTTCTCGCGGAGCTGGTTTATGAAAATGACAACGCAGTTTGTCTTTGCAATCGAGCCGGAGAGCTTGCGCAGCGCCTGCGACATAAGTCTTGCCTGAAGTCCGACGTGGCTTGAACCCATAACGCCGTCAATTTCCTGCTGGGGAACGAGTGCGGCGACAGAGTCGACAACGACAACGTCAATCGCGCCGGAGCGGACGAGCGCCTCCGTAATTTCAAGCGCCTGCTCGCCGGAGTCGGGCTGGGAAACGAGGAGACTGTCGATATCAACACCGAGTGCCTTTGCATAAACAGGGTCAAGAGCGTGCTCCGCGTCGATAAACGCCGCCTCGCCGCCCATTTTCTGAACCTCTGCCGCAATATGCAGGGCAACCGTCGTCTTACCGGACGATTCCGGTCCGAATATTTCAATAATTCTGCCGCGCGGCACACCGCCGATACCGAGGGCAAGGTCAAGCGTGAGCGACCCTGTCGGTATTGCTTCGACGTTCATGTGCGTATTTTCGCCGAGCTTCATTATCGTGCCCTTGCCGAAATCCTTTTCAATCTGCGCAAGAGCCGTTGCCAATGCCTTTTTTCTGTCCTCCGCGCCTGCGGGAACGTTTGCCGTTTCTTTCTTTTTCGTTGCTTTCATTTCGGAAACCCTTTCTTAAAACAAAGTATTTTTATTCATTTTCGGGAGGGTTTTCCCCTTCTGCGGAAGCCTCATTGTTTTCTGACGCAGTGTCAGCCTCGGTTTCCGTATTTTCTTCTTCTTCCTTTTCCGACTCCGTTACGGCAAAGTTTACGATCTTTGCGTCGTCGTCAAGTCGCATGACAATAACTCCCGAAGTGCTTCCGCTGCCGTATACCGGTATTCCGCTTACAGCCATACGGATTATTGTTCCTTCGTTTGTGATTATCATTATGTCGTCATCCTCGCTTACGGCGGCAATGCCGGCAAGCTCGCCTGTTTTTGCCGTCAGCTTGTGACATATAACGCCCATCGTGCCCCGGCTGTGCGCAGAGAAGCAATTGAATTCGTTTCTCTTTCCGAAGCCCTTTTCGGTGACGGTTATAAGCGTTTTTCCTTCTTCGACAACGCTGACGCCGACAACCTCGTCGCCCTCGCGGAGCCTGATACCGCGAACGCCTCTTGCCGTTCTTCCCATAACGCGCGCGTCGTTTTCGTCAAAGCGGACAGCCTTGCCCTGTCTTGTCGCGATGATGATATCGCTCGTTCCCGCCGTTTTGTTTACGGAGAGAAGCTCGTCGCCCTCGTCAAGATTTATGGCAATCTTGCCGCCCTTGCGCTGATATTCAAAGTCCTTTGTCGACGCTCGCTTTATAACGCCTTTTTTCGTCACCATGACGAAATACTGCTCGTCCTCAAAGCCTTCAAGCGATACAATCGACGTAACCTTTTCGCCCTCTGCAAGCTGGAGCACGTTTACAAGATTCGTTCCCTTTGCCGTGCGCGACGCTTCGGGAATCTGATATGCCTTTTTCATATAGACCTTGCCGGCGGACGTAAACATAAGCAGGTAGCTGTGCGAATGGACAACCATAACGTCGCGTATGGCGTCCTCTTCCTTTGTCGTCATACCGACGATGCCCTTTCCGCCTCTGTTCTGTGCGGAATAGGTATCAACGGGGTTTCTCTTTATATATCCGCCGTAGGTCATTGTAATGACGCAGTTGTGACGCTCGATAAGGTCCTCGTCGTCTATATCGTCAACGGAATCCTGAATTTCCGTATAGCGTTCGTCGCCGTATTTATCGGAAATTGCGGTAAGCTCGGTTTTGAGCGTTTCGCGGACTCTCTCCGGCTTTTCAAGAATATCCTTATAATCGGCAATCTTCGCTTCAAGCGCCTTGAATTCCTCCTCCAGCTTGAGACGGTCAAGCCCCTGAAGCTGTTTGAGTCGCATTTCAAGAATTGCGCTTGCCTGCGGGTCGCTGAGTGAGAAGCGAGCCATCAGGTTTTCTTTGGCGTCGTCATATGAATTGCGGATGGTCTTTATAATCTCGTCGATATTTTCCTCCGCTATGAGCAGTCCGCGGAGAATATGCGCTCTTTCTTCTGCCTTGCGAAGGTCAAAACGCGTTCTGCGAACGATAAGCTCCTCCTGGAATTTGAGATATTCAGTCAGGATATGACGGAGCGAAAGTATTTTCGGCTGGGTCTGATCGTCGACAAGCGCGAGCATGTTTATCGCAAACGACGTCTGGAGAGACGTCAGCGTATAGAGATGATTGAGAACGACCTGAACGTTTGCGTCCTTCTTTGTTTCTATAACGATACGCATACCGTTTCTGTCCGTTTCGTCGCGCAGATCGGAAATGCCTTCAAGCCGCTTGTCCTTTACAAGGTCGGCAATCGACGCAATGAGCATTCTCTTGTTGACCTGATACGGCAGCTCCGTTACGATAATTCTTTCTCTCTTGTCCTTGCCGTATTCCTCAAAATGGCATCTTGCGCGGACGATAACCCGTCCTCTGCCGGTTTCATATGCCGCCCTTATGCCGCTTCTGCCCATAATTATTCCCCTTGTCGGGAAATCGGGACCTTTTATGTGCTGCATAAGCTCGTCGAGAGTCGCCTCGGGGTTATCGAGCAGGCATATTGCCGCGCCGATGACCTCGCGAAGGTTATGCGGGGGGATATTCGTCGCCATACCGACGGCAATACCGGACGAACCGTTTACAAGCAGGTTCGGAAATCTTGAGGGAAGCACCCTCGGTTCTTTTCTTGTTTCATCAAAGTTCGGAGACCAGTCAACCGTCTCCTTTTCGATATCCCGCAGCATCTCGTCCGACATACGGGACATTCTCGCCTCGGTATAACGGTATGCCGCGGGGGGGTCGCCGTCTATCGAGCCGAAGTTTCCGTGACCGTCGATAAGCGGATATCTCATTGAGAAGTCCTGCGCCAGACGGACGAGCGCGTCATAAACCGAAGCGTCGCCGTGCGGATGATACCTGCCGAGCACGTCGCCGACGGCTGTTGCGCATTTTCTGTACGGCTTGTCACGCGTCAGCCCGTCCTCATACATAGCGTATAGGATTCTTCTGTGAACAGGCTTCAAACCGTCGCGTACGTCCGGAAGCGCTCTTTCAACTATGACAGACATTGCGTACTCTATAAAGGATTTCTGCATTTCCTTTACAAGCTCTGTATTGACTATGTGCTGCTCGGGATACATTATATCCTCGGGCTTATAATCCTTGTGTGCCACTTAAGTTCGCCTCCTTATACGTCGATATTAACGGCATAGCGCGCGTTGACTTCTATAAATTCTTTTCTCGGCTCGACATCCTCTCCCATAAGAACGGAGAACGTCTCGTCCGCAAGCTGTGCGTCCTCAAGCTGAATGCGACGCAGAGTTCTCGTTTCGGGGTTCATCGTCGTTTCCCAAAGCTCGTGCGGGTTCATCTCGCCGAGACCTTTATATCTTGAAATATCAATCTTGACCTTCGGGTCGCCGCCGCGCATTTCGGCGGAGATAGCGTCGCGCTCCTCATCGGAATATGCAACTCTCTGCGTCTTTCCTCTTGTCAGCTTGTAAAGCGGAGGAACGGCGGAATAGACGTAGCCCTGCTCGATAAGCGGGCGCATAAAGCGAAAGAAGAACGTCAGAAGAAGCGTTCTGATATGCGAACCGTCGACATCGGCATCCGCCATAATGATTATTTTGTGATAGCGCAGCTTTTCAATATCGAATTCGTTTCCGATACCCGCTCCGAGCGCGACTATTACGGGGTTGAGCTTATCATTTCCGTAAACCTTGTCCGCTCTTGCCTTTTCGACGTTCAGCATTTTTCCCCAAAGAGGAAGTATCGCCTGGAAGCGGCTGTCACGGCCCTGCGTTGCGGAGCCGCCCGCCGAGTCACCCTCGACGATATATATCTCGGTAAGCGAAGCGTCTCTTTCGTTGCAGTCGCGGAGCTTATCGGGCATCTGACCGGAATCAAGCCCCGTCTTTCTTCTCGTCGCTTCTCTTGCCTTGCGCGCGGCTTCTCTCGCTCTTGAGGCGGCAAGCGCCTTTTCGACTATAACCTTGCCGACGGCGGGATGCTCCTCCAGATATTCGGCGAGCTTGAGCGAAACGAGCCTGTCCACAAAGGAGCGCATATCGGAGTTACCGAGTTTTGCCTTCGTCTGTCCTTCAAACTGCGCCTCGCGGAGCTTGACGGAAATAACGGCGCAAATGCCCTCTCTTATGTCCTCTCCCTTGAAGCTGCCGTCGCTGTCCTTTACGAGCTTTTTATCAACGGCGTACTTGTTCATGACACGCGTCAGAGCCGCCTTGAAGCCGTCCTCGTGCGTGCCTCCTTCGATTGTGTTTATGTTATTTGCAAAGGAGATCATCGTTTCCTCGTATTTATCGTTATACTGAATGGCAATCTCCGCAGTTTTGTCGTCCGCGTCCGCGCGCATATAGATAACGTCGTGAAGAACGTTTGCGTGCTTAAGCGAATTGAGGTGCGTTACAAAGCTCTTTATTCCGCCTTCATAGCAGAGAACCTCCGTTCTCGGCTCGTCTCCTCTTTCGTCCGTTACGGTTATCGTTATGCCCGCATTGAGAAATGCCTGCTCGCGCATACGGTTGAGGATAACGCCGTAATCAAACGTCGTCGTTTCCCTGAAAATCTCCTCGTCCGGCATAAAGCGGACGTAAAGCCCGTGGTCTTCCCTGTCACATTCGCCGACACACGCAAAGGGACGGGCAATTCCGCCGCGTTCAAAGCGTTCCGTATATATTTTTCCTTCGTGACGGTTTTCAACCTCCGTCCATTTTGAAAGCGCGTTTACAACCGACGCACCGACTCCGTGAAGTCCTCCGGAGAATTTATATCCTTCGCCCCCGAATTTTCCGCCCGCGTGAAGCACCGTAAAGACTACTTCAAGCGTCGGGATGCCTGTCTGCGCGTTTATTCCGGCGGGAACGCCGCGGCCGTTATCGCGGACGGAAACGCTTCCGTCCTTATGAAACGTCACCTCGATATGCGTGCATATGCCCGCCATCGCCTCGTCTATGGAGTTATCCACAATTTCATAAACGAGATGATGAAGTCCCCTCTGGGAGGTACTTCCTATATACATTCCCGGACGTTTGCGGACAGGCTCCAGTCCTTCAAGCACCTGAATCTGACTCTCGTCATAAACCTGAGCGGTTTCGGGAGTTTTAACTTCTTCTGTCATAACCTTTTCCTTTCCGATTGGAATTTTAATATTTTTCGGCTCTCTGGCAGAGCGTTTTCGGAGAAAGCTGCGAAAAATAAACGTTTTCTCCCTTTTTGCCGCATTCCAGAACAATCGACTTCGGAATTTCGCCCGAAGCCGATGAAAGCACGCCCCGCCTTTCGGCAGAGGAAAGCCATGAGCGCGTTATTCTGGATACCGTCGCCGTGTCCGAATCGAAAATGCCGACGATATCCTTTGTTTTTATCGTTTTTCCGTTACCTATATGAAGATACATAAGCCCTCATCTGTAAAAATAGTTTCCGTTTTCAACATATATCTTCTGCGCGGCTTTGCAGTCCGAGAAGTCCGCCTCGTCACAGGAGGTGACTATCACCTGCTTTCCGGAGAGATTGCCGAGAACATAATTTTTTCTCTGTCTGTCAAGCTCGGAAAGGACGTCGTCAAAGAGAAAAACGGGATATTCGCCTGTTTCCTCCCTGCATATTTCGCCCTCCGCCAGCTTCAGCGCGAGCGCTATGCTCCTCTGCTGCCCCTGCGAGGCGAATATCTTTGCCGTGCCGAGCGGGAGTCTTATGTCAAAATCGTCCCTGTGCGCGCCGAACAGCGACATTTTTGCCGCCTTTTCTCTTTCGGCATTGCCGAAAATCAAATCAATATATCTGCTTTCAAGCGAGCTTATATCCGAAACGTCGCCCGCCGTCGATATATAATCATAGCTTACGGTGTCCGCGCCGCACGTCATTTCCGAAAGAAACACCTTCACATATTCAAAAAGACGGCGAACATATTCCGTGCGCACGGAGGTTATATAAGCGGAGCCCTTTGCCATCCTCTGCGAATAGAGCGAGAAGAGATTTTCAAACTCCGACTGACTGTAATTTTCGGGAGTTCTGAGCAGGGCGTTCTTGTTTTCGACAATCTTTCCGTATTCTATCAGTGCGGAAAGATATTTCGGATTTACCTGCGATATTGCCGAGTCTATGAAGTTTCTTCGCACAGAGGGCTCGTCTCTGACGATTGCAAGATGCTCCGGACAGAAGAGCACCGCCTTGAAATTGCCGACAAATTCCGACATTTTCTTCACCTTCATCCCGTTTATGAACAGCTCCTTCTTCAGATCCCTGAAGGTGCGGACGGTCATTTTATGGTCGCGCCTGGAATCCGAAAAGCCGATGCTCACCTGCGAATGAAGCCTGTCGTTTTTAATCATTTCCCTGTCCTTTGCCTTGCGGAAGCTCTTTCCGCCGGCAAAGAGATAAATTCCTTCTATAACGGCTGTTTTTCCCTGTGCGTTGCCGCCGAAAATGATATTCATTCCTTCCATGAAGCCGAAAGGGAAATGCTCTATATTTCTGAAGTTTTCAAAAACCGCGCTTTCAAGATACATAATCAGTTGTCTCTCATTTTCATCGGAAGGGCGAGATAAATAAAGCTGTCGTCCTTATCGGTTTCGCCGCTGCCCTCGATTATCATGCTCATGAGTGACGAAGTCAGCGAGAGCTTGAGAATATCCGTTCCGCACGCGCGCAGAATTTCTATAAGGTATTTGCACGAAAAGCCGATTTCCATATCGGGACCCTTCTTTTCGACGGGAATTTCATCAAAAACCTTTCCGTTTATGGAAACGGCGGAAACGTGAAGAATTTCGTCCTCAACTCTGAATTTCACAATACTCTTCGACTGACCGACGGCTCTTTCCTCCGTTACGAGAGAGGCTCTTTCAAGCGCGTCCTCAAGCATGTTTTTGTCAACGGTGACAAAGGTCTTGCTTTCCTTCGGAATAAATCTTTCATATTCCATATACTGCGTGTCTATGAGTCGCGAGAAAAGAACGGTTTCCTTTATGCTGTCGCCGTAACGCATGCCGAGAGAGAAAATAATGTGCTTTTTTGTCAGCGAGAATTTGATTTTCTCGTCGGTATCGTCAAGAAGCCTTGAAATTTCGTTTATCGTCTTTCCGGGAACGATGAATTTCAGCTCCGTTTCGCCGTTTTTGGAGTCGATATTCGTTTCGCACCTGTTGACTCTTATCGCAAGGCGGAAGCTGTCGCACGCGACGGTTTTGATTCTGTCGCCCTCGACCTCAAAATAAAGTCCCGTAAGAGCCGGTCTGCCGTTGTCCTCATGACTTATCGCAAACGACGTGCGATTTATCATTGATTTTATTTTCGCCTGCGTGACGGTGAAGCTCCTTTCGGGAGAGAATTCCGGAAGCTGGGGGAATTCCTCGCCGGGGAGATAATGAAGCTGGAATTTTGAACGTCCGCTTGAAATCGTTGCAAAGCTGCCCTCTCCCGTTTCGATTGTGATATCGGCAGGCATGAATTTTACAACGGACGCGAGCTTCGAGCCGTTGATAACGGCTGCGCCGCCCTCGTGAACCTTTGCGTCGATAGTCGTCTTGACGCCTTTTTCAAGGTCGTAAGCGCAGATCATGCACTTGTCCGTTCCGACGCTTGAAAGAAGTATTCCCTCTATTGCGCCGTATGTTTTTTCCGAGGAAACACATCCGAGCGAACGCTGGATACAAAGCAGAAGCATTTCTTTCTGGAAAGTGATTTTCATGGTTTTTCGTTCCTTTCGTGTTTTTTATTTTCCGAAAAATTTTTTCCTTTTAAGATAAGATAAGTATATTGGAAGCAGACGTAGAAGTAGAAGAGGGGTAAACTGTTGAAAACACGAAAAATCCTTGCGTCGCCGTTGTTTTCCGGTCGGACGGAATATGGATTTCTCTGTTGAAACTCTTTTGATTATTTGTTGAGAATGGGGAAAACTTTTTTGCCTGCGGTCAATGTGGAAAAAAGGGCAAAACTTTTTGTTGAAAACTGAAAACTTGTTTATAACTTTTCATCATTTTTCGCAGCGCGGAAAAACGTTTTCCAATTAAAAACAAAACAGGAAAATCGGCAAAAGATAAGCGATATATCGAAAAAGTCTTGTCACAGCGGGAAAAATATTAACAAAATGTTAAAACCGTGTTTCGTTAACACCGGCTTTTCAACAATCGCAGAGACGGGAAAAAGTCACACGGCAAAAGGTTTTCAACAATTTTTCAACATCATGTGGAAAACTTTTTCTCATTTTCGTCACACGGCTGATTTTTGGAATTTTTTATTGAAATTCCTTCATTATTTCGTCCACTTCGTGCTCGAAGGAGACGTCTTTTCTCATCTGATCCGTGACGGACTGAATGGAATAAAGAATTGTGGAATGGTCTTTTCCGCCGAAAATATTGCCCGTGCTTTTAAGGGTCAGGTTTGTGACGTGGTTTACGACGTAAATCGCAATCTGTCTCGCCGTGACGATCTCCTTTGATCTTCTCGTGCCCTTTATATCCTCCGGCGGAACGCCGTAACGCGCGGCAACCGTGGTTATGACTCTTTCCGCAATCGCTTCCGGAGGCTCTGCGCCGCATATGACGTTTGAAAGCAGTGTTCTCGCGTCCTCGACGGTTATGTCCTTGCCCTTGTTGAGGACGGTTTTGTATGCGCCGAGCTTCTTTATAATTCCTTCTATCTGGCGGACGTTGCTCTTTGTGTTCTCCGCGATATAAGTAAGCACGTCGTTTGAAAGGTCAACGTTCATCGCCATTGCCTTGCTCTTGAAAATCGCTATGCGCAGCTCCGTATCCGGCGGCTGAACGTCGGCAACCATGCCCCCCTCAAAACGGCTGACAAGCCTTTCTTCAAGGTTCTGCAGCTCCCTCGGCGGCCGGTCGGACGTCAGCACGATCTGCTTGTGAGAATCATACAGGGTGTTGAAGGTATGGAAAAATTCCTCCTGGGTCGATTCCTTTCCGGCAATGAACTGGATATCGTCGACAAAGAGCATATCCGCGGAGCGGTATTTTTCCTTGAATTTAGAGGTTGACTTTTTGACAAGACAATCGAGAAATTCGTTTGTGAAGTTTTCCGCGGAAACGAAGATGATTCTGTAATCGGGGTGACGGCTTGAAACGTCGTGCGCTATGGCGCGCATGAGATGCGTCTTGCCGAGACCGCTCGCTCCGTATATGAAAAGAGGGTTGTACTCGACAGCCGGATCTCTCGCAACGGAAACGCTGGCGGCATACGCGAATTTGTTTGAACTGCCGACGATGAAATTATCAAAGGTGAATTCATCCTCGTGCGCACGTCCCTCGCCCTTGTCGAAATAAAATTCGACAGGCTTTTCCGGCTTTTTCTCGCCTGCGGCTTCCGCTCTCTGCGCTTCCTTTTCTTTTTCAAGGAACATTTTTTCTTCTTCCGACCCACCGACAAGATAATGTCCCCTGTTGAATATTTTTACGTTGAGATTCATGCTGAGCGCATTTGAAAATGCGTCGGCAATCTGTTTTGAATAATTGGTGTTGAGAATGTCAATAAGGTCCTGATTTTCATCAATGACCAGAAAGGCATTTTTATCGTCCAACGAGACAAGCTCGAGACGGTTGAGCCAGAGGTCCATAAGCACCTCCGAATATATTTTGGAAAGATAGTCGAGGACGACTTTCCATATTTTGCTATACGGTGAATCCATATTTTTTACGTCCCTCCGGGCGGAAAAAGCCCCGTTCTTTAGTATATATTATATTATATCATATTTTATAGACTTTTTCAATAGCTTTTTTGCTTTTATATACCTTTTCGCATGAGAAAAAAGAAGAGAAAAGGGTTGATAAAAAGGCTCCCTTGTGCAAAGGGATTTGCAAGTATGCGGAGCATGCTTGCAGGCGTCGCCGAGACGGGTTTGATTTGCGAGTGTGCGAAGCACACTTGCAGGCGTCGCCGAGACGGGTTCGGATTTCGCCTCCCCTGTGTAAGGGGAGGGGGACCACGAAGTGGTGGAAGGGATTTGCAAGTATGCGGAGCATGCTTGCAGGCCTCGCCGAGAGGGGTTCGGAAACCGCGCAGCGGTTGGAGGGTTGTAAAAAACAATCCCTCACCGCCTGCGGCGGAGCTCCCTTTACACAAG
>JAHAZT010000035.1 GCA_018383975.1 Eubacteriales bacterium | reverse complement strand
CTTGTGTAAAGGGAGCTCCGCCGCAGGCGGTGAGGGATTGTTTTTTACAACCCTCCAACCGCTGCGCGGTTTCCGAACCCCTCTCGGCGAGGCCTGCAAGCGTGCTTCGCACACTCGCAAATCCCTTCCACCACTTCGTGGTCCCCCTCCCCTTACACATGGGAGGCGAATTCCGAACCCGTCTCGGCCCTGCCTTCAAGCGCTCTCACATTGTCGGTCAAATTTTATAGCAATACCAAAGAATATGGTCAAGCTCGCTTTTTTTAATTTCAATTGTATTGCCGTGTTTTTTGTTTGCTTCATTACGCAAATTTTCAAGCAAATCGAAAAGATTATTGTAAGATAAAGCGTCAACATTCCGTATACTATCTATTCCCGAATGGTCAACCTCGTAATAATCCAAATAAAACAAAAGGACGCGCCGAACAACAGAATCGTTGATATAGTAATTGTCTCCACCTGCGAATTCACAAATATACTTACAAACCTTGCTGGAAAAACTTTTAAGCCCAGTTCCGCATTGAGCAATATCGTCCGGTAGCGATATGTCACCGGCGTCTAATCTATCGAAGAACTTATTGTTAGGGTCATGGATATAGTTGCACACAGCATACAAGCTATCTCTGTTTTTTCCATACCTCCATACATTTGTACTGTTATCCCGATCTATTTCTCTGAGAACGGCAAAAAGCGCCTTATCATTGGGGTTTTTTATTTTCGGCAACTTATAATAGTTAAAAAGCTCTCGTGAAAACGGGAAATAATTATCATCCGATGCAATTAATTTTTCAACAATATCGGCATTTTTTCTTGTCAGCAGAACTATCTCACCTGATTTTGTGTTCATTTCCAATTTATGTTCAGCAATAAAGTTTTTGAAATCAGATGATGCCTCAATATGTTTTTTTCTTGTGGTGTATATAAGTTTCGTTGCCACTCGCAGACTCTCCTTTACTTTGATCATATTGCTTTTGTTCAAAACTCCCCGCACTTTCGCGCGGGGAGTTTTTAGAAACTATATCTCAGTTCTTCTTATCCTTGATAGCTGCCTGAGCTGCCGCAAGACGTGCGATCGGCACGCGGAACGGTGAGCAGGAAACGTAATCAAGACCGATGCTGTGGCAGAACTCAACGGATGTCGGGTCGCCGCCGTGCTCGCCGCAGATACCGATATGGAGGTTCGGATTTGCGGGTCTGCCGAGGGTGATTGCCATCTTCATGAGCTTGCCTACGCCGACCTGATCGAGCTTTGCAAACGGATCGTTTTCAAAGATCTTTGTCTCATAGTAAGCGTTGAGGAACTTGCCTGCGTCGTCACGGCTGAAGCCGTAAGTCATCTGGGTAAGGTCGTTTGTGCCGAAGCAGAAGAAGTCCGCTTCTTTTGCGATTTCATCGGCTGTGAGAGCCGCACGGGGAATTTCAATCATCGTGCCGACTTCATAATCAAGCTTGACGCCTGCCGCTGCGATTTCCGCATCAGCCGTTTCAACAACAACCTTCTTTACGAACTTAAGCTCCTTGACCTCGCAGATAAGCGGGATCATGATTTCGGGCTTAACGTTCCAGTCCGGATGATTCTTCTTTACGTTGATTGCCGCGCGGATGACAGCCTTTGTCTGCATCTTTGCGATTTCGGGATATGTTACCGCAAGACGGCAGCCGCGGTGACCCATCATCGGGTTGAACTCGTGGAGCGAAGCGATAAGCGCCTTGATGCTTTCAACGCTCTTGCCCTGAGCCGCTGCGAGAAGCTCAATGTCAGCCTCTTCTGTCGGGACGAACTCATGAAGCGGCGGGTCAAGGAATCTGATGCAAACGGGGGTTCCTTCAAGAGCCTCATAAAGAGCCTCGAAGTCGCCCTGCTGATAAGGAAGAATCTTCTCAAGAGCAGCTTCTCTCTCTTCAACTGTGTCTGCGCAGATCATTTCTCTAAAAGCTGCAATTCTGTCAGCCTCAAAGAACATATGCTCTGTACGGCAGAGACCGATACCTTCCGCGCCGAGCTCTCTTGCTTTCTTTGCGTCTCTGGGTGTGTCTGCGTTTGTACGGACTTTGAGCTTTCTGAATTCGTCTGCCCAAGCCATGATTCTGCCGAACTCGCCCGCGATCTTTGCGTCAACCGTCGGGATAAGTCCTGCATAGATGTTACCTGTCGTACCGTCGATGGAGATTTCGTCGCCCTCGTGGAATACCTTTCCTGCAAGCTCGAATTTCTTGTTTTCTTCGTCCATCTTGATGTCGCCGCAACCGGAAACACAGCATGTTCCCATTCCGCGTGCAACAACGGCTGCGTGGCTCGTCATACCGCCTCTGACGGTGAGTATGCCCTGAGCCGCCTTCATACCCGTGATATCTTCGGGGGATGTTTCAAGACGTACAAGAACGACCTTCTTTCCGGCTTCTTTCCATTCAACTGCGTCCTCGGCTGTGAAAACAACCTGTCCGCAAGCCGCGCCGGGAGACGCGCCGAGACCTCTGCCGAGAGGTGTCGCCGCTTTGAGCGCCTTTGTATCGAACTGCGGATGAAGAAGTGTATCAAGGTTTCTGGGGTCGATCATTGCAACTGCTTCTTCGGGAGTTCTCATTCCTTCGTCAACGAGGTCGCAAGCGATCTTGAGAGCAGCCTGAGCCGTTCTCTTACCGTTACGTGTCTGGAGCATATAGAGCTTGCCGTGTTCAACTGTGAACTCCATATCCTGCATATCGCGATAGTGATTTTCAAGTGTTTTGCAGACGTCCTCAAACTGCTTGAACGCTTCGGGGAACTTCTGTTCCATCTCTGCAATCTTCATAGGCGTACGAACGCCGGCAACGACGTCCTCGCCCTGAGCGTTTGTAAGGAATTCGCCGAAAAGACCCTTTGCGCCGGTAGCGGGGTCACGCGTGAATGCAACGCCTGTACCGCAGTCGTCGCCCATGTTGCCGAACGCCATCATCTGAACGTTTACGGCTGTACCCCATGAATAGGGAATGTCGTTGTCACGACGGTATACGTTTGCGCGGGGGTTGTCCCAGCTGCGGAAAACGGCTTTGATAGCTTCAAAGAGCTGAACCTTGGGATCGGAGGGGAAGTCCGTGCCGATCTTGGATTTGTATTCAGCCTTGAACTGCATGGCGAGAGTTTTGAGGTCGTTTGCGTCAAGCTCTATATCCTGCTTTACGCCCTTCTTTTCTTTCATCTCGTCGATGAGCTTTTCAAAATACTTCTTGCCGACTTCCATAACGACGTCGGAGAACATCTGGATAAATCTTCTGTAACAGTCCCAAGCCCAACGGGGATTGCCGGACTTCTTTGCGATAACGTCAACAACCTCTTCGTTGAGACCGAGGTTAAGGATTGTGTCCATCATACCGGGCATCGACGCTCTTGCGCCGGAACGGACGGAAACGAGAAGGGGATTCTCGTGATCGCCGAACTTCTTGCCGGTGATCTCTTCCATCTTCTCAATATAGCTCATTATTTCGGCTTCGATGGAAGGATTGATTTTCTTGCCGTCTTCATAGTACTGCGTGCAGGCTTCCGTCGAGATTGTGAAGCCCTGAGGAACGGGAAGACCGATGTTTGTCATTTCCGCAAGGTTTGCGCCCTTGCCGCCGAGAAGCTCACGCATGTTTGCGTTGCCCTCACTGAACAGGTAACAATATTTTTTTGCTGCCATTGTGTGAATTTCCTCCACTTTTTATTTATTAAAGTTTTGCTGACTTTGCTCGATTAGATATTATATCACAACAAAATCGCAATATCCATAGTTTTTTCAAAAAATTTTATGAAAAAGATTTATTTTCCGAAGATTTATTTCAAAATCGACGCTTTACCCTTGCAAAACGGTTGTATTTTGTGTAAAATATACCTTGCAAAGCGTCTGCCTGCACGCGCAAGCCGACGATCACGGAGGAAAAACAAATGTCGATATTCGACCTTTTCAAAAAAACAGAAACAACCGCGGTCTCCGGTCCCCCGACGTTCATCGTCGTCGGGCTCGGAAATCCCGGCAAAAAATATGATAACACCCGCCATAACGCAGGCTTCCGCGCGATAGACTATATCGCCGCGAAGCTCGGCGCAAAGATCGACCGCGCGAAGTTTGATTCGCTCGTCGGCGAATGTGAAATCGGCGGTACGAAAGTGCTTTTAATGAAGCCGCAGACTCTTATGAACGCTTCCGGAACGGCGGTGAAAGCGGCGGCTGATTTTTATAAAATTTCACCGGACAATATAATAATTTTAAGCGACGACGTCTCCCTTGATCCCGGTCATATCCGTATCCGCAGAGAGGGCAGCGCCGGCGGTCACAACGGGCTGAAAAGCATAAACGCGTGGCTCGGAACGGAGAAATATCCCCGCGTGAAAATAGGCGTCGGCAAAAAGCCGACTCCCGAATATGACCTTGCGGACTGGGTTCTCGGTAAGCTGCCGGACGGCGATATGAAGCTGACGGAAGGTCGCAGGGACGACATTTTTGACGCTGTGCGCCTGATAATATCGGGCGAAACGGAGAAGGCGATGTGCCTTTACAACAGAACGGAGAAATAAAATGAATATACTTTCAAGCCGTATCCGCGCGGAGCGCGAATACGGTCAACTGCTTGAAAACCTGCGGGGTCAGCTACGGATAGAAAATCGGGCGCCTGCGATGGTAACGGGACTTTGCGAGGGGGCTGAAAATGCTTTCCTCGCCGCTTTGGTTTCCGAAAAAATAACGTCGTCCCCCGCTCTTGTCATAGCGCACGACGAAAAGACCGCCGCATCAATAAACGCTTTTCTTTCCGGCGTGGGACTTCGTTCTATGGTCTACCCCGTCCGCGACCCCGTGCTTTACAATATCGTTTCCTCGCACGATACGGAACACGAACGGATTGCCGTGCTTACGGCGATAGCCGAAGACGACATCGACGTCGTCGTGACGGTGCCGGACGCGGCAATACAATATACAATTCCGAGAGGACGTCTTGAAAAAGCGACCTTGACGGTATCGGAAGGCGAAACGCACGATATCGCCGCCCTTTCCGCCTTTCTTGTTTCCGCGGGATATGTCCGCGGGAGCCTTGTCGACGGCAAGGGACAGTTTTCCGTCCGCGGAGGCATTGTCGATATTTTCCCTCCGCAGCTTCCCTCCCCCGTCAGGATTGAATTTTTCGGGGACGAAATCGACTCCGTATATTCCTTTGATATAATGACGCAGCGACGCGTCGCCGACGTGAAAAAAGTGACCGTAACGTGTGCCCGCGAAATTCTGACGGACGAAAAGGCAAGGGCAAAAATGTCCGCCGCAATATCCGCCCAACTGAAAAAGACGATAACCGCCGAGGCGAGAGAGTCGCTTATGCACGAAAAGGACGCCATAGATAACGGCCTTGAGCTTCCCTTTGCGGATAAATATATTTCACTCGTCTATCCCGAATGTACAGCCCTCATCGACTGGTTCTGCGATGATACGCTCGTCGTTATGACGGAGTCGTCATCGGTTGAGGAACGGCTCAAAGCCTATGCATGGCATTACGAGGAGACGATAAAGGAGCTTATCTCGTCGGGCGTTATGATATCAAAATACAGCGCGTTTTCCGAGGACGCAGAGGATTTTTATGCTTTCGTCGGCAGAAATCCCGCCGTGCTTATAAACAGCTTTATTTCACAATACAGAGAGCGGATTTCGGGGATTTACTCCTTTGAAAGCCGCAAAACCGCATCGCCTACGGGAAATTACGGCGCGCTCATTGAGGACGTCGGCTCCTATATTACGGCGGGCTGTTCCGTTATCATTCTCTGCGAAAACGAGGTTGAGACGGGAAATCTCGTCAGGCTCATGGGCGAAAACAATATCAACGTTGCCGCCGCGCCGGACTTTTTGAAAATCGAAGATATTCCCCGCAGGTGCGTATGCGTCAGCTG
Organism: Eubacteriales bacterium; assembly: GCA_018383975.1. GTDB lineage: Bacteria > Bacillota > Clostridia > Oscillospirales > CAG-272 > CAG-841. Next base: position 6,402 of record JAHAZT010000035.1, on the reverse strand, counting down.
CTTTGACGCAGAAGGCTTTGAGCTTCTGCGCTCGCGCTTTGCATGCATTTCCCTGCGCGAAAATCAGAGCCTTGCAAAGCGCAGGCTTGCCGTCAAAAGACTTCGCAACGCAAAAGCGGCACGCTCCGCAAAAGAAAAGATACTTTCGTATGCCGACCTTGAAGTCGGTGATTACGTCGTTCACGTCACGCACGGTATAGGGCGGTATATGGGGCTTGAAAGCATACGCAATTACGACGGCGTCTGCCGCGACCATATGAAAATTCAATACGCCGGCACCGACGTGCTTTACGTTCCGTGCGAGCAGATTGACCTCGTTTCAAAATATATCGGCGCAAGATCCGAGGACGGTATGCTCCGGCTTTCAAAGCTCGGCGGAACGGAATGGGCGAGGGCAAAGTCGCGCGTCAAGGCGGAAGTGAAGGAAATGGCAAAGGAGCTTACCGAGCTGTATGCCGAAAGACTCCGCCGCCCCGGTTACGCCTTCCCCGCAGACGGAGAAATGCAGAGGGAATTTGAATCCACCTTTGAATATGACGAAACGGACGGTCAGCTTGCCGCCGCAGAGGACATAAAAAAGGATATGGAGCGTCCCGTCCCCATGGACAGACTGCTCTGCGGAGACGTCGGCTTCGGAAAAACCGAGGTTGCGTTCCGCGCGGCGTTCAAGGCGGTTGAAGCGGGCAAGCAGGTTGCAATTCTCGTCCCGACGACAATTCTCGCAATGCAGCATTATCAGACAGCCGTTTCAAGAATGAGAGCATTTCCGATAAAGATTGCGCTTATGTCACGCTTCCGCACGGCAAAGGAGCAGGAAACAACGCTCCGAGATCTGAAAAAGGGCAACGTTGATATAATAATCGGTACGCACCGGCTGCTCTCCTCCGACGTGCAGTTCAGAGATCTCGGACTGCTGATAGTCGATGAGGAACAGCGTTTCGGCGTCGCACACAAGGAAAAGCTCAAGCAGTTTGCAAAAAACGTCGACGTTCTGACGCTGACGGCAACCCCCATTCCGAGAACGCTGAATATGGCTATGAGCTCGATACGTGATATGTCCGTGCTGGACGAGGCTCCGAGCGACAGGCTGCCCGTTCAGACCTACGTTCTCGAACACGACGATATAGTAATCAACGAAGCGATACGCAGAGAGCTGCGCCGCGGCGGACAGGTGTTTTATCTGCACAACAGAGTTGACACGATCGTGCAGAAGGCGATAAAACTGAGAAAGGAATTTCCGGACGCGGTCATTGAGGTCGCGCACGGACAGATGGAAAAGGACGAGCTCTCCGCCATATGGCAGGGGATGGTCTCCGGTGACATTGATATTCTCGTCTGCACGACGATAATCGAAACGGGAGTCGACGTTCCGAACGCAAACACGCTGATAATCGAAAATGCGGACAAAATGGGGCTTTCACAGCTTCATCAGATACGCGGACGCGTCGGCAGAAGCTCACGCAGGGCATACGCCTATTTTACGTTCCCCCGCTCGAAATCGCTTTCGGAAATCGCAACGAAACGCCTTCAGGCAATCCGCGACTTCACGGAGTTCGGCTCCGGCTTCAAGATAGCCCTGCGCGACCTTGAAATACGCGGCGCAGGCGACCTTCTCGGCGCGCGTCAGCACGGGCATATGGAGAGCATCGGCTATGACCTCTATATAAAAATACTCAATGAAGCCGTGCTCGAAGAGCGCGGCGAAAAGCCGAAGGAACGAGCCGACTGCACGATAAACGTCGGCAGGGACTCCTATATTCCGGAAAGCTATATAAGCGACGCCGCACAGCGCATAGACATTTATAAGAAAATCGCGGCGGTTGAAAACGAAGAGGATATGGACGATATCGCCGCGGAGCTTCTCGACCGCTACGGCGACCTTCCGGCTTCGGTTGAGACGCTGCTCTCGATTTCCCTTCTCCGCGCGCTCGCAATCGAATGTGAGTTCGTTCAGATAGATCAGACCGCCGACGGCGCAGTGATATATCCGAGATACCTCGATATTCCCGCATGGTCGGAGATGATTTCCCTCTGCCCGAGGAAATCAATCACCGTGATAGCGTCAACAAAGCCGTCGATAAGGTGTAAAAACGTGGGCGGAGAACCGATTTTACCCTATATTTGCGGGTTGTTAAAAAAATATATACAAATAAAATTCAAAAAAGAGTAGATTTTATTGAAAAATGTATGTATAATGTTATGCAGGACTTTTCAATTCCGCTTTTTACAAATCACAAGGAGAAACAAAAATTATGAAACGCACAACCAGAACAATAAGGACAGTTGCTCTCGCCCTCGCTCTTGCGATGCTTATGACGGCTCTCGCGCTCACGCTTTCCGCCTGCGGCAACAAGATCGTCATGACCTTTGAGGCGGACAACGGAAAAACCTATACGGCAGACAGCGGCTTCTTCCGGTTTATGATGACCTATGCAAAGCAGAACTTCTATACGCAGAACGGCCTGAATTCGTCGGTTGAAAAATCGATATGGGACACGAAAACGGATGACGGCATCACATATGACAAGGTCTATACCGACCGCACCGTAACGCAGACAAAGTCGGTGCTTGTCGAGCAGTATCTCTTCGACAAATACAACCTCACCCTGAGCGATGAAACAATTGCCGGAGTCAAAAAGAACGTAAAGACCTCCGTCAAGAGTCAGGGCGGCAAGGGATATTACAAGCAGTATTTCGGATACACCTCCGACCAGCTCTACAATTACCTCATAATGGTTGAAAAATCAAAGGCGGTTGTTGAATATCTTTACGGCAAGGAAGGCATCGACCCCGTTACGGCGGATGAGCTCGACAAGTATTACAAGGATAACTACGCAGGCTACCTCTTCATCATGCTCGATATGGAAAACAAGGTCAAGAGAGACGAAAAAGGCAATCGCGTTGTCAAGACGACAACCGATAAGGACGGCAAGGTGACCGAGCAGCAGGCATATGAAACGGAAAAGCTGACGCAGGAGGAAAAGGACAAAAAGGAAACCCTCGCCGCGGAAATACAGAAAAAGCTCGACGAAGGCGCAGCCTTTGAGGATCTCGTTGCCGAATATTCGGACGATTACTTCTCCGTAACCTTCAAGCGCGGATTATTCGTTCCCAAGGAAAGCGGACTCATCAATAACGCCGACACGGTCAATAAAGAAATCAAAAAGCTCGAAATCGGCGCATGCACGGGCGCCCTCTCCACGGGAGATACAAACAAATACACATACTTTGTCAAGCGTATCGACCTCGCCGACAAGATTTATGACGACAGCGAATATTCAGACATGTTCTCCGGCTATAAGGATACCGTCAAATATGACAAATACGACGGCGTTATAGAAAGCTACGATGCCGCGATAAAGGTCGATACGGATACAATCAACAGCTTCAGCATGAAGCAGACCTTCCTCACGGAGTACGTCGACGTTTACTATTATTACACCCATTACGGCCGTTCGTAATAATCTGCAATGTTCGGATTTGTAAAACCGCTTGTACCGGAGCTCAAGGTCAAGGATAGCGATTTTTACAGAAGTGTATATTGCGGACTGTGCCGCTCGATGTCAAAGCACACGGGCGGCATTTCTGCTTTTACTCTGTCATACGATATGACGTTTTTCGCCCTTTGCAGAATGGCTCTTTCGGATACGGACGTTTCTTTTGAAAGAATACGCTGCAAAGCGCATCCGACAAAAAAGCGAACCGTCCTCTGCGACAATGCCGAGCTTGAATATGCGGCAAGGGTCAGCGGGGTGCTCGTCTATTACAACTGCAAAGACGACCTCCGCGATGAAAAAGGTATCAGACGGGCAGGCGCAAAAATGCTCCTTCCCTATGCAAGGCGCATAAACAAAAAAGCCGCCCTGCCGGATATATCGGCAAAGACGGAGGAATATCTTCTGCGGCTTTCGTCGCTCGAAAAAGAAAACTGCCCGCGGCCGGACGAGGCGGCGGACGTGTTCGGAGAGCTTCTCGGCGAGTTGCTTTCCTTCGGCTATGAGGGAGCAAAAGCCGCCGTTGCGCGGGAAATCGGCTATCATACGGGGCGCTGGGTTTACCTTGCGGACGCCGTTTGCGATTATAAAAAAGACATAAAAAATCACCGCTACAATCCGTTTATCTTCGCATTTGAAAGCGCGGAGGAGGCGGAAAAATATCTTTCCTCGGACATATCGGATATACTGACGCTGGAGCTTCGCGCTCTTTATCGCGCGACGGCACTCATCGACCCGCCGGAAACGGAGGCGATTATGCGCTGTATAACGAATATCGTCCGCGGAGGAATGGAAAATTCGCTTGTCACGGCGATGAGAAAGGAGGCGGAAAAATGAGAAAAGACCCTTATAAGGTTCTCGGCGTTGACAAAAATGCCACCGACGAGGAAATCAAAAGCGCGTATCGCGAGCTTGCGAAAAAATTTCATCCCGACAATTACGTCGGCTCTCCCCTGGCGGATCTCGCGGGGGAAAAGATGAAGGAAATAAACGACGCATACGACAAGATAAACCGTCTGCGCCAGCAGGAAAGAGAGCGCAGCGAGGCGTTCGGCGAAAGCGACGGATACTCCGATTCGTATAAAAAAGAAAGTCGGTTTGAGGATATACGCAGATTCATAGACGAGCAGAATTTCTATGAGGCGGATATCCAGCTCAATGCCGTCGACCCTTCCGAAAGAAATGCGGAATGGTATTATCTCAAGGGACTTGTTTTTGCCGCAAGAGGCTGGTATTTTGAGGCTTCGAGAAATTTCTCCGCCGCGTCCGAAATGGATCCGGACAATCCGGAATACAGGCAGGCTGTTGAGAAAATGAAGGAAGCCGCCGGCGGCTACCGGAAAGAAAACGAGGGCGGATGCGGCGTTTGCGACATCTGCTCCTCGCTTATCTGTGTGGACTGTATGTGCGAGGCCTGCGGAGGCGACTTTATCCGCTGCTGCTGATATGAAAAGTACGAAGAAGATTGCCGTCTGCGGAATACTTTCCGCCATCGGCACGATAATTTTGTTCATAGGCGGACTGCTCGGCGTGATGGATATATCGGCGGCGTGCATAGTCTCGTTCATCGTGCTTTTCTGCTCTGCCGAGATCGGTCTCGGATACGGTTTTGCCGTATACGTGATAATTTCCGTCATCAGTTTTCTCATCTGCGGAAACAACCTCTTCGCGCCGATATGCTTTGCCGCACTCTTCGGACCGATGGCGGCAACGAAATTCATCTTCGACAAGGCGGGAAAAATTTTCGGAACGATCCTGAAAATCGCCCTTCCCCTCGCCCTTCTGACAGTCGGCTGGATATTCTTCTCCGAACTTCTGGAGCTTCCCGAAAACAAATGGCTTTCGGCAATGTATTTCGGGCTTTCCATGATAATCGCGCTGTTGACCCAAAAGCTCTATACGCTCATGACAAGGCAATATATCCTTCGCTGGAGGGACAAAGTGAGAAAGCTTCTAAGATAAAACACCCTTTTTTATATAAAATTTTTCATTTGTGAGGATGCTACATTGTATATCTTAATGGCCGTTTCGGGAGCTATATTTGCAACCGCAATTGAAATTATACTTTACAGAAACCTGAGAAAGATATTAAAACTGCTTATTTTGTCTGCAATCTCATCAATAGGCCTTCTTTTTTTCGGGAAAATATTCGGCATACTTTCTTACTCTCTTTTCATTTTGAGAGAAAATCGCTATTCGTTTAAAGAGAGTATTGTCCATTCTGGAGTCGTCTTCTATGGAGGACTTGTGGGGTTTTGCATTTTCTTTCTCCTATTCGGGAAAATGTTGAAGTTCTCCAAGGATGAGCTTTTTTCTCACTTGTCGATAATATGCCCCGCATTTCATTCAATAGCCAGGGTCGGATGCTATTTTTCCGGATGTTGTTACGGAATTGTTGTCGACGGGACAATAGTAAACACGCCGCTTAAACTGTTGTGCAAAGCAAATGGCTCTTTGGAAACATACAGAATACCAGTTCAACTTATCGAAGCTTGTGCAATATTTTTTATTTTATTGATGATTTTAAGGGAATACCGTGATGGGCAAAGAGGATTTCCGCTCTTTCGAAATTATGTGTGGGCATATGCTTTGGTGAGATTCTGTCTTGAATTCATCAGAGGCGACATTATAAGAGGGTTCTTGTTATTTTTTTCCTTTAGTCAGTGGGTTAGCATTATCTTATTTTTAACATTCACATTATTGAAAGGTGTAAATAAAAATGAAAAAACTTAACATCACGAGAAGATTTATAGCTTTATTTATGATATTGTCGATGGTCGCGCTGTTCACATCGTGCTCGTGCTCTCTTTGCGGAATATCACTGTGTAGTGCAGAGCCAGAAATAGATGAAGAGTTAGGATACAACATTGACGTTGTAGGTCAAGATTCAATCGTGAAATTGTTCAAA
>JAHAZT010000012.1 GCA_018383975.1 Eubacteriales bacterium | reverse complement strand
TTTGCCTTTATTGATTTATTACGTTTTCGTAAAGTCCGACATACTTCTCTGCCGAAACGTTCCACGAAAAATCTATTCTCATTATTTTGCGGACGAGCTTTTTCCAAGCCTCTTTGTCCTTATAGAGCTCCGTCGCCTGATAAATGACGTTGCCCATATCGTCTGCATTATATGCCGCAAACGTAAAGCCGTTGCCTCCCGCTCCGTATGGCTTTATGGTGTCATAAAGTCCGCCGACCTCGTGCACGACGGGAACGGTGCCGTAGCGAGAAGCAATCATCTGCGCAAGTCCGCAGGCTTCGCTTTTGGACGGCATAAGGAAGATATCCGCGCCCGCATATATCTGCTTTGAGAGCTTGCGGTCATATTTTATCATTACCGCCGCCCTGCCGGGATATCTTGAAGCAAACCCGCGGAAGAAGTTTTCGGTATCGGGGTCGCCCGTGCCGAGAAGAACAAACTGAATGTTATTGTTCTGCATTATTCCGTCTATGCCGAAGCGGACAATATCAAAGCCCTTGTGCTCCGCAAGGCGCGATATCATCGCAACGATCGGAACTTCGGGATCGACGTTCAGTCCCGTCATTTTTTGCAGTTCTTCCTTGCATACTGCTTTTCCGGCAAGCGAACGCCATGAATAATTCTTCGGGATATCGGGGTCTGTTTTCGGGTCGTTTGCCGCAACGTCTATTCCGTTTATGATACCGTCGATCTTTCCGCTGTACATTCTTGTTATGTTTCCGAGTCCGTGCGCAAAATAATCGTCCTGAATTTCCTTTGCATAGCACGGGCTGACCGTTGTCACAAAGTCCGCGCAGACTATTGCTCCCTTCGTCAGGTTTATGTTGCCGTTATATTCGACTATTCCGCTTTCCGCGTCGGAAAGGGAGAAAACGTCGCCGAGTATTTCCATACCGTATTCGCCCTGATAGTCGATATTATGTATCGTATATACCGCTTTCACGCCGGAATAACCGTAGTAGGAATTGTATCTTGTTTTCAGCAGTATGACGGAAAGCGCGGTCTGCCAGTCGTTGCAATGGAGCACCTCCGGAAAAAAGCCTTCCGCGCCCATCAGTTCAAGCACCGCAACGGAGAAAAACGCAAACCTTTCGGCATCGTCGAACTCGCCGTAAATTCTGTCGCGGAGGAAATAATATTCATTGTCGATAAAATACCATTTCACCCCGTCCCTTTCAAGCGTAAAAATGCCGCAATAAAGCCTTCTCCACGCGAGCGTGACCGTTATGCTCTTTTCAAACGTCATCTCGTCACGATATTGCTTTCCGATTTTTGAATAAAGCGGCATCACAACCCTGACATCCGTCTCCGGATGAGCCGCCTTTATCGCCGCCGGGAGCGACCCCATAACATCGCCGAGACCGCCCGTTGCCGCAAAAGGAAGTGCCTCGCTTCCCGCAAATAATACAGATTTCATAAAACCTCCCGAATTTATCAAAGCATTTTGCCCTTGTCTATATAGACGGGCATCGTAAGGTGACCGGAAATACTGACGCCGTCACGCACGACGACGTTTTTATCCGTCACGACGTACTGAAGCGTGACGTTTTCACCCGTGAACGTATCCTGAAACAGTATTGAATTCATAACGACGGTGTCCCTGCCGACCTTTACTCCCCTGAAAAGGATGCTGTTTTCAACAGAGCCTTCGATCACACACCCGTCCGCTATCAGCGAGTTGCGGACAAAGGAATGATTTCCGTAATACGTCGGAGCGGAATTGCGGACCTTTGTATATATCGGTCTGTTTTCGGTTTCAAAAAGCTCCTTATAAAGTTCCTTGTCGCTTATAAGACGCATGTTCGTATTGAAATAATCAAGGAAGGAATCTATTCCTTCAAAATGACCGTCATAGCGGTAAACACGGTAATTTCTGTGTTTCAGGTTGCGCTGGTATACATCGCGCGAGAAACTTGAATAGCCGTGTGCGATGGCGTCCATAACAAGCTCCTGAAGGTATCTGCGCCCTATCACCATTATGTTGAGGTTGACGTCTGCGTCGCCTTCAAAATCGGAGGGATGAGCTCTGTAATCCGTCATTCTTCCGCTTTCATCCGAAACGACAACGGAAACAGCGCCCTGCATTTCCGGCGTTACGTGCATTTTCTTTACGGCAACCGTTATATCCGCGCCGTGCGAAATATGGTCGTTTATCATATCGCCGAAATCTATATTGCAGATGACATTGCAATCCGTCAGCACGATATAATCGCTTGTCAGACACGATATCGAATAGTTTACGCTTTTCAGCGCTTCAAGGCGGGTCGTGTAAAGCTCGTTTACGTTGTTTGCGTAAGCGGTGATAAACGGAGTGAGAAATTTAACGCCGCCGCTTCTTCTCGCAAGATCCCAGTCCTTTCCCGTACCGATATGGTCCATAAGGGAGTGATAGTTATAATGGGTGATTATCTTTATGTCGCCGATGTTCGAGTTCACCATGTTTGAAAGAGCGAAGTCGATAAGGCGGTATCTGCAGCCTATCGGCACGGAAGCCACAGAACGCCTGTGCGTAAGCTCAAAGAGGTTGCTGTCGTGTATGTTTGAAAAAATAATTGCGGTATGTGTCTTTTTTATTCAGCTGATTTCTTTTTTTAAAGATGTTAAGAAAAGACCAAAAGAACCCCGGCGACTGTGCATCGCGCGTTAAATTACAAATACCCACCGAAGAAAAGCGGTG
>JAHAZT010000008.1 GCA_018383975.1 Eubacteriales bacterium | reverse complement strand
CGGAGGCGATTTATAATGGACAAGACGAACAGAAGAGCCGTTATCGCGGGTAACTGGAAAATGAATATGACTCCCGCGGCAACAGAGGCGTTTATAAAGGAGCTTGCTCCCGCTGTCGCTTCGATGAACGGTTGCGAAATAGTCCTTTGCGTGCCGTTTGTTGACATTGCAACGGCTGTCAAGGCTGCGGAAGGCACAAACATAAAAATCGGCGCGGAAAACGTTCACTTTGCCGAAAAGGGAGCGTACACGGGCGAAATCTCTGCCGAAATGCTTTGCGCTGTCGGCACGGAATACGTTATCATCGGTCATAGCGAGAGAAGGCAGTACTTCGGCGAGACGGACGTAACCGTCAACCAGAGAACGCTTGCCGCTCTCAATGCGGGGCTCAAGGTTATCCTTTGCGTCGGCGAAACGCTGACGGAGCGCGAGCAGAATATCACAACGGAAACCGTTTCCCGTCAGACAAAGATCGCTCTTATGGGCGTGACTGCCGAACAGGCGAAGAACGTAATCATCGCATATGAGCCGGTATGGGCTATCGGCACGGGCAAAACGGCGACGGCAGAGCAGGCGGAGGAAGTCTGCGCGGCTATCCGCAATGTTGTTGCAGGTATTTATGACGAAAAGACCGCTCTCGGAATGACAATTCAGTACGGCGGATCAATGAACGCAAAGAACGCAGACGAGCTTCTCTCTATGAAGGATATCGACGGCGGCCTTATCGGCGGAGCTTCGCTCAAGGTTCCGGATTTCACAACGATAATCACAGCGGCTCAGAAATAAGAAAAAAGTATTAAGGCGGACGGCAAAAAGCTGTCCGCTTTTTTCTGTTTAAGCGGAATAAATGCGGCGCGACTTTCATATTCTTTATCAAGACAAAGCGAAAGGAAGAAGAATATGAAAAAATACATATCGGTTATGGTGGCGGTGATTCTGACATTTGCGTTTTCGCTCGGTATTTTTGCCGGCGGCGGAGGTGATACGGAGGCGTCCGCCGACACTCCTGCGGCTGTCGGATACGGAAAAAAGGTCGATGCTGTCAGCGCGATTTTAATGGAAGCGAGGAGCGGCACGGTGCTTTATGAGCAGAACGCAGACGAGCCCCTTCCGCCGGCATCTGTCACAAAAACGATGACGATGCTCCTCGTGCTTGAAGCGATTGATACGGGGAAAATCTCTCTCGACGATATGGTTCCCGTCAGCGAAAATGCGGCGTCGATGGGTGGTTCGCAGGTTTTTCTTGCGCCGGGCGAGACGATGAGCGTCGGCGACCTGCTCAAAAGTATGATAGTTGCCTCCGCAAACGATGCGGCTGTTGCCCTTGCGGAATATGTCTGCGGGAGCGAGGAGGCGTTTGTTGCGCGGATGAACGAGCGGGCAAAGGAGCTTGGCTGCAAAAACACGCATTTCGAAAACCCTACGGGCCTTGACGATACCGCAACGGAGCACAGAATGTCCGCGCGCGATATAGCACTAATATCACGCGAGGTTATAAGTCACGAGCTTGTTTTCAATTATTCGACGATATGGATGGACACAATCCGCGACGGCGCCTTCGGGCTGACAAACACAAATCGCCTTATCCGCTTTTACAAAGGCGCGACGGGACTGAAAACAGGCTCGACGGCAAAAGCAAAATTCTGCATCAGCGCGACGGCGGAGCGCGGCGGGCTCAGTCTTATTGCCGTTATTATGGCGGCACCGACGAGGGATATCCGCAACGAGGCGGCAAAGTCGCTCTTTGATTTCGGCTTTGCGAATTATTCCGTTTATACGGATGAGCCGGCGGAATTTGACGATATTTACGTCACCGGAGGCAGAGAGAACACGGCAAAGGGCATAAGCGAAGGCTTTTTCGCGCTTGTTTCCAAGGGCGACGGCGGGAAAATCGAAAAGGTGACGGATATTCCCGAAAGACTTACGGCGCCCATAGTCAAGGGGGAGAAAATCGGCACGGTGACCTATATGCTGGACGGAAAAAGCATCGGCACGGCGGACATTCTGGCGGCGGAGACGGTTGAAAAGATAAATTTCTGGTCTATGCTGAAAAAACTCGGCAGCTGGTTTTTATGTTCTCCTCCGAATTGAATTGACTTTATAATAAATATGGTGTAAAATGAGATGATGAAGGTCATCTCATTTTATTTTGGAGAAAGCTATGGAAAGAAAACCGAGAGCGGCGATATATACGCTGGGTTGCAGAACAAATCAATATGAATCGGACGTGGTCTGCGAGAGACTTGCGGAAAACGGCTTTGAGATATGCGATCCGAGCGAAAAAGCCGATGTTTATATAGTCAATACCTGCTCCGTTACGGCAGAGGCGGACAGAAAATCGAGGCAGTTCATCAGGCGCGGAAAGCACTTGAATCCGGACGCCGTCGTTATTGCAATGGGATGCTACTCTCAGATAAATCCGCAGAAGGCGTTTGAGCTCGGGGCGGACTTTGTCTGCGGAACGAGAAACAAGCTGTCGGCTGTTGACTTTGCCGTGCGCGCCGTTACCGGCGGCTTTGAAAGACGGACGGAGGTCGGAGAGCTTGCCGGAGTGCCTATGGAAAGGATGTTTATGGGGCATTTCAAGGGCGACAGAGCATATCTGAAAATAGAGGACGGCTGCGACAATCATTGCGCATACTGTATAATCCGCAGGGCGAGGGGAAACGTCGTTTCGCGTGACCCCGAGGAGATCGGAGCGGAGGCGAAGGCGATCGTCCGGAGCGGGTGCAGGGAAATAGTTTTGACGGGGATTGAGGTTGCGTCATACGGCAGAGACGGCAAGGGCTATATGCTTGCGGACGCCGTCCGTGCGGCTTGCGAAAGCGGAGCGGAACGCGTCAGGCTTGCGTCGCTGGAACCGTCCGTGCTGAACGAAAGACTGATAAATTCGCTGAAAGACTGTCGCGGATTTTTACCGTCGTTTCATCTTTCGCTCCAGAGCGGAAGCGCGGACGTGCTGAGAAGAATGCGTCGGAAATACAATCCGGATATGGTCAGAAGGTCGGTTGCGATGATAAAATCAGCGTTTCCCGACGCGGAATTTTCCGCCGACGTGATAGTCGGCTTTCCCGGTGAGACCGAGGAGGATTTCAAAGAGACGTGCCGTCTTTGCGAGGACATAGGACTTTATCACATTCATATCTTCCCGTATTCGGACCGGGCGGGCACGGAGGCAGAGAAAATGACGGGCAAAGTTCCGCCGGAAGCAAAGAGCCGAAGATGCGCCGAGCTTGCCGCCGTCGGAGAGGCGATTTCCGAAAAAGTATATAAAAGTTACATCGAAAAGCAGATTCCGCTTTGCGTTCTTATTGAGGAAAAACAGGGCGAATATTATTTCGGTCACGCGCAGAATATGCTTGATGTCAGAATAAAATCAGACGAAAATCTGTGCGGAAAAATCGTGAAATGTGTAGCGGTGGACTATAAAAACGGGTGCGCATATGCTGCGCTGTGCGGGGAAGGAACAAATGAAAAGGGTTGAGATAAATCATAACGACGCAGGGCAAAGGCTGGATAAGTTTCTTTCAAAGGCTTTTCCCCTGCTTCCGAAATCACTTATGTATAAGTTCATCAGGACGAAGAAGATAAAGGTGAACGGAAAGCGAGCGGAAATCGGGCAGATGCTCTGCGAGGGCGACGAAGTTCTGCTCTTTATAAGCGACGAATTTTTTCCGCGCGAAAGCGACGCGTTTTATAAAAAAATCAAGCCGGTTTTCGGCGTCGTTTATGAGGACGAAAACATAATCGCCGCAAACAAGCCAGTCGGGCTTCTCTGCCACAGCGACGAAGAGGGCGAGCAGAATACGCTCATCGAGCAGATAAAGGCATACCTCTGGCAGAAGGGTGAATATGACGGGGAGAAGGAAAATTCGTTTGCGCCCGCACTCTGCAACCGTATTGACAGAAACACCTGCGGCATTGTTTTTGCGGCGAAAAACGCCGCCGCGCTTCGCGCCATGAACGAGGCTATAAAGGAGAGAAGGATAGAAAAATTTTATCTCTGCCTTGTACACGGCGTGCCGCAAAAGAAAGAGGACACGCTCCGCGGATATCTGATAAAGGACAGCGGCAGCAATACCGTCCGCATTTACGGGAAAAAGCCGCGCTCGGGCGACGCAAAGGAAATCGTCACAAAATATCGCGTAATAAGCGTCGAAGGCGAAAACGCATTGCTTGAGGTTGAGCTTGTCACGGGGAGGACGCATCAGATACGCGCGCATATGGCGAGCATAGGTCATCCGCTCATCGGCGACGGAAAATATGCGGAAAACAGCGCGGACAGAAAAAAAGGAATATACCGTCAGGCGCTCTGCGCATACAAGGCGGTTTTCGGGGGTGACGTTTCCGCTCCGCTTGAAAAACTGCGAGGAAAGATCATAGAGCTGGATAAGGATGATATACCTTTCCTAAAAAAAATCTGAAATTTTGATGAAAAAAGGTGCGTTTTTGCTATTGCATAAAACGCGCCTTTGCTTTATAATAAGATTGAAAATAAATTTCCGGAAAATCGGAAAGGTCAGGAGATGAAAAAATGAGCGAACTTCA
>JAHAZT010000083.1 GCA_018383975.1 Eubacteriales bacterium | reverse complement strand
TCCGCCTTCGGATAGCTTGTTATCACAATGCTTTCGCCTTCGTGCGGGAGCTGCTGCCAGATGGTTTCCGTTATGAACGGCATAAACGGATGGAGAAGCTCCGTGAGATTGCGGAGAACGAATGAAAGCACACGGCAGGCGTCCGTATGTGACGAGCCTTCTTTATCAAAGAGACGGGGCTTGATAAGCTCAACGTACCAATCGCAGAAGGTGCCCCAGAAGAAATCATAGAGCTTGCCGAGCGCAATGCCGAGCTCGTATTTATCAAGGTTTTCGCAAACCTCGCCCGTAAGCTCGGAGAGCCTTGTGAGTATCCATTTATCCTCAATTCCGAGCTTGTCTGCGGAGGGGAGAGAAGTATCCGTGAGGTCGTCCGGAATGTTCATAAGAGCAAAACGGGCGGCGTTCCAGATTTTATTTGTGAAGTTTCTTGCCGACTCAATCTTTTCGTCCGAGAAGCGCATATCGTTGCCGGGGGAATTACCCGTGAGAAGTGCAAAGCGGAGAGCGTCTGCGCCGCACTTATCGATTATTTCAAGAGGGTCGATACCGTTTCCGAGCGATTTTGACATCTTGCGCCCCTGCGCGTCACGGACAAGACCGTGAATCATAACGTGATCAAACGGCTTTTGATTCATGCAGTACATGCCCATAGTTATCATTCTCGACACCCAGAAGGTGATGATATCATAGCCTGTGATGAGAACGGAGGTCGGATAGAAATATTCAAGATCGTCCGTTTTGTTCGGCCAGCCGAGCGTTGAAAACGGCCAGAGCGCGGAGGAAAACCATGTATCGAGAACATCCTCATCCTGATGAACGTGCGTGCCGCCGCATTTCGGGCAAACGGTTACGTCCGTTTCGGAGACGGTCATCTCGCCGCAGTCGTCGCAGTAATAGGCGGGAATTCTGTGACCCCACCAGAGCTGACGGGAAATACACCAGTCGTGAATACCGTTCATCCAGTTCATATATATTTTGGAGAAACGCTCCGGAATGAAATCTATCGAGCCGTCATCAACGACTTCAATGGCTTTTTTTGCGAGCGGAGCCATCTTTACAAACCACTGTCTTGACGCGAGCGGCTCGACAACCGTTCCGCAACGACAGCAATGACCGACGGAATGAGTGTATTTTTCAATCTTTACAAGATAGCCCTGCGCTTCGAGATCGGCGACAATCTGTTTTCTTGCTTCGTAACGGTCAAGTCCGGCATATTTGCCGCCCTCTTCGGTTATTTTGCCCTTTGTGTCGATAACGAGTACCGTATCGAGATTGTGACGCGTGCCGACTTCAAAGTCGTTGGGGTCGTGAGCGGGAGTGATCTTCACCGCGCCCGTGCCGAATTCCTTTTCGACGTACTCGTCGGCAATGACGGGAATTTCTCTGCCGACAAGCGGGAGAATGAGCTTTTTGCCGATTTTGTCCTTATAGCGCTCATCATCGGGGTTGACGGCGACAGCCGTATCGCCGAGGAGCGTTTCGGGACGGGTCGTCGCGATGATTATCTCGCCGCTGCCGTCCGCATAGGGATAGCGGATGTGCCAGAATGCGCCCTCTTTGTCGCTGTGTTCAACCTCTGCGTCGGAGAGAGCCGTCTCGCATCGGGGACAGATATTGCTTATGCGGAAGCCTCTGTAAATCAGACCGTCGTTATAAAGCGAAACGAACACCTTTTTAACAGCGGCTGAAAGATTTTCGTCCATCGTAAAGCGTTCTCTCGTCCAGTCGCAGGAGGAACCGAGGGCTTTGAGCTGTGAAATTATACGGCTGCCGTATTTATGTTTCCAGTCCCAGACGGTATCTATGAATTTTTCTCTGCCGAGGTCATAACGGGAGAGTCCCTGTTCCTTGCGGAGCATCTCTTCAACCTTTATCTGAGTTGCAATACCGGCGTGGTCGGTTCCGGGAACCCAGAGTGTGCAGAATCCCTGCATTCTTTTGTATCTTATGATTGTATCCTGCATTGACTCGTCAAGCGCGTGACCCATATGAAGCTGTCCCGTTACGTTCGGGGGCGGAATAACTATCGTAAAATGTTGCTTGTTTTTGTCGGGAGAGGGAGTGAAATATCCCTTTTCGCACCACTCTTTATAGAGAGGAGCTTCAATTTCGCCCGGATTATAGCTTTTTGAAAGTTCTCTTGGCATTTTATTTTACCTCTGCTTTTCAATAAATTTCTGTTTTGGATTACGCGGGGACGAACGCTTTTCCGTTATGCGAGAATAAGACATTCGGAGCCCCTCGGTACAGCAAACGAAATCGCCTCCGGCACCGCTTCTATATATATATCACTGAGACGGGTTATTTCTCCGTCCAGACATACGCCGACTTCTTTTTCCGATTCAAAATGAATCTTTTTGCATTTTTTATATGTCACAAAATCCAGCGGAACATCACGGACAACATGCGTGCCTTTTTTGTAGTCTCCGAGGAGGGAAATGAACTTTCCCCTTGATATCTTTTCAACAGTGCAGACGTCTATAAGCCCGTCATTGAGATTTGCGAGCGGAGCGGCGCAGAAGCCGCCTCCGTATATTCTCGCGTTGCCGAACGCGCAGAGAAGATAATTCTTTGTGACAGGCGGCTCGTCATCGAAGGTTATCGTATACGTATTGCCGAATTTGCCGAAAAATGCGGAAATCACGCCGAGCGGATATGCAATACTGTTCGGAACTTTGATTGCGGAGCGTATGTGTTTCATTTTTTCGACAACCAGACAGTCAAAGCCGATGTTCAGAACGTTTATACAATATTTTTCGTTGAACTTTATGAGGTCAAGCGACAGAGCGGAGCCGCAAAGCTGAGCTTCTATGTCAAGAAAGGCTTCGGGCGATGAAAACGACTTTATAAAATCGTTGCCCGTTCCTGCAGGGACAGCCGCGATTTCCGCATTTGCAAAGCCGAATGCGCCGTTTACGACGTCATTGAGAGTGCCGTCGCCGCCGCATGCATAAAACCTTGTTTTCCGTTCTGGATGTGCAAGACATTCGGCGCGAACGAATTTTTCGGCGTCGCCTGCCTCTTTTGTTATGTGTATTTCATATTCGACCCCCTGATTTTCACAGGCAAGGCGGATTTTTTCAACAAGCTCTCCCTTGTTTTTTCCGCCGCCTGCCGCGGGATTGACTATAAAACAATTATGGATTGAATTCATGGCATTACCTACTTTTAATATACAATAAAATCAGTATACCAACTAAAACGCCTTGTGTCAAGCGGAAAACGGCAAACGATGATGCGTAAAGCATAAAAATCGGACATAAAATCGGATTTTTTCGTAAAAGCATTGAAAAATCGGTTTGGTTGCTGTATAATGACCGACGGATTACTGTTTACGGAGAGTATTATGAAAAGGATTTTTTCTTTATTTCTTGCGCTTTTGCTGATATTTACGCTTTTTTCGGTCATTCCGCTTGCCGCGGACAGCGAAAGCGGCACGCAAAGCGAAACGGTGACGGACAGAGCAGACGACCCTGCATCGTACGATACGCCGCAGGGAAGAAAGGTGCAGCTTTATATAATTGTTGCGCTGTTTGCATTCGGACTTGTGATGGTTGTCGTTATGATAATCAAAAATTATGTCGCGTCAAAATAAAATACTTTCGGAGCCGCTCCCGTGAGGGGGCGGTTTTATTGTCGAAGGAGAGCCGGCCGGAATATATTATAAGTGGACGGAAAAAACCGCCCGTGTCAATAAAAAAGATAGGTGGATATTATGAAGGAAGCTTTACTCATGGCATCTGCGGGAGCGGGGTTTATGCTGCTTATGACGTCTCTCGGCGCGTTTACCGTGCTCATATTCGGGAAAGAAACAAAGCTCTCCGCACAAAGATTTATGTCCGGATTTTCGGGCGGGGTGATGATTGCCGCTTCGGTATGGAGCATGATAATGCCCGCGCTCGATATTGTCGGCGGAATAAAGGGCGTGGCGATTATATCTTTCGGCATTGCGGGCGGCGCGGCGACGATTGCCGGCGCCGACGCTTTGCTCTGCAAATACAGGTTCAAAGGAGAAAACGAGTCAATCAGGAAGCGGAATTCTCTGCTTATGCTTGCCGTTACATTACACAACATTCCGGAGGGAATGGCTGTCGGACTTTCGTTTGCGATAGCGGCGACGACAGGCGAGTACGGTGCGGCGATAACGCTTGCGCTCTGCATAGGAATTCAGAACTTTCCGGAGGGAGCGGCGATATCACTTCCGATGAGGAGAGAGGGAATGACGAAAGCAAAGGCGGCGTTCAAGGGGTGCGCAACGGGGCTTGTCGAGCCGCCGGCGGTATTGCTTGCGGTGCTGCTGTCGACGGTGTTTTCGTCGGTTATGCCGCTGCTGCTCAGCTTTGCGGCGGGCGCAATGCTTTATGTTACGGCGGAGGAGCTTATTCCCGAGTCGAACGGCGGCGGAAAATACGGTACGGCGGGACTTATTTTCGGATTTATAATGATGTTCGCGTTGGATGTAATTTTGGGATGATTTTTTCGGCAGAGTGAGAAAATCGGGTGCGCGCAACGACTAAAAGGCGTAAACAAAAGCTCCGGAGGATTAAAAATGATTTTGAAAAGAATTATTATTCTTGTCTGCGTATGCATATGCTTTGCGCTTCTGATATCGTGTGCGGAGAAAAACGAATGGGGTATCAACGTCGCAACGGAAAGTACGCCCTATGCCGCAGCCGCCACAGAGATAACCGGTGCAACCGAACCCGACAAAGCGAATATATCCGGTCTTTCGGATAAGATAAACGGCAAAAACTGCATCGCGGAGTTGTTTGTAACAAAGAAAGCCGATGACGGCTCGTCCGCGACTTATGCCTTTTATATGCGCCTGAAAGGCTGACTTTGCAACTTTATACAAGCGCGTGGGATAAAATCCCGCGCGTTTTATTATGTTTTGCTATTGCAATAATCGGAATAATGATGTATTATAACATAATGTGATGATTTCAAAAAAGAAAGGATTTCTTTCGTGAGAAAAGCAAGATACGAAATAGATATGACGCGCGGACCGCTTTTCGGCAAGCTGATAAACTTTTCCGTGCCTCTTATGCTTACGGGCATTCTTCAGCTTCTGTATAACGCCGCGGATATGGTTGTCGTCGGAAAATACGGAAGCGATACATCGCTTGCGGCTGTCGGATCGACGGGATCGCTTATAAATCTTATAGTCAACGTGCTTATGGGAATGTCTGTCGGCGCGGGCGTTGTTGTGGCAAGGTCGATAGGAGCCGGCGACAGGGAAAAGGCTTCTCGCGCCACGCATACGTCGATTTTCATAAGCGTTGTGTTCGGCGTCGGATTTGGTATATTCGGAATTTTCATGGCAAGACCGCTTCTTGAAATGATGAAAAGTCCTGAGGACGTAATCGAACTTTCCGCGCTTTATGTGAAAATATATTTTGCGGGACTTCCCGTGACTATGCTTTATAACTTCGGCGCGTCAATCCTGCGTGCAACGGGAGATACAAAAAGACCGCTTTATTTTCTTATAGTTTCGGGCTTTGTAAACGTCGTGCTGAATGTTGTTTTTGTAAAGGGATTTCGCCTTGACGTTGCGGGCGTTGCGATTGCAACGGTGATTTCTACGGCGATGTCTGCAACGCTTGTCACAATCTGTCTTATGAAGAGCAACGGACCGTGCAGACTGCAAATCAAAAAGCTGCGCATATACGGAAAAGAGCTTGCCGATATTGCCAAAATCGGACTTCCTGCAGGACTTCAGGGTTCGGTATTCTCAATATCAAACGTAATAATCCAGTCGTCAATAAACTCTTTCGGCTCGGTTACAATGGCGGGAAGCGCGGCGGCAAACAGCCTTGAAGGATTTGTTTATACGTCGATGAACGCCGTATATCAGGCGGCGCTGACCTTTACAGGGCAGAACGTCGGAGCAAAGCAATACAAGAGAATAAACACTATCTGTGCGCAGAGCCTTATAATCGTTACGGTTGTCGGCATAATCGGCGGAATAGGGATATATCTTCTCGGCAAGCCGCTTGTCGGAATTTATGATGATAACCCGCAGGTAATCGCCGAAGGCGTAAAACGACTGGGAATAATATCCGCTACATACTTTATATGCGGCGCGATGGATATGATGGTCGGAATGATGAGAGGAATGGGCAAGTCTCTTATGCCGATGATAGTTACGGTTGTCGGCGTGTGCGGCGTGAGAATCGTTTGGATATACACCGTATTCGCCTATTACCATTCGCTTTTCTGGCTGTACGTTTCATATCCCGTATCATGGATTGTGACGTTGCTGATACACTGCGTGTGCTATTTTGCGGTGAGGAAAAAATTCCCGAAGGAAAATATGCCGCGCTACGAAGAAATCAGACAAACGGAGGAGATAAAAGTATGAAAACAGCAATAATCGAGATGGAAAACGGAAAGACGATGACCCTTGAGCTTTATCCAGAAAAAGCTCCGATAACAGTCGCAAACTTTGAAAAGCTCGCAGGCTCCGGCTTTTATGACGGTCTTATCTTTCATCGCGTGATAGACGGCTTTATGATACAGGGCGGAGACCCGACGGGAACGGGAATGGGCGGTCCCGGCTGGCAGATAAAGGGCGAATTTTCTTCAAACGGAGTAAAAAACGATCTGAAGCACACAAGAGGAGTCATCTCAATGGCGCGTTCGCGCCATCCCGATTCGGCTGGCTCACAGTTTTTCATTATGCACAAGGACGCTCCTCACCTTGACGGTCAGTATGCCGCTTTCGGCAAAATGACGGACGGCTTTGACTGCCTTGATGAAATCGCGTCCGTCGATACCGACTATTCGGACAAGCCGCTTAAAGAGCAGAAAATAAAGAAAATCACCGTAAAATAATATTTTATCTTGACTTGCGGCACCTGCATATAGTACAATGTACGTATGCTGAAAGTAATAAAAAAGAAGGACTCCGAAAATGGCTGTGAAAACGCAAAGCAAAACAGTAATAACAGTGCTTGCCTTCAGGGCCGTTTCAGATTAATAAATACGCGCCGGAGCCGACCGCGGGAAGCGGGTCGGTTCTGGTGCTTTTTTAATGCGGGGGAACGCCGCGCGGTGCGCGACGGATTCGGGAGGACAAAATGGATGTTTTTGATATATTGAAACTTATTTTCGGGCTTGCGCTCTTCCTTTTCGGAATGAGCCTTATGGGCGATGCGCTGAAACGTAGCGCGGGAAACAAGCTGAAGGTGATACTCGGCAAACTGACATCAAATACCTTCAAGGGGTTTTTGCTCGGTCTTGTCGTGACGGCGATAATTCAGTCGTCCTCGGCAACGACCGTAATGGTTGTCGGCTTTGTCAGCTCCGGAACGATGACTCTTGCACAGGCTGTCGGCGTCATTATGGGCGCAAATCTCGGCACCGCGGCGACTGCCTGGCTTATTTCGCTTTCCGAGATAGGAGCGAACGGAGAGAGCGTCAGCTCCTTTATGGAAATATTCAAAACGACAACCTGGGTGCCGATAATCGCGCTCATAGGAATATGTATTCTGATGAGCGCCAAAAACAGCAGAAAAAAGGATTTTGCGGCGGTGCTTCTCGGTTTTGCCGTGCTTATGGTCGGAATTGAATACATGTCCGCTTCGGTTGCCGGTCTCAAAGACAGCGAGAGCTTCCGCTCGATAATGACAATGTTTGAAAATCCGATTCTCGGGTTGCTTGCGGGGCTTCTGGTTACGGCGATCGTTCAGTCGTCGTCGGCTTCCGTCGGTATTTTACAGTCGCTTACCGTTTCGGGAACGATAACCTACGGAATGGCGATACCGATTGTTATGGGTCAGAACATAGGCACGTGCATTACTGCACTCATATCGTCCGCAGGGGCGACGAGAGACGGCAAACGCGCGGCGTTTATTCACCTTTATTTCAACATTATAGGCGTCGCCGTGCTGCTTCCGGCATATTATCTTGTGAATAATATTGCGTCGCTCGGAATTTCGGATAAAACAATCGATATGGTCGGCGTTGCCGTTGTGCATACGGCATTCAAAATACTTTCCATACTTATAATGTCGCCTTTTTCAAAGCAGCTTGAAAAGCTTGCATGCGTTACGGTCAGGAGCAAAGATGACGAGGAGTTCAATATGCTTGACGAGCGTCTGCTCGCAACGCCGGCAATCGCAATCGAACGCGCAAACGAGGTGGCGGCAAAAATGGCACACATATCCGTCGACGCAATGCGGATGTCGATAAATCTCTTTGAAAAATATGATAAGAAAACCGCTCAGCTCGTCCGTGATTACGAGGACAAGGCCGATAAATACGAGGATATGCTTGGCTCGTATCTTATAAAGCTGTCAAGCCGCAGTATGTCGGAAGGCGAAAGTCATTCCGTCACAAAGCTTTTGCATATTCTCGGCGATTTTGAACGCATTTCCGACCACGCCGTGAACATTGTTGAGTCAGCGGAAGAAATCCTTGACAAGAAGATAGAATTTTCGGATCAGGCAGATGCGGAACTGAAAACGCTTTGCTCCGCCGTGCTTGAAATTCTCGACCTCGCCGAAAAGTCGTTTGTCGGAAACGATATAGCGGCGGCAAATGCCGTCGAACCGCTGGAGCAGGTTGTCGACTATCTGCGTGACGAAATCAAGCGCCGCCACATAAAGCGCCTGCAAAACAGCGTCTGCTCGATCGAACACGGTTTTGTCCTTTCCGATATACTCACAAATCTTGAAAGAGTAGCCGATCACTGCTCAAATATTGCCGCCTGTGTCATTGAAATTTCCCGTCATGACGCGCTCGATATGCACGAATATCTCAAAGAAGTCAAAACCGACGGAGTCGGCTTTAAGCGTATGTACGCAAATTATATGAAGAAATATTCGCTCGGAGCGAAAAAATAATCGCAAAAGGTGTAGATATTTGAAAATAAAAGTGATATAATGAAATCTCACAGTATAAAAAACAAGAAAGGCACTAAAATGGAAAATCAAACGGTACTTATTCTTGACTTCGGCGGTCAGTACAAAGAGCTTATTGCCCGCAGAGTCAGAGAATGCGGCGTTTATTCGATGATAAAGCCGTATGACATCTCGCTTGAAGAAATAAAAAAGATAAATCCGATAGGGATAATATTCACCGGCGGACCGAACAGCGTTTATCTTGAAAACGCACCGAAGTGCGATGAAAAGCTGTACTCCCTCGGAATTCCCGTGCTCGGAATATGTTATGGCTCCCAGCTCATCGCTTATATGCTCGGCGGGGAAGTGTCATCGTGCAAAAAAAGCGAATACGGAACGCTTTCGATGACGATTGACAAAAAATCGACGCTTTTTGACGGGCTTGACCGCACGCAAAAGGTGCTTATGAGTCATACTGATATGATAAGCCGACTCCCTGAGGGGTTTGAAGTCACGGCTTATACAAAGCTGTGCCCCTGTGCGGCTTACCAGTGTGAGGAGAGAAAGATATACGGCGTCCAGTTCCACCCCGAGGTTGAAAACTCGGAGCACGGAAAGGATATGATAAATAACTTCCTTTATAAGGTCTGCGGCGCAAAAGGCGACTATACAATGAAGGATTACCTTCAGAAGCAGATAGAAGCTGTCAGAGCACAGGTCGGGAAAAAGCGCGTCCTGCTCGGACTCTCCGGCGGCGTTGACTCCTCAGTTTGCGCGGCTCTTCTTTCGGAAGCGATCCCCGGTCAGCTTGTCTGCGTTTATATAGACCACGGCTTTATGAGAAAGAACGAAACGGACGAGGTTCGTGCGGCGTTTGAAGGTCGTGAGCTTGATTTCGTTTATGTTGACGCAAGAAAGCGTTTTATAGAAAAACTCCGCGGAGTTACAGATCCCGAGCAGAAGAGAAAGATAATCGGCGCGGAATTTGCCCGCACGTTTGAAGACGAGGCAAAGAAATGCGGTCATCCGGACTTTCTTGCGCAGGGAACGATTTATCCCGATATAGTTGAGTCGGGAATGAATAAATCGGCTGTTATAAAAAGCCATCACAACGTCGGCGGACTTCCGAAGGATCTCGGCTTTGAGGGCGTTGTCGAGCCGCTGGCGGGACTTTTCAAGGACGAAGTCCGCAAGCTCGGACGTATGCTCGGACTGCCGGACAGCCTTGTGAACCGTCAGCCGTTCCCGGGCCCCGGGCTTTCGATAAGAATGATAGGCGAGATAACGGAAGCAAAACTTGATATCCTCCGTGACGCGGATTATATCGTCCGCGAGGAGATCGGAAAGTGCAAGAGCGCACATCCCGACCAATATTTCTGCGTACTTACCGATTCGAGAAGCGTCGGCGTCGTCGGAGATTTCAGAACATACAATTATACGCTTGCAATCAGAGCCGTTCAGACGAGCGACTTTATGACCTGCGAATACTCCCGCCTGCCTTACAGACTTCTCACAAAGATGTCTACAAGAATCACGAACGAAGTAAAAGGCGTCGGCAGAGTCGTTTACGATATAACCTCAAAGCCGCCGGCAACGATCGAGTGGGAGTGAACCTATAAATCCATAAGCTCCGTAATCTGCGGAGCTTTTTCTTGCAATTCCGGAGGAAAAATGATATAATGATTAAAAGTGAGCATCGGGAGGAATGCTATGAAGTATATTTTAATTATTGCATCATTGCTTATTGTAGAAATTATAATAGGACTTTTGCGTTTAATGAGAAAAACGAATGAGAAAACCGTTTGCTTACCAAAGATTTTCTTTACATCGGGAACAGTTGCGTCAATAATATTCATTATTATCGTTGCAATTACGCTATACAATGGCGAAGAATCGTGGATACCGATATTTTTTTCCGTTTTTTCAATAATTTCTTTGATGCTTACGGTTGCCTATCTGAACTGTCGTATAACATATGATGAAAGTGAAATTATATGCAGAAATTTTTTGGGATTTACTAAAAAATATTCATATGACGATATCATCGGAATAGAAAATTGGGATAGCGAGAATTTGATTTTCTTTGGAAAAGAGCAAAAAGTAATATCTGTCGATGATTGCTTGCTTGGCGGAATCGAATTTGTTGTTTTTATAAATAAAAAATATAGCTCGCTTCATATGGGAAAAGATATCCCCCATATAAGGAACACAAATGGGATATTTAAGGGAAATGTTAAAGATGAGCCGGTATTCGTCTTTTTGCTTGTTGTTATTGCTTTGCTTGCCATCGGTTTTTCTTTGCTCATTATTAAGCTGGCTATGCCATCTAATATTGCAATTGGAATTATAATTGCAATAGTTATAGATGTTATCTGCGCTTTATATATTGCTATGACGATTATTGTCGGACGGAATCCGCAAAAATTCGGAAAAAGATTTGTCCGACTCTTTTTTAAAGAAGGATATGTAAGATATTAAACCATAAGGCTCCGCAGATAACGGAGCTTTTTTGATAAATTTTTTGAAACCGAATTTGAAAAACCGATACTTCTTAAGCGAAAGGGGGCGAGAAGAGAATGAAAGACGGCAAAGGGCTTGCGGAGCTTCGCATCGGTGAATTTACCTCCGAGTATTTTGAAAGAGTCTATTATTACTGCCTGAAAAAAACAGGTAGTGAGACGGAGGCGGCGGAGCTTTCGCAGGACATAGCGCTCGGAATAATCGAGCAGCTGCGCCGAGGGGCTTGTCCCGACAGCTTTTCGGGCTGGGTCTGGCAGATAGTGCGCAATATCTACGCAGGCTGGGCGACCGAAAAGCACAAGGCGAGGAAAAGGCTTTCGGATACGGATATCTCGGAATTTGAAATTCCGGACAATTCCGACTTTGTCTCCGACCTTATACGGGAAGAAGACATAGCAGCTATTCGCCGTGAAATGGCTTTCATTCTTTCGGAATACAGAAACGTTTTGCTTATGTACTATGTACAGAACAGACGTGTCTGCGATATTGCGAAAAATCTCGGCATCCCGGAAGGCACGGTCAAAACAAGGCTTTTCCGTGCAAGACAAAAACTGAAAGAAGGTATGTATATGGCAAGAGAATTCGGAAAAAGAAGTTATAACCCGGAAAGACTGAGCTTTTCGTCATCGGGAAATCAGCCGTCGGGACTGCCGTGGAGCGCAGTGCAGAGAAAAATACCGGTAAATATCCTGTGCGAGGCAAACAACAATCCGTCAACGGTCGAGGAGCTGGCAATAGAGCTCGGTATTGCCGCGCCTTATATGGAGGAAGAGGTTGATATTCTTGAAAAAAGCGAGCTTCTCAAAAAGCTCGACGACGGAAAATACATCACCAATTTCTTCATTGCGCCAAGCGAATGCATAGAAGAGGTAAATGAGCTCTGCGAGGACTTCGCCTATGACAATTACAAAAAATTCTGGCACACGGCAAGCGATTTTGTGACAAAGCACTATGCGGAGTTTATCGGCGAAAGCACCATGAGCGAGCAGGACGCGACAATGTTTTTCTTCCTTAAACTCGTAACAACGGTGAAGGAAACATCCGACGGCGCCGCATGGGGCAGATTCAAGAGAAGAGACGGCGGCAGCTGGGGCTTTATCGGATATGAGCAGGGCGCACGGCGCGGCAGAATCAATGCGTGGAGCTTCAGCGACAACGGAACAATTATGTGCGATGACTGTAATAAATTGCACTTGCGCGGCTATATAGGTGACAACGGCAGGTTCGGAAAACAGATTTATAAAGATAGTTGTTTTTATATTGATTCAAAAGATTTGGCAGTAATCCGCGAGCTTGTGAAAAACGGCTACAGCGCAGAGGGCTTCACCGATTCACAAAAGAGTACACTTGACAGGTTCTGCGACAACGGCTACTTTGTAAAGGACGGCGACAAATACAAGCCGACGGTGCTCGTCTTCGAGGGAGATGAGTGGAAGCTGACCAATCTTATGATCTGCGAGCACAGGGAAGAATACGACGCTCTTGTAGCGGCAATGAAAAAGCTTCACGATGACGCAGTCGGCGTAATCGCAAAATACAGCATGCCTTATCTCAAGGACGATTTCGATTATTATGTCTCCATGATGCTCTACAAGATGAGAGGCTGTGTTGCGGCACTTGTAAAGGATAACGGACTTTACACCGGCGGAAACGGCGACTTCGGTTATTTCTCATACAATTAAAAATCGGCGGGGCAACCCGCCGATTTTGTTTTATAACGTTGTAAATAAAGAATTCAGAGCGCCATTTTTTCCTGTTCCGCAGCGTTCAGTATTAAAGACGCGAGAATTTCGGATATGGTTTCCATCGCCTCGCAGGAAACGAATTCAAATCTTGAATGGAAATTCTCTCCGCCGGTACAGAGGTTGGGACAGGGAAGTCCCATAAAGGAGAGGCGCGCGCCGTCCGTACCGCCGCGGATGGGAACGATTTTCGGCGCGACGTTGCAATCAGTCATTGCTTTTCTCGCGCGGTCGATTATAAACATATTCGGTTCGATTTTTTCCTTCATGTTATAATATGAGTCCGAAACGGAAAGCTCGATTGTGCCTTCGCCGTATTTTTTGTTCAATGCGTCGGCGATTTCGACAAATTGCGCCTTTTTTGCCTCGAATTTTGCTCTGTCGTGGTCACGGATTATATAGCGCAGCTCTGCCTTTTCAATGCCGCCGGAGATTGACGAAAGGTGATGAAAGCCTTCGTAGCCTTCGGTTTTTTCGGGAACCTCATCGGGAGGAAGCATAGAGTTGAATTCGCATGCTATTGTTGAAGCATTTTTCATTTTGTCCTTTGCCGAGCCGGGGTGAATTGATACCCCGTTTACTTTTATATATGCGCCTGCGGCATTGAAATTTTCATATTCAAGCTCACCGATGGCTCCGCCGTCGACGGTATATGCATAGTCGGCGGCAAATCCCTCAATGTCAAAATGATTTGCTCCCCTTCCGATTTCTTCGTCCGGCGTGAAGCCTATTTTGACCGTGCCGTGCGGCTTGCCGGAGGCAATTATCTTTTCTATCGCCGTCATTATTTCGGCAATTCCGGCTTTGTCGTCGGCTCCGATGAGGGTTGTGCCGTCGGAGACGATGATATGCTGATCGACGTAATTTTCAAGGTACGGATAATCCGAAACGCGCATAACGATATTTTTCTTGTCATTCAATATTATATCGCCGCCTTTGTAGTCAACTATACGCGCTTTTATATCCGTATCCGACGCTTCGGAGGAGGTGTCCATGTGAGCTATCAGTCCTATTGTATTTATCTCTCTGTCGCAATTTGAGGGAAGTGTTGCATAGACATAGCCGCATGAATCGACCTTTGCATCGCAAAGGCCCAGAGCTTCAAGCTCCTTGCACAGCTCCTCTGCGAGAACGAGCTGTTTTTTTGTGCTGGGGACTGTATCGCTGTTTTCATCCGACATTGTCGGATATGAAACGTAACTTAAAAATCTTTCGTATGCTTTCATTTTTTCAGATCCTTTCGGGAGGTTTTCTTTTATGATATATCAAACGGATTATAAAATCAAGAGCACGGCGCAAATTAAAAATAATTACAAAAAAATGTTGACAATGCCGATTGTTTGTGATAATATAAATAAGCCGCTTTGAACAGAATACGGAGGGATATCGAAGTGGTCATAACGAGGCGGTCTTGAAAACCGTTTGTCCGCAAGGGCGCGTGGGTTCGAATCCCACTCCCTCCGCCATTATTTTTATATCGCAAGCAGAATTCGGAGAAGTACTCAAGAGGCCGAAGAGGCGCCCCTGCTAAGGGTGTAGGTCGGGTTTACCGGCGCGAGAGTTCAAATCTCTCCTTCTCCGCCAGAAAAAGTCGTTCGCAAAAGCGAGCGGCTTTTTTCATTTTTTGTCATGCCGCGCTGCGCTTTTCGGAAAGTCTTTCCGGTTGACTGTAAATGTTTTATACAATTCTGTAAATAAAATCGACAATTGGTTATCAAATATTGCAAATTGTAAACCGATGTTGTAAAATTCAGTCAAGGGAGTTCATCGAAACGATGACTTCGCAATATCAAAGAAAAATCGATACAAAAGAGGTCGACAGACGCGTGCGTTTCCGGCAGTGGAAGATGACATTTTCAGAATCAACGCAGCAAAAAAACAAGCCTGAAAAGGCTTGTTTTTTTGTGATTAAGAATTGTTTTTCTTATTTTTCCGTTTATATTTTTTCACGCCGATTATATATTTCGGCAAAGCCGTCATTCTTTTTATGCGCGACGGCTGCTTTATCAGTCGCCAGAGCCATTCCAGATGAAGCAATATAAAGAGCTTCGGCGCGCGCTTTGCCGTTCCGGCATAAATATCGACGCTGCCGCCGAGGCAGGCAATGACAACGGGAGAAAGGCGGGATGCATTCTCCTCAGTCCATTTTTCCTGTGCGGGAAAGCCGAGACAAACATAGAGAACGTCTGCGCCGGATGCGTTTATTTCGTCAATGACGGGCTTTGACCCATCCTCCGACTTATCAAAATATCCGTCGCGGAAACCGACGATTTTCAGACCTGAATGTTTGCTTTGCAGTTTTTCCGCCGCTTTTTCGGCTACGGTCGGCTTGCCGCCGAGAATAAAGAGGGAATAGCCCTTTTCGGCACACATACGGGCGACGTTTTCCCCGTAGTCAACGCCCGCAACTTTCTCGCGCAGGGGCGTTCCGAGAATCTTTGCCGCTTTCAGTATGCCGGCTCCGTCCGGGAGGAGAATATCGGCGAAGGAAACTGTTTTCATTATGTTTTCGTCTTCTGCGCACGCCTGTGCAATTTCTGCATTTGGCGTAAAAACTACGGTTTTCTTGCCTTTTTCGAGTGCGTTTTCTGTCATAAGAACCGCCTCGGACATGGTTATGTTGTCTATTTCAAGACCCATTATATCGGTTTTTGACAAATCATCACCACCTTACAAAAGAAATTTTATCATACAAGCCGTTTTATTACAATATAAAAGGCATATTTTTATTATTTTTTGCAAAATTTTATGGACATTATTCCGTATGCGTGGTATAATAACAAGGATAATTTTGAAAATGGGGCAGTATTTATGACGGAAATGTTTTCCTTGCCGCCGATAGGCACAAATTGTTATCTCTATTTTGACGAAAACTCCCGCGATGCGGCGGTTATCGACCCTGCGTCCGGCGGAGATGCGGTCTTTGAGAGGGCAAAGGAGCTTGGGCTGAAAATCAGATATATCCTCCTTACGCACGGTCATTTTGACCATATCGGCGGGGCGGACAGGCTTTCCGATATATGCGGTGCGCCGATATATGTAAGCGCAGAGGACGAGGAACTCATCTCAAGTCCGGAAAAGAACGCTTCGGCGCAGATGAGCGCTTTTCCTGTTAAGGTTTTGTCAAAGGTTAAGACCTTTTCGGACGGCGACGAGTTTGCAATCGGCGAAAAGAAGCTGACAGCGATGCTCACGCCCGGTCACACAAAGGGCTCCGCCTGCTTTTTCGGCGAAAAAGAGGTTTTCACAGGCGATACCGTTTTCTGTGACGGCTACGGAAGAACAGACCTTTACGGCGGCGACCATAAAGAAATGCGAAAGTCGCTTGCAAAAGTTCTGCCGTTGCTGCACGGCAAAAGGATATATCCCGGTCACGGTGAAATAAGAGATTTTTAATTTTTCAAGGAGATAAATTCAATGGATTACAATTATCTTGCCGATCTTCTTTTTCCGGACGTCACTGAGACGCCGGAGGATATGGAAAAGCGTTATCCCCCGAGAGTACTTCCCGAGGGCGCAAAGGTTACGAGATTTGCCCCCAGCCCGACCGGATTTGTTCACTTCGGCGGACTTTTTCCGAGTACGGTCGGCGACAGGCTGGCTCATCAGAGCGGCGGCGTTTTCTATCTTCGCATAGAAGATACGGACGCAAAGAGAGAAGTCCCCGGTGCGGCTGAAGCGCTTATCAGAACGCTTGAAACATACGGAATAAATTTTGACGAGGGAGCAATCCTCGGCGAGGACGGAAAGATCAGCGATAAGGGCATTTACGGACCTTACAAGCAGAGCCTCAGAGGCCCAATCTATCACATCTTTGCAAAGCAGCTCGTCCGCGAAGGCAAGGCGTATCCCTGCTTTTCGACAGAGGAGGAGCTTGAAGAGCTCCAGCAGGTAAACAAAAAGGAAGAAATAAAGAATACGGACTGGGAAGCTGTTGCCGCGCAGAGAAAAGCGGAAATGCTTGCGAGAAGAAACTTTACCATCGAAGAGGTTGAAGCAAATCTCAAAGCGGGAATGCCTTTTGTTCTCCGCATACTTGCGGACGGCGACCCCGAAAAGAAGATCAAATTTACCGACCTTGTAAAGGGCAATATGGAGGTTACGGAAAACGACGAGGACTTCGTTCTCCTCAAATCCGACGGTATTCCGACATATCATTTCGCTCACGCAGTCGATGACCACCTTATGGGTACGACGCACGTAATCCGCGGGGAAGAATGGCTTCCGAGCCTTCCGAAGCATATTCAGCTTTTCCGCTATCTCGGCTTCAAACTGCCGAAATATATGCATATAGCGCAGATAATGCACCTTGACGAGCACGGCAATAAGAAGAAGCTCTCGAAGCGCGATATGGGCGCCAATATGGACGAATACACCAAGATGGGCTACTGCCCGGAGGCTGTCTGCGAGTATGTTATGACCCTTCTCAATTCCAACTACGAGGAATGGAGAATGCAGAATCCGACGGCAAGCTATAAGGATTTCCCGTTCAACATAAAGAAAATGTCCGTTTCCGGTTGTCTTTTTGATTTTGACAAGCTCGGCGATGTCTCAAAGAACGTTGTTTCAAGAATGACGGCGGAGCAGGTCTACGAATCGACGGCGAAATGGGCAAAGAGCTTTGATCCGGAGTTTTTCTCCGTATTTACAAAAAATCCGGAGTTTACAAAGGCGGTTCTCGCAATCGGCAGAGGCGGAAACAAGCCCCGCAAGGACTTTGGCAGATGGGACGAGGTCAAGGGGTATATGGGCTTTATGTTTGACGAATTCTTCGGTATTGAAGAAGCCTATCCCGATAAGTTCTCAAAGGAGATAATAAAATCGGCTCTCGGAAAATTCCTTGAAACCTATGATGACAGCGACGAGCAGAACGTCTGGTTCGGAAAGATAAAAGACATTGCAACGTCAATCGGCTTTGCCGCCGATATGAAGGAATACAAGGCAAACCCAGAGGCGTTCGGCGGTAGCGTTGCGGATGTAAGTATGTTTTTGCGTCTCGCCGTTACGGGAAAAATGAACTCGCCGGATATGTATTCCGTTATGAAAATTCTCGGCGGAGAGAAAGTCGGAGAGCGCATAAACGCTATGATTGAGAGGTTATGAAAATGGAAGAGATCAAGGAAATAAAGAATAATTTCATTCACGATATAATAGACGAGGATCTGAGAAACAATCCCGATCTGAAAATCCATACGCGTTTTCCGCCGGAGCCGAACGGTTATCTCCACATCGGTAGCGCGAAAGCGATCTGGATAAACTATGAAACGGCAAAGAAATACGGCGGAAAGTTCAATCTCCGTTATGACGACACAAACCCCGTCAAAGAGGGCGATGAGTTTGTAAACAGCATAAAAGAGGATCTTGAATGGCTCGGCGCAATTCCGAACGGCGGCATTTTTTACGGCTCAGATTATTTTGACGCAGACTACGAATACGCCGTCAAACTGATAAAAGCCGGCAAGGCATATGTCTGCGACCTTACAGCAGAGGAACTGAGCAAATACAGAGGCACGCTCACAGAGCCCGGAAAGAACTCTCCGTATCGTGATCGCTCCGTTGAAGAAAATCTTGACCTCTTTGAGAGAATGAAGAACGGCGAATTTCCGGACGGCTCGAAAACGCTCCGCGCGAAAATAGATATGAGCTCTCCGAATATGAATATGCGCGACCCCGCGATCTACCGTATTCTTCACGTTCCGCACCAGAGACAGGGAAACAAATGGTGCATTTATCCGCTCTATGACTATGCTCATCCCATTCAGGACGCTCTTGAAGGAATCACACACTCTCTCTGCTCAATCGAGTTTGAAAACCACCGTCCGCTCTATGAATGGGTAGTTGACAACTGCGGCTTTGACCCCAAGCCCAAGCAGAGGGAATTTGCCCGCCTCAACGTTACAAACACAGTTATGAGCAAGAGGTACCTCCGTTATCTCGTTGAGAACGGAATGGTTGACGGCTGGGACGACCCCCGCCTTCCTACAATCTGCGCTCTCCGTAGAAGAGGCTTCACGCCCGAATCCATATTTGATTTCATCTCACGCGCAGGCGTTGCAAAGAATGACAACCTTGTAAACATTGCTTTGCTTGAACATTGCATAAGAGAAGAGCTGAACGAAAAAGCGCAAAGAAGAATTGCCATTCTTCATCCGATAAAGCTCATAGTCGATAACTATCCTGCGGATAAGACCGAATATTTTGAGGTATCGAACAACCCGAATGACGAGTCGGCGGGAACGAGAAAGCTCCCGTTTACCCGCGAGCTTTATATCGACGCGGACGACTTTGCCGAGGTACCGCCTCCGAAGTTCTTCCGTCTCAAGCCCGAAGGCGAGGTCAGACTTATGGGCGCATATATAGTCAAATATGCGGGCATTGAAAAGGATGCGGACGGCAATATAGTTGCGATTCACGTAAATGCAGACCTTGAAACGGGCAACGGCAATCCCGCAGACGGCAGAAAGGTCAAGGGAACGATTCATTGGCTTTCCGCGCCGAACGCCCTCACAACGACCGTTATGCTTTACAACAATCTCTTTACTGTTGAAAATATGGGCGAGATTGAAACGGCGGATTATGATAAGTACCTCAATCCCGAATCTGTCGTAGAGATAGACGACGCAAAGATTGAACCGTCGCTGGGCGATGCAAAGCCGGGTGAAAAGTTCCAGTTTGTAAGAACGGGTTATTTCACTCCGGACTCCAGG
>JAHAZT010000077.1 GCA_018383975.1 Eubacteriales bacterium | reverse complement strand
TCGTTCAAAAATATCAGTACAGGAGATACCGTCGTGGGATACGTCATGTCCGTTTCCGGCACCGAAGTCCGTGTTGACATCGGCTCGAAATGCACAGGCGTGCTCACGCTTGACAACGTCACAGACGATCCTCAGGCTAAGCTCGAAAATCTTTTTAAGGTAGGAGATAAGATAGAGGCTGTTGCATACAGAGTCAGCGACATCGACGGCATTGCTTACCTCTCCACCAAGAAGATCACCGCCGCAAACGACTGGAAACAAGTGCAGGAAGCTTTTGAGAACGGCACTGTTCTCGAAGGCAAGGTTACGGAAGCGGTCAAGGGCGGCGTAGTTATCCGCGCTTACTCACAGCGCATTTTCATCCCCGCGTCTCAGACGACGGTTCCGCGCGACGGCGACCTTTCGACGCTCGTCGGAACAACACAGAAATTCAAAATCATCGACCTTGACGCATCGCGTCGCAGAGTTCTCGGCTCCATACGCGTCGTTGCAAGAGAAGAACGCAAGGCTCGTGAAGAGGCTTTCTGGAACGAAATCGAAGTCGGCAAGCACTACACAGGCACGGTCAAGAGCATGACTTCTTACGGAGTATTCGTTGACCTCGGCGGAGTGGACGGAATGGTTCACAGCTCCGAGCTTACATGGCTCCACATCTCAAACCCGAAGGATATCGTTTCCGTCGGCGATACGCTTGACGTATTCGTCAAGAGCTTTGACCGCGAAAAGGGCAGAATTTCTCTCGGTCACAAGACAGAAGAAACAAACCCCTGGACGCTCTTCAGAGCGGAGCACAACGTCGGCGACGTTGTATCCGTAAAGGTTGCGTCTCTCATGCCCTTCGGAGCATTTGCTCAGATTATTCCGGGCGTTGACGGTCTTATCCACATCTCTCAGATAGCGGACAAGAAGCTCACTCATCCCTCGGACGTTCTTGAAAAGGGACAGGTTGTCGATGCAAAGATCACAGAAATCGACGACGAGAAGCACAAGGTCAGCCTTTCAATCCGCGCTCTTTTTGCAAAGGAAGAACCCGCAGAAGAGGTTGCCGAAGAGGCTGCAGAGGTTGCCGAAGCCGCAGAAGCAACGGAAACCGCAGATGCAGAATAATAACTCACATCAAAAAGGCTTTGCCCGCATATGCGGAGCAAAGCCTTTTCGTTTGCGCCGTCTCCGGACGGCGTTCTTTATTTTATTATTTTTTCTATTATATCTCCGAAAGCCTTTGCCATTGCAAGATAGCCGACGTCATTCGGATGACAGCCGTCCTGCGTCGACTCGTTTCGCAGGTCTTCATCGAAAATGTGCCTTCCATCGACAAAATACAGATTTTTATCACCCTCCGCAATTCCCCTTTTGTAGCTTTCTTCAATTATAAGCCTGCGCTTTTCGTTTTCGGCTTCGTCGCTGTAATAGTCCACCTTCGACGCCATTATTATGGG
The DNA here is from genome assembly GCA_018383975.1 of Eubacteriales bacterium. GTDB lineage: Bacteria > Bacillota > Clostridia > Oscillospirales > CAG-272 > CAG-841. Next base: position 25,369 of record JAHAZT010000077.1, on the reverse strand, counting down.
CAGATCGGGTTGCTTTGCGCGAACTGTTTTATAGCCGTCGTAATGAGTTTTTTCAAGATACTCCGCCGACGGAGCGTTGTGGTCGTAATCATAAACAAAAGCGCTCATCGTCAGAAGCGAAATATAGCTCATTACGGCTTTTTCCGCCTTTGCCGCGCCCGCAAAGCCGAGATTGATAAAGTCGCTGTCAAGCCTTCTGCCAATTATTGCGGGATAATTTGACGAAGGCTTTCCCGCGCCGACGCCGTGCACAATCGACGAGCCGTAAAACACAATCGGCGTTTTATGGCTGTATTCTCCGCCCTTTTCGACAGTCGACCCTTCACGCAGTGCGATATATACGTTTTTCACCTTGGCAAACAGCGGCAGACTGATTACAAGCTCCCTCATTTTTGCGGAAGGAAAGCGTATCCTGCCCTCCGAATAGTTCTTGCCGTCACCCTGTGACGGAACAAAAATCGCCGAAAAATACGGCTTTCCGTCCCTTATCTCAAACATATCAAAGCCGCGCCTTGAAACATACGTATCGTTTGTGTCGTCCGCAAGAGCTCCGTCCGTATCGGCATGAACGACCACATAATCGGAGTCGGTCTTGAAGCGGATTCTTCCGCCCGCCGGCATGAGAGAACGCTCCGCGACCTCTTTGCTTGTCGCCTCGGCGACAGGCCTCGGCAGTCGACAAAAGCCCTCGCACAAGCCATATATCTCAAATGGCTGTCTTGTTGCGTCAAGAAATACGGGATTTCCGGACGTTATCGTCGTATCAGGCAGAACGACTCCCATTTCTTTTGTTACCTTCATTTTCATATCCCCCCGAAAAAGCAGTCAATCAACTTGCGCTTGCGAGAAAATGATATCATAATAAAACGGCTTTGTAAACACAAAAACGATTATCTTTCAAAATTATTTTGCAAAGAGGAAAAAAGTGTGATATAATGATAAAAGATGAAATATCAAATGACAGGAGCAAAAGCAATGGATATAAGCAAAATACTCTGCAAGGAGCTGGGGCTTGAAGAATGGCAGGTGAACGCCGTCATTTCCCTTTCGGACGAAGGCTGCACAATCCCGTTTATCGCCCGTTACCGCAAGGAAGCGCACGGCTCTCTTGACGACCAGAAAATACACAACCTCATCGAAAGACTTGAATATCTCCGCTCGCTCGACGCAAGACGCGAGGAGATTGACAAAGCGATAACCGATCAGGGCAAGATGACGGACGAGATAAAAGCCGCGCTTGCCGCAGCCGAAACGCTCGCCGCGCTCGAAGATATATATCGTCCGTTCAAGCCGAAACGCCGCACCCGCGCGACCGTCGCAAAGGAAAAAGGTCTTGAACCTCTGGCTGAGAAAATTCTCGCTCAGGGCAAGGACGCCCCCCTCTCCCTCGCCGCGGAATTCATAAATCCGGAGCTCGGAGTCGAAACGGCGGACGACGCGCTCGCAGGCGCAAAGGACATAATTGCGGAAGTCGCAAGCGACGATCCCGAGATAAGAAAACGCCTGCGCAACCTCTATAATCTCGGCGGGACGGTCACGGTAAAAGCCGTCGACCCCGAAAAGGACAGCGTTTACACGATGTATTACGACCATTCGGAGCCTGTCAGCAAAATCGCAAGCCACAGAGTGCTTGCTATCGACCGCGGAGAAAAAGAGGAATTTCTCAAGGTTTCCGTAACGATTGAAACGGACAAGGCATACAAGGCGCTTGAAGCCGTTATGATAAAGAACGCATTCTCGCCCTGTGCCGACGTCGTCCGCGAGGCATATATAGACGCTTATTCCCGTCTCATCGCGCCCTCTGTCGAAAGAGAGATCCGCGCGGCGCTGACGGAGGTCGCGTGCACCGGCGCGATAAAGAATTTTTCAAACAACCTGCATCAGCTTCTTATGCAGCCGCCCGTCAAAAATAAGGTGACAATGGGGCTTGATCCAGGCTATCGCACGGGCTGTAAGGTTGCCGTCGTGGACGGCATCGGCAGGGTTATGGATACGGGTGTAATCTATATAACTCACGGCGAAAATCAGCTTGAATCGGCAAAGAAAAAGGTGTCCTCGCTGATAGCTAAATACGGCGTCGAATGTATTGCCATCGGCAACGGCACGGCGAGCAAGGAAACGGAAATGTTCGTTTCCGACCTTCTCCGCAAAACGGGCTCAAAGGCACTTTATATGGTCGTTTCCGAGGCGGGAGCCTCCGTCTATTCGGCAAGCAAGCTGGCGGCGGAGGAATTTCCGGATTACGACCTCACCCTCCGCAGCGCGATAAGCATCGCACGCAGACTTCAGGACCCGCTCGCAGAGCTCGTAAAGATAGACCCGAAATCAATCGGCGCCGGTCAGTATCAGCACGATATGCCGCCGAAGCAGCTCGCGGAAGCGCTTGATTTTGTCGTTGAAAACTGCGTAAACAGCGTCGGCGTTGATTTGAATACGGCGTCCGTTTCCCTGCTTTCAAGGGTATCGGGCATAAGCTCGGCAATAGCGAAAAATATCGTTGCTTACAGAGAAGAAAACGGCGCGCTGAAAAGTCGCGCGGAGCTTAAAAAGGTTCCCAAGCTCGGTCCGAAGGCGTTTGAGCAGGCGGCGGGCTTCCTCCGTATAACAGGCGGCAAAGAGCCGCTTGACAGCACGGCAGTCCATCCCGAAAGTTATCCGGCGGCAAAAGCTCTGCTGAAAACTCTCGGCTATGTTGAAAGCGATATTTCCGCGGGAAAGCTGTCATCATTGCGCGACGAAGCGGAGAAAATCGGGCTGCCCTCCCTTGCCGAAAAACTCGGCATCGGCATTCCGACCCTTTCCGACGTAATCGACGAGCTGATGAAGCCCGGCAGAGACCCCCGCGACGAGCTTCCTCCCCCGCTCCTCCGCTCCGACGTGCTTGAAATAAAGGACTTAAAGCCCGGCATGGAGATAACCGGCACGGTGCGCAACGTCATAGATTTCGGAGCGTTCGTCGATATAGGCGTTCATCAGGACGGGCTTGTGCATATATCGCAGATAAGCAAAACATTTATAAAACACCCGAGCGACGTTCTCAAAACCGGAGACATCGTAAAAGTGTGGGTAATTTCGGTCGACGAAGCGAAAAAGCGCATTGCGCTGACGATGATTGAGCCGAAAAAAACGGAACAATAAAAAATAAAACGGCAGGGAGCCTTCCCTGCCGTTTATTTTTTTCGGTTATTCAACCGTAACTTCCGTTTCCGCCGTAAGTCCGTTATAAGAAATCCTGACAACGCCGTTCTTTGAAAAATCGTATTGCAGACTTACCTGCTCTTCCGTAAGCGTCGCAACCTCAAAGCCGTAGCCGACAAAGACCGCTCCGTAGCCCGAAAAATCAAATCTTTCGCCGGCAGAATACGTGCTTTTAGCTCCGCGACGCGGCAAAAAATACAGCGTGTCGGTTTCAAGTCCCGCGTAAATCAGCGACCGCTCAAGCGCACACATCTGCGCGGGCGAGCTTTTCAGGTCGCAGAGGATTACGGCGTCCTTCGGTATGCCCACAAAATTATCCCTGCCGATTTTTAGTCCCGAACTGCTCTTTGAGCCGCAATAAATCATCGAAAGCCGCGGGCAGTCTCTTATCGCGCCGTCCTCTATCAGCTTTATATCGCTGTGAATAAACAGCTTTTCAAGCAGAGGATGGGCAATCGCCCCTTCCTCAATTACGGTCACGGGATATGTTTTCTCGCCGTCGAAAACGCCCGTCGGAACGACGAACCTTCCGAACGAAAGATTTTCGGGCAGCTTTTCAAGAGTTGCCTCTCCCGTAATATAATCAATTGAATATTCCGCGCCCTCCTCGTCCATCGTGCCCGAAATCATCACCGTGTGCTCTGCGTATGCGTCCGCAGTTGCGGTATATTCTCCACACGATACTTTTATCTTCCTCGCGCCGGGAGCGGAGAGGTCGCAGGTAATTTCAAAGTCGGTTGCAATGCCGAAATATACATTTGTATAAAGAAGAATATCCGCGTCACTGCTTGATATTTCCTCACCGATCGAAAAATCCTTTTTGCAACGCAAAACGGTTATTCCCTCTTCTTTTATGATATGCCCTTTTCCGCCTTCGGCTTTGAACCTGTACATCACAAGCGACGTATTCCCCGAATAAACCGTGCAGTTTTCAGACCCGCGCAAAACATTTTCTTCGCATCCGCTGCCGGAAGGAACGGCAAGAATTTCAAGGCTCGGACAATCGGAAAATGCCCCGTCGTCGATTTCGTAAAGCTCAATTCCGCCGATAACGGTCACGAGCTTTTTGCAGGAGGAAAACGCCCGCCTGCCGATATATTCCACGCTCTGCGGAAGAATGATTTCCGTAAGCGACGCACAACTTTCAAATGCCTGATGACCGATTTCCTTCAGTCCCTCCGGGAATGTCACCACCGGAAGCTCTGTGCAGCCGGAGAAAAATCCGTCGGGAATTTTTGTTGTTTTCGGGGAAAGCTCCGCCTTTTCAAGTGACGTGCAATCCCTGAATACGTATCCCGAAAACTCGGTTTCTTCGTCGGCAAGCGCGATTTTGAGCGAGTCGCATCCGCAGAAAGCCGCCTCTCCGACCTTGATTTTCCCAAGCGTCACACCCGTCAGAGCAGAATTTTCATAAAACGCATAATCCTTTATTTCGCAAACTGGATATTCTTTTCCCTCATAAACAACCCTCGCGGGAACGACAAAATATCCGATAACCGCCGTGCCGTCCGCAAGCGACGCCTTGCCCTCGTTTATCTCATAAACCGCTCCGCGGACGTCCTTCATATCGTCCGATATTGTCGGCGTGTACTTTCCGCTGACGCACACCGCAAAATCGCAGACGTACCCTCCGCACGATATTTTTACGTTCTTTTCGCCCTCCGAATCGAATGTGAATTCAGCTTTGTAATCTTCTATTTCAATCGTACCGCCCGAAAAAAGTTCCGCCGTGACTTTCACGCTGTCACGGTCGAAAACATCGCCGATACCGTAAATTCTTTCGTATTTTTCTTCAACCGAAAGCCCGACTATCATTGTATTTTTTATCACGACGTCATAAATCCGGCTCTCGTTGCCGTAATAAACAAGCAGGCAGAAAACGTTTTCCCCGTCATCAAGGTCAAGCTCCGTGCCGTCGAAATATTCGTCAAGCTCCCGATTTGAATACAGGCGCACGCTCCCCCGCGATGACCTTATGTCGCTGTAAATATCGACACAGTCCGTATTATAAAAACTCGCGCGTATCGTGTCGCCGTCAAGACTGTAACCGTCCGCCAGAATCAGCTCAGGAGAAAACGGCTCCTCTTTTCCGCAGGAGCAGAAAACGAGCGCGAGCATAATCGTCGCAAGCAAAAAAGCCGTCGCCTTTTTCATTTCGTTTTCCTCCTGTCGGTTTTGTTATTTATATTATACCTCTGCGCGGGGATTTAGTCAATAGTCATCGGAAACAAGCTCTCCCGACGGTTTTTATACTTATGTATAATATGCAAAAACTCTCGCGCTGCGAGAGTTTTTCGGTTTACTCAGTTATGTCGGCAAGCTCCATCGGGATGACCTTTTCAAGCTCGGAAAGAGGCGCTTCCATCTGATAGCCTATCTTCCCTCCGCTGAAGCAAACGGTTTCCTTGCTCTCCGCGCTTATGTCTATAACGGTGCGGAACAGCTTCTTCATGCCGACTGGCGAGCATCCGCCGTGAACGTACCCTGTCAGCGGCAGAAGCTCCTTTGACTTTATCATTTCAACCCATTTTTCGCCGACAGTCTTCGCCGCCTTTTTCAGGTCAAGCTCCTTGCATACGGGAACGACAAAAACATAATTTTTTCCGCTCATACCGACAGTCACAAGCGTTTTGAAAACCCTGTCGGGGCTCTGCCCTATCGCCGCCGCGACATCCTCGCCCGCGACAGCACCGGAGGCGGTGTAATCGTGAAAGACATACTTTGCTTTTTTCTGCTCCATTATACGCATTGCGTTTGTTTTTTCCGCACTGTGCGACATTTTTTTCATCACTCCGTTTCTTTTCACCGACATTATACATATCGTTTTGCGAAAAGTCAAGCAAAAAACAAAAACGGCGGGCAAAAACCCGCCGCTTTGCGTATTTTTTGATTATTTAACAACCTTTACGCCCGTGATATGGGGGTTTACACCCTTGTACCAGTAAAGGAAGCCCTCGACATTGATCTTATCGCCGATTTTGAGATTCTTCACAGCCTTGTAAACCTCTGTGTCCGCGCCGCAAAGATCAGACTCAACGAGGAACTGATATTTCTTGCCGTCAAGCTCTACGTAGAAGTAGAGATCGTCTCCCTCGGAGCCTGTGCCGTTCCATTTATAGAGATATGCAACGTCGTTGCCGTCGATATCCTTGGAAGCCGCAACCGTCAGTCCCTTGAAGGAAACGAACTGGTTCTGGAGTTTGATAAGCTCTTCTTCGTTTGCAAGAACCTTTGTTGCGTCTTTTGCTTCCGCAACATACTTGCCTTCAAGAAGCTCAACCTTTGCGGTTCCCTCCGCAAATTCAACTTCGCCTTCCCATTCGGTCTTGGTACCCGTGATTTTTACCTTCTTGCCTATCTCAAACTTTGCATATTCTTCCGCAGTGCATTTAACTCTGTATGCAAAGTAGCCGCCCTCGGCATCCTGAAGATAAAGAGACGTGTTTCCGTACTGCTCGGAATAGAGTTGCTTTGCCTGGATGTAAGCCTCGATTACGACCTCGGAGTCTACGGGCGCCGCGAGATACTCGCCGTATGTCATAACGCCCTCTGATTTTTTTGTGTCAGCGCGATTTACCGTCTTTCCACAGCTTGCGCAGGTTAAAACAACCGCAAGCGTGAAAACAATGCTCAAGCCAATTGCCAAGATCTTTTTCATGGTATTTCTCCTTGTAAAATAGTATATATATGCGACAGCATATACTTATTCAAGTATAACACATAGCGCCTTAAAAATCAATAGAAAGCACGAAGATTTTTCATTTTTTGCGAATTTTTCGCAACGAAAAAAAGCGAGTCGGAATTATCCGGCCCGCTTTTCCTCTTTTCGCTTTTTAATTATGTTTCCGATATAAAATCCGGCTATGCACACCCACGCGGCAGCAATGACGCAAATCAGCGCGACGGACGCCGCCGGCAGTTTTCCCAGCGGCTTTTCCCCGCCTGATATTATGCCCGTCTGGTCGAGGCGGTACAGTGCGCTGACCTCTTTATAAAGGTTTTGCATATATTCCTCGTCAACCGTTTCTTTTCTCCTGATTGACTTCGCCACGTTTTCGATAAGCTGTCCCGCGGCGTTTCGCAGCGACGCCGAGCCGTTGTAAACAGGGGTGACAAACGTATTCTTTATGTTGTCAATAAGCAGCCGCGAAGCCTTTATTTTTACATCGTAATATTCGTCATTATCCTGTCCGGCACGGGAAAGATAATCCCTGTATTCCTCGGAGCCCTGCGCCGTCAGCGTGACGGGCACATAGCCCTCCGTCCTTGCATAAGCGGTCTGGACGCCGTCCGTCAGCAGGTACTGCACAAACAGCCACGACGCAAGCACTTCCTGCGGATTGCTTTTATTGAAAATACATACCGACGGCCCCTGCGATATCATCTGCGGGTTTTCCGTATCGAACTGCGGTATGGGCATGACAACCGTTTCAAAATCGACGACCTTATCCTCGCTTATGTCCATAAGCGGAGCGTGACTTCCCATCCACGTCGCGCCGGCGGTTGAGTCGATTGCAAAAATACACTGTCCGGCATTGAGATAGTTGCCCGGATAGCCGGATATGGAGAAGGTTGAAAATGCGCCCTTCCCGACGTGATCGGCGATTGTATAAAGCAGGTCCTTCGTCGTATCGTTGAATATGAGAACCTCGCCTTCGTCGGTTGAATAGCCCGCTCCCTTCTGACGCAGCATCTGTATCATCATATTGTCCGTCGATTTATATACAAAAGGTATCATGACCTTCTGACCGTTGACTTTATATGTGCCGTCTGCGGTTTTCTCCGTTGCCGCGTCCGAAACCTCCCATATGAAATCCCATGTCAGCTTTTCGGGAATTTTGTAGCCGAGCTTTTCCACAAGCGTTTTGTTTATATAGCACGCCTCCGTCGAACGCATGAACGGCAGAGCGTAGCATTGCGTTCCGAGATAACATTCCGAAAGATATTCGGAAACGATTTCGTCCTTTGACGGCGAGGAAAATCTCACCTCGCTTCCGCCGAGACCGAATTTTTCATCGGTAAGCAGTCCGTCAAGCGGAACGACCGTATTTGCACCGGAAATATACGTTGCTATATGGTCGGGATAGGTTATGCATATGTTCGGCGTCGTGCCGGTGGAGATGTTTGTTATGACGTCGTTATATATTTTCCCGTAATCCGTGTAAAGGCGGATATTGACCTTGACGTTCGGGTAAAGCGCTTCAAAGTCGGCAACGGCTTTTCTGTATATTTTCACCTGCGTTTTGTTCGTATCGTTCTTTGCCCAAAACGTTATTTCATAATTTTTCGACGTATCAAACTCCTGCGGCAGGGTGAAATCGGCGGCAAGCCGCGAGCCGTGACACGACGTGAAAACCGTCATGACAGAGCAAAGGAAAACAGCGGCAAGCACCGCAGAGAGAATTCTTTTCATCCCTTTGTGCCTCCTCTCGCAACGCCCTCCATTATCTTGTTTCTGAACACAAGGAAAAGAATTATCAGCGGCAGCGACACGGCGACAACCGCCGCCATCATTGCGGGAATGTTTTCCCTGCCGAAGCCGTTTTCCCTTATCTCCTGAATACCGTTTGACACAAGATAATATTTCGGGTCGTCCGTTATCAGTCGCGGCCAGACATACGAATTCCAGCACTCTATGACTTTAAGAATCAGCACCGTTACAAAGGTCGGCTTGCATATCGGAATCATAACCCGAAGCAGGTATTTCATATCTGTTGTGCCGTCCACCTTGGCGGCGTAATAAAGCTCGTCCGGCACCTGCGAAAAATTCTCTTTCAGCAGATAAATATAGAATACCGACGTAACCGACGGCAGAATAAGTCCCGTGAATGTATTGCGGAGACCCATATCGGTCACCGTTACGAAGTTTGTGATTACGACAAGCTCGCTCGGAAGCATCATAAGCGAAAGAAACAGCGTAAACGCTATGTTTTTGCCCTTGAAATCAAGTCTTGCAAATGCGAACGCCGCCAGCGTTATGACGACGAGCATAAGCACCGTTGTCACTACGGTGAAAATCAGCGTATTGAGAAAATATCTTGAGAGCGACACCTCAGTGAAGGCGTCGATATAGTTTCTGAAGGTCGGCGAGGTCGTAAAGAATTTGGGTATCCGCTCCGAGCTGTACGCGCTGTAACTCTTTATTGAGGTCAGCACCATCCAGTAAAACGGGAAAAGGACGGCAACTCCCCATATTGAAAGCAAAATATATACAAACGTATTGCGGATTATGCCGCGCGTTCTTGCCGCTTTTTCGGCTTTTGAATAATTGACGGTTCCGTTCATAATGCCCTCCTTACGAGTAATGGACGTGTTTCCTGCTCACCATAAGGTTTATGCAGGTAACGGTCAGCACTATTGAAAAGAGTATTATCGCCGCCGCCGACGCAAACGAAGGATACCCGCCTCCGTCGCCGTAGAGCATATCGTAAATATAACCGACGATTGTATTCATTCCGGCGGCATTGAGATTTGTCCCAAACAGCGCGACAGAGTCGCTGTAAGCCTTGAACGCGCCGATAAAGCCCGTTATCACAAGATAGAAAAGCGAGGGGGATATCATAGGCAGCGTGATTTTTGCAAATATGCGTCCGCGTGACGCGCCGTCCATTCTCGCGGCATTATAGTACGTATCGCTTACGGAAGCTATCGCGCCCGTCAGAATAAGTATTTTGAACGGCATTACTATCCATATCGTATACAGACAGAGGACAAACATTTTCGCCCAGTAGGGTCCGTCGATAAAGTCGACAGACTCTCCGCCGAAGGCGTTTATTATAACGTTTACAAGCCCGTCCGAATAGGCTGTTTTTCTGAAAAGTATCATAAACACAAGCCCGACGGCAAGAGTATTCGTGACGTAAGGAAGGAAATAAACCGTCTGGAAAAAGCGTCTCAGCGTTTTTATAGAGCTGAGCGCGACGGAAATAAGAAGCGCAATTCCCGTTGAAAGAGGCACGGTTATAATCACGAGGATGAAAGTATTTTTCAGCGCGGCGAGAAAATACGGGTCGCGCAGAACGTAAGCATAATTGTATGTTCCCGTTCCGAAAAATGACTGCGACGCAAAATTGAATCCCTCTTCAAAGGAATAAACAAAAACATCTATCAGAGGATAAACCATAAACACGCCGAGAAACAGCGCGGCAGGCAGCAGATAAAGCCAGCCTTTAAGATTGTTCTTCTCCATTTTTATTCGCTTTCGTTTATGAAAACGCCTTTCCTTCGGGCAGACAAGCAAATGTCAAGCCTTTTCCTTATACGATTATTATATCATAAATACATCAAATGTAAATAGAAAAACCGCACATTCGGCAGATAAAACAAAAACAAACCGCCGAAGCGGTCTGTTTTTGCTCTTTACGTCATTCACGGCTGCGAAAAATCCCCGTTTATGATAACGCACGCCTTTCCGGTCAGCGCGGCGCTTCTGCCGTCAGGCTGACTTCCGCCGATATAAAGCGTCGTTTCCCCGTCGGGATTGACCCTTTCTCCGTTTTCCAGCACCGCCCGCAGCCAGTAGCGGTCTGTCGTAAGCTCAACAATCCTGCTCTCGCCGGCGGAAAGGGACACCGCCTTCACCGCGCACAGGCGGAAATTCGGGGTGTATGTTCTGCTGTCCGAAAAGCGCGCATATACCTGAACCTTCTCCGTCCCGTCACGGCTTCCGATATTCGTAACACGAGCCGATACGGTTATTTTCTCATCGTCCGACGAGACGATTTTCGCATCATCATATGAAAATTCCGTATACGAAAGCCCATAGCCGAAGGGGTAAAGCGGCTCCGACGTCATATAACCGTAAGTTCTGCCGCGCATTGAATAATCCGAAAAATCGGGGAGAATGTCGTCTCCTCTGTATATCGTCACCGGCAGTCTGCCGCAAGGATTTGCCTTGCCGGAGAGAAGCCTTGCTATCGCAAGTCCGCCGACGGCGCCCGGATACCAGCCGTAAATTATCGCTTTGGCGTGCTTTCTGACCTTTTCCCCGACGTCTATCGACCCTCCGCAGAGCAGAACGACTATAACATCCTTGCAAACATCGCACACCGCCTCCGCCAGCTTCATCTGGGGTTTCGGCAGGAACAGCGACTTTCTGTCTCCTCTGTCAAGATAATCGCCCGTCGCGCCCGATATTTCCTCTCCCTCGACGGAGCAGTCAAGTCCGAGACAAAGAACGGTGACGTCGGCATTTTCCGCCGCCGCGATACCGTCGCTGTACATATTGGAAAAGCCGTTCCAGTCACAGAGTTTTTCAAAAACAAGTCTGCATCCCCGCTCAACCTTTATGTCCGCATCGGGAAATTCCCTGCGGATACCGTCGGCAACGGTTATATATTCGGATGCATAACCGTTGTAATTGCCTTCCAGAGCGGAAATGGAAACAGCATTCGGACCGACGACTGCAATCCTCTTCACGCTCCGGTCAATCGGCAGAAAACCGTTTTCGTTTTTCGCAAGGACAATACTTTCCTCTGCCGCGCGGAGATTGAGCGCTCTGTGCTCCGCGCAGTCAAGCAGGTCATACGGAAGATCGCTCCACGGGCGCGGCGTTTCAAATTCGCCGAGCAGATAACGGATTGTATAAAGCCTGACGGCGGCACCCGTTATGTCCTCTTCGGTTATAAGATCCGCCTCGTACGCATCGATAATCGCCGAATATATGTCGCCGCAGTTGAGGTCGCATCCGGCTTTCAGAGCCATTGCCGCCGCCTCCGCCGGCGTATCAACGCATTTGTGTCCGGTTATCATATCCTTCAGTGCGCCGCAGTCCGACGTTATATACCCCTCGAACCCCCATTTGCCGCGAAGTATATCGGAAAGCAACTGTCGGCTCGCACAGCACGGCTCGCCGTTCAGCCTGTTGTATGCGCCCATAATTCCCGCAACTCCGCTTTCGACCGTCTTTTCAAACGCGGGAAGATACGTTTCCCAAAGGTCATGCCTGCTGACAACGGCATTGAAGCCGTGCCGGAGTCCTTCGGGACCGGAATGTGCGGCAAAATGCTTTGCGCAGGCTGCCGCTTTCAGAAATTCCCCGTCGCCCTGTATGCCCTTTATATACGCCACGGCGAGAGCGGACGTAAGAAACGGATCCTCGCCGAGCGTCTCCTGTCCTCTTCCCCATCTCGGATCGCGGAATATGTTTATGTTCGGAGCCCAGAATGTCAATCCTTTATATATATCGTAATCCCTGTGCCTGTCGTGCTGATTGAATTTTACCCTCGCTTCCGTTGATATAACGTCGGCAACCTTTTCCATAAGCTCGGGATCAAACGTCGCCGCAAGTCCGACAGAATGAGGAAAAACCGTTGCCGTGCCGCACCGTGCAACGCCGTGCGAGCTTTCGTTCCACCAGTTGTATTCGTGAATTTGCAGGCGCTCTATCGCGGGAGAATTATATAAAAGCTGCGATGCTTTTTCTTCAACCGTCATTTTCCCGACGAGCTCCTCCGCCCTTGACCTTGCCGTTTTTATATCCATTTCGTCGTCCTCCGTGCAAAAGCCTTTATCAATCAGTTGTGCCGTTTCCGAACGGCTTTTTTATCCCGTTTCCGGATTTTTCTTCAATAATTCCGTCGATTATCTCCGCCGCGCGCTTTATGAGCCTCAGGCACGGGCGGGTTTTGTAAAATTCGGGCGTCCGCTCGGACGGCTCCCCTCCCGCCTCGGCTCCGCCGAGAAGCTCGCGACAGATATATGTGCCGTCCTCCTCGGAAAACCTGCGCATAAACTCGCGCACAAGCGCATAATGCTCCGATTTTGCCGCCATGTCATCCGCGGCGTCATAGCCGTAAAGCGCACCGAGAACGATACACCCTCCGCAAACCGCGCCGCATACCTCCCTGCTCCTGCCGAAGCCACCTCCGAACGAAGCGGAAAGGCGGAGCGCCTGCTTTTCGTTCATTTCCATAACGTCCGCAAAGGCTGCCGTCACGGACTGCGAGCAGTTATAGCCCGCCGTAAAAAGCTCCGCGGCTCTCTCCGAATGTGATTTTTTCATAATCGTTCTCCTTTTTTATATCCGCGCTTTTTTCATTAAAATGATACAAATATTTTACTATTGTCCGATTGTTTTTGCAATAGTTATTCGCTATATTATTTTTTAGTCATTATTACTATTGTAAAAAGGGAATTTTTATGAGATAATGATAATGGTTTTTTATGCTGATTTTTATCCGGCTGAAAAACCCGAAGAAAAAATCTTTTTTCGGAGATGGAAATGAATAAAAACAACTTCAACAATTTCGTTTATAACGTACCCGAAATATCGAGTATTCGCGACCTTTGCGACGGAAGCTGCGAACGCTTCCCGAAAAATACGGCGTTTGTCTTCAGAGACGGCGACGGCGTGCGCGAGGTTACCTACGAAGAGGTTTATGATGATGTGAAAGCGTTTGCCTCATATCTGCACAGTCTCGGTCTTGAGGGAAAGAAAATCGCCGTGATGGGAAGAAACTGCTATGAATGGGCGTTGACTTACCTCACCGTATGCGCAGGCGTCGGAGTGATTGTCCCTCTTGACAAGGATCTGAGCGCGGACGATATCAGATATCTGATCGACGATTCCGAAACGGCGGCTGTCGTCTTTATGGAAGGCAGCGAGGAAAAGCTCGTTGAAATCGGAGACGGGGTTATTAAGCTGCCCGCTTCCGGAATGGAAAAATATATAGCGGAGGGCAAGCGTCTGCGCTCGGAGGGCGACAGATCGTATGAAAATCACAGGGTTGACCCGCACGCTCTCGGCATACTGCTCTATACCTCCGGCACGACGGGCGTCTCAAAGGGCGTTATGCTCTCGCAGAACAACATCTGCTCAAACATTGTTCACGTTGCGAGAAGAACCGCCGTCTACCCCTATGACAGAGCGCTTTCCGTTCTTCCTCTGCATCATACATACGAATGTATGGCAGGGTTTCTCTCGTTCTTCTATGCGGGAGCGAGCATAGCGTATAACAATTCTCTCCGCCAGCTTCAGGCTGACTTTGTGCTGTTCAAGCCGACGGTGTTCGTCGCCGTGCCGGTGCTTCTTGAAAAGCTGTATTCGATGATCGTCAAAAAATATGCCAAGATGAAAGGCGGAAAAACCGTTCTCGCTGTTCAGAGGTCGCTTTCAAGGCTCGTATCCAAAGGCGAGGCGCGGAGAAAAATATTCGCAACCGTCAATGCTTCTCTCGGCGGCAGGCTCAACAGAATTCTCTGCGGAGCGGCGGCGCTTTCTCCGGAAGCTTACCACGGCTATGAAAGCTTCGGATACCGCGTTTACGTCGGTTACGGGCTGACCGAAACCTCCCCCGTCTGCATAATGCATCACGACGGATACAGAAGCGCGGACGACATCGGTTACCCTCTTGTCGGTGTGAATGTCAAAATAGTTGATCCCAATTCCGACGGGGTCGGCGAGCTTGCCGTAAAGGGACCGAACGTCATGCTCGGTTATTATAAGAACCCGCAGGCAACGGCAGAGGTAATCCGCGACGGCTGGTTCTATACGGGCGACCTCGCAAAGCGTCTGGAAAACGGCGCGTATAAAATAATGGGTCGCATCAAGAGTATGATAGTTCTTGAAAACGGAAAAAAGGTATTTCCGGAGGAGATAGAATATTATCTGAACGAAAACAAATTCGTTTCGGAGAGCTTTGTTTTCGGAAAGGAAACGGACGGGGCAACAGTCGTCACGGCGTCGATAATTCCCGATAAGGAGGAAATTGACGAGGAGCTGAAAAAATCCGGAGAACTGACGGACGAAGAGCGCGAAAACAGAACAAAAGCAATAATAACGTCCGTTGTATCGGAGGTAAACGGCAAATTCGCCGCATACAAGGCGGTGAAAAAAATAATTATCCGCAAGAGCGACTTTATAAAAACAACGACGCATAAAATCAAGCGTCTTGAAGAAAAAAACAAGGAAGAGGAGTAAACAAAGTATGAAAAACCCGACCAAGTCAAAGAAGAAACGCGTTATCTGGTTCACCGCGCTGATCGGCCTTGCTGCTGTGATATGCGGAATAGTGACGATTGTCAACTATTTCACAAAAACTCTGTTTGACCTCATCTCGAACGGAGACCTTGAACTCGACGACGAGGAATAACTCACCGACAAAGCAAAAATATCTTTTAAGGAGCAAAAATTCTGATGGAAAAATTCGATGTTTGTATAATCGGCGCCGGTATAGGCGGGCTTATGGCAGCCTACAAGCTGAAACTCCATAACCCGAAAACAAGTGTTGTCATGGTTGAAAAGGGACAGACGCTTGAAAGAAGAAAATGCCCCGCATCGGCAGAACGCGGTTGCGTTCACTGCGGCATATGCGCTATAACTAACGGCTACGGCGGCGCAGGAGCGCGAAGCGACGGCAAGCTCAACGTCGGAACGGCATACGGCGGCATACTCGGAGACGAGCTGGGCGAAGCGAGGGCGATGAAATATATCCGCGAGGTCGACAGTACCCTTGAGAGTTTCGCCGACGTTATCGACGGCGTTCGGGATTATCCCGAAATGTTCCTCTCAAACGAGGACCTGAAGCTCAAATGTCTGCAAAACAATCTCCGCCTTCTCGATATGGACGTCCGTCACCTCGGCACGGACAGAAACTTCAATATACTCAAAAATATCATAAAGCACCTCGATGAGGTCGGCGTTGATATGCGTTCCGGAACGGAAATTAACGGCGTTGAGCGCGAGGACGGAAAATGGCACGTCACGGGCAAGAATACGGATATTGAAGCCGATAAAATCATAATCGCCGTCGGACGCGTCGGAGCGGGATTCGTATCAAAATTCTGCAACAAGTTTGATATAAAGATGAAAACAAACGCCGTTGATATAGGCGTGCGCGTCGAAATGAAGGACGCTATCTGGCGCGAATTTTCAAGCCGCATTTATGAGCCGAAAATTCTTTGCCGCACAAAAACCTTTGAGGATAAAACGAGAATGTTCTGCTTCAATCAGGGCGGTATCGTCAGCGCGGAAAACAACAACGGCATAATCACCGCAAACGGCCACAGCTTCTCCGATAAGGGCAAAAAAACGGACAACTGTAACTTCGCAATCCTTTCAAGCATAAACTTCACGGAGCCTTTCAACAAGCCCACGGAATTCGTTGAGTCGATTTCCCGCCTTGCGAACAGCATCGGCAACGGAAACGTTCTTGTTCAACGTTTCGGAGACCTTGTCCGCGGAAGAAGAACAAACGATCATCGTCTCGGTCACAGCACCGTCATACCGACGCTCAAAGCCACACCCGGCGACATTTCTCTCGTTATGCCGCACAGAATTCTGACAAACATAATCGACACTATCTATGCGCTTGACAAGGTCGCGCCCGGCACGGCAAACGACGATACCCTGCTCTACGGCTGCGAGGCGAAATATTATTCAATCCGTCCGGAGCATAAACCGAACTTTGAGGTTCTGGACGGGGCATATATCATCGGCGATTGCAGCGGTATCACAAGAGGGCTTTCTCAGGCGGGCGCAATGGGACTTTTCGTTGCGGACGACATATCGGGTAAAAGCGAATGATTAAAAACGTTCTCTTCGACCTCGACGATACAATTCTGGACTTCGGCAAAGCCGAAAAAGAGGCTCTGAAATATGCTTTTGAGCATAAAGGCATTGAGCCGACGGAGGAGCTTCTCGCCCGTTACAGCGTGATAAACGAGGAGCATTGGAAGCGTCTTGAAAAAGAGGAGTTGACGCGCGACGGCGTAAAATACGGCAGGTTCCGCCAGCTCTTTGACGAATACGGAATAACCGCATCACCGATTGAAACGGCGGATTTATATGAGAAAAGGCTGAGCTGCGGTCATCATTTTATCGACGGCGCAGAGGCCCTTCTCTCCTCGCTTTACGGAAAATACCGCTTGTATCTCGTGTCAAACGGGACATACAGCGTTCAGGAGGGCAGACTTGCAAGCTCCGGCATCGAAAAATATTTTGATGGGATTTTCATTTCCGAAAAAGTCGGTTGCGAAAAGCCGAAAAAAGAATTTTTTGATTACTGCTTTTCTTTCATTCCGGATTTTTCTGCCGACGAAACAGTCATCATCGGCGACAGCCTTACCTCCGATATGCGCGGCGGGAAAAATGCGGGCATAAAGACCGTATGGTTCAATCGCAAGGGCAAAACAAACGATACCGATATGAATTTTGACGCCGTCACAAATTCACTTTTTGAAATTGAAAATATTATAAAAAGTCTTTGAAAAAGCACAAATCCCGTATCCTTTTCAGGATGCGGGATTTGTCTTTCAAAATGAAAAAATCGGCTTCACATAAGGAAAAACCGATTTTATATATTTGTATAATTTACTTTCTTTCGCCGAATATCCCCGTTCCTATGCGGATAATATCCGCCCCCTCCGAAAGTGCCTCGCGATAGCTTCCGCTCATACCCATGGAAAGAATTGCGTCTCCGGAGAAATACCTTCTGTTTTCGTTTTTAAGCCTCGCAAGCAAGGCAAAATATCCGCGCTTTTCATCGGAACTGTCCGTCATCGGCGTGACCGCCATAAGTCCGCGAAGACGAATATTTTTCAGATGCGATATTTTTTCAAGGGCGTCCGCAAGTTCCTCCGGCAAAAATCCGCCCTTCTGCGGTTCCCTGCCGGTATTCACCTCGCAAAGAATGTCAGTAACAACGCCGACCTTTCCGCTTCTCGAAGCTATCTCCTCCGCAAGCGGCACGGAGTCGACGCTTTCAATCATCGCCACTCTGCCGACAAGATATTTTACCTTGTTTTTTTGCAGTCTGCCGACAAAATGTGTCTCCGCGCCCGAAAGGTACGGCTCATGCGAAAGAAACTCCTGCACGCGATTTTCGCCGACAAGCGTCACGCCGCAGCAGTCAACTGCATAACGGATTTCCTCCGGAGAACGATTTTTTATCACGGCGCAAAGACGCGCTTTCGGATAAGCCTTCATCTCTTCGTGCACTTTTTCAATATTCAATTTTATCTTTTCAAAATCTGTCATTTATCCAACAATCTTTCCTTCATAAAGATTTGTATCGTCCAGAATCAAGAGGTCATTCAGCGCAATCGGGGCAAATTTACAACCCTCTCCCACGTTTCCGTCGACAAGATAGCTTCCGTCCCTCTCTCCGAGAATATTCACGGCACGCACCCTCGCAATTCCCTTTTTGAATATGTAAACACATGTCTGCCCGTCTATCACCCTGACCGCCGATGACGGCACTCTGAGTCCCGTGCATTTTGCGCGCAGAACCTTCATCTGCTGAAACCGCGTCATATCAAATCCCGATGGGATATAAGATGACGAAAAGCACAGCACCGCCTCGCTTTTTTCATAATTTATACTCTTGTATAAAAGACTCAACGACATCTCCTCCGGACGCGAATTTCCGACAAAACTGCATTTGTAATTCCCGCCCGCATAAAAGCCTTCTGCCTTTTCAAGAGTCGTTTTGCAGACGAATTGCCATCTGAAATCCGTTATAATCGCGCCGACGGCATTCTGATAATCCGTCTTCTTAACGGAGATTATGTCATCGAAATTCTCTGTTGTGACAGTCATAGCGAGAGCGGAGGTCAGCTTGCCCTCGTAGCCGTCGCAATATGAGAAGAAATAACCCGAAACGTCAGTCGTCACGCTTGACTCAATCCCTCCGAGCGACGAAATCAGCTCCGCTCTCTCGGCTTTCAGCGCCGCCGTTTCGGAAGAAAAATCGGTTTTGCCCTTTGCCGCCAACTCCCGACAGTTTATCAGCACGGACAGCTCCTCCTTGTGAGCGTTGACCCAGATAAGCTCTCCCTGCGCGGTTTTTGAAGCGATTTCAAGTCTCAACGCTTCGATTTTCACGTCCAGACTTTCAACCGTCACGCTCTCGCCGACCTTGCTCTTTTCAAGCACCGACAAAAGCGAATTTATGGTTTTCAGTCGTTCCTCCGCCTCCGGCGACGCTACCTTGTAAACGTCGGCGACCGTCGACCCGACGCCCATTTTTTCTCCGTCCGAAAAGTGCCGTTCCACCGTGCCGACGGACGTCGACAGAAGCGGAGCGTCATCGCGGAAAATGTATCCCGAAAAAATTTCGGTGTCGTCGTAATCCGCATATGTGACAACATAAAGCTGCGTTTCCGGCGCAAATGCCATAACAATATGATATATAATGTAAACAACGGCAATGACAGACAGCACTGTCGAAATTATTACTTTCCGCTTGAACGTTGCGTCGTGCTTTTCCGTATTTTTCACAGTCGCTGCCTCCTTTGCTTTTTATTTTCCGATTATTTTTTCCGCCTCGCCGACAAGCGATTGAAAATCGCCGAGCCTGTCCGGATAAAGCCAGTTTATTTCCGGATTTCTCCGGAGCCAAGTCAGCTGACGCTTTGCGTAACGCCGTGTTCCGAGCTTGATTTTTTCAATAGCGTCCTCAAGCGTGTACTCCCCGGCAATGTATCCGAGCATTTCCTTGTATCCGATCGCCTGCCCCGCGGTACTGTCCGCAGAGAGTAATCCCTCTGATAAAAGCGAGCGCACTTCCGTTTCAAGTCCCGCATCAATCATAAGATCGACACGCCTGTTTATACGGTTGTATAACACTTCCCTGCCATTATAGTCAAGCCCGATTATCAAGCTGTCATAAGGAGAATCCGATATTGCCTCTCTGTCGTGCTCGGTTTTTGTTTTGCCCGTAAGCTCATAAATTTCAATGGCGCGGGCAACTCTGCGGACGTTGTTTTTGTGTATTTTTTCAGCCGCCTGCGGGTCGATTTTCACAAGCCTTTCATAAAGTGCGTCCGCCCCGTTTTTTTCGGCAAACGCGATAAGCTCGCGACGAAGTTTCTCATCGCTTTCAATCTCGCCGAAGTCCAGCCTGCCGAGGACGGTATCAAGATAAAGTCCCGTTCCTCCGCAAAGCACAACTCTTTTCCCGCGCGACCTTATGTCCGCTATCACGCCGTGCGCACGCTCCGCAAAGTCGGCTGCGGAAAATTTTTCCCTCGGATCGCAGATGTCAATCATATGATGACGAACCTCTGCCTGCTCTGCTTTAGTCGGCTTCGCCGTGCCGATGTCAAGCCCTTTGTATATCTGCATGGAGTCAAGAGAGACAAGCTCCCCGCCGAGTCTTTTGCAAAGCTCCAGCGCAAGCGCACTCTTGCCGGACGCCGTCGGTCCTGCAACGGCAATAATTTTATCGTTCATTTCAAAATCCCGTTTGTGTTGGTGTCGTCTGCATTTTTGGTTTTATACTGATGTATATTATTTTGTTTCGTCCGTCGATTATATAATCAGGCACGCGTCGCCGAACGAGAAAAATCTGTATTTTTCCTTCACCGCTTCGGCATAGGATCTCATTGTAAAATCCCTCCCCGCAAGTGCAGAAACGAGCATTACAAGCGTGCTTTCCGGCAGGTGAAAATTTGTTATAAGTGCGTCTGTCGCCTTGAATTTATAGCCCGGATAAATAAAGATTCCCGTGTCGTCACACATGGGATGAACGATTCCGTCATCCGTCGACGCGCTTTCAAGCGTCCGGCACGACGTCGTCCCGCATGCGATTATTCTGCCGCCTGCCGCTCTTGCCGAATTGATGATATCCGCACTTTCTTTCGTGACCGTGAAAAATTCGCTGTGCATTATGTGGTCTTTAATGCTCTCCGCCTTGACGGGGCGGAACGTTCCGAGTCCGACGTGGAGCATTACCGGCGCAATTTTCACGCCCATGGCACGGATTTTTTCAAGAAGCTCCTCCGTGAAATGCAGTCCCGCCGTCGGAGCCGCCGCCGAGCCGGACTCATTTGCGTAGACGGTCTGATAGTCGTCGTTGTTTTTCAGTTCTTCGGTTATATAAGGCGGGAGCGGCATTTTGCCGATTTTGTCAAGTATGGAAAACAGAGATTCCCCGCCCGCGCGGTCATAGTCAAATGTGACTATTCTGTTTCCGTCCTCAATTATTTCGTCGATTGTCGCCGTCAGAATTCCGTCTCCGAAGGAAACCTTTGCGCCCTCGCGAAGTCGTCTGCCCGGACGAACAAGCACTTCCCAACGGTCAAGCGACCTTTGACGCAGCAACAAAAATTCGCAGGCTGCGCCGCCCTCACCGAGTTTTTTTCCGTAAATTCTTGCAGGAATGACTTTTGAATCATTGATGACGAGAACGTCGCCGGGGTGCAGATATTCCGTTATGTCGCGGAAAATTCTATGCTCCGTCGTCTGTGTTTTTCTGTTCATAACGAGAAGTCTTGCGGCGTCTCTCGGCTCACAGGGGTGCTGCGCTATCAGCTCCTGCGGGAGGTCAAAATTGAAATCAGATGTTTTGAGCTCCGTTTTTGAAAGGTCATTTTTTATCATTTCATATATTCCTTATACGATTGTATAATATCTAAAAATCAAAGCGACGCCTCGATTTTTCGGATTGCGTCCGCAATTGCGCCGTCTTTGGCGTGGCAAAGCCGGACGCTGCAAAGCTTCTTTATTTCGTCCGTCGCATTTTCGGGGCACATAGCCACGTCTGCCGCACGGAGCATATCCGCGTCGTTATCAAAATCGCCCATACAATATAACTTTACATCCGGGTTCGATTTTCTGATTTCATCCGTTATATATCTGAGCTGATACGCCTTGTTTATTCCTTTCGGCATAACCTCATAAAGCCAAGAGTTTGACTTAGTGTAGTCATACATAGGAAATTCGTTCCGCAGAATTTCAAATGTGCTTTTCAGCAGGTCGGGATCGGAGATGAACACCGCCTTGAAATATTTCCCCTCGCAGAGTTCGTCAAAGCTGACCGCCGTTGCAAAGCGATCGAGCTTCGTCTTTTCAAGGCTTTCTTTCATCGCAACGTCGTTTTTGTCATAAATGAAACCACGTTCACAGGACGTCCGAAAGCCGATCCTGTCTCCGGCTATCTGCCTTACGCGATTGAAAAGCGGGCGAAGATGTTCCGTTTCGAGATAATGCACGTTTTTCATCTCGCGCGTTCTGACATCAAAGCAAAATGCGCCGTTGCAAAGCACGCACGGGGTATTCACATAGCTTTCAATCGACGGAATGACGCTGTAAATATCGATATGATTTCTTCCGGACGAAAACGTGAAATGTCCGCCGTTATCTATAAAATATCTGATTTTTTCAAGGTTGACTTCCGGCAGAGGTTCGCCGTGAAAAATAAACGTTCCGTCTATATCCGACGCCAGAATTATATTTTCAAACTTTTTCAAAGCGGCTCGCTCTCCTTTCGCAACGCCGCAAGCACGGACAAAAAGTCGCCCGGGAGCGGACATTCAAATCGCATTTTTTCTTTTGTCGACGGGTGAACAAGCTCCAGTTCCTTTGCGTGCAGGCATTGCCCCGAAATCAGTTTACCGTATTTTCTTTCCGCGGGATTTTTCTCCTGACCGTAAAGTGGGTCGCCGAGAAGCGGATGACCTATGCTCTGCATATGAACCCTTATCTGATGCGTCCGACCGGTTTCAAGCTCACATTTTACATAGCAAAGTCCCGCGGCAAAATTTTCAATGGGCGTTACGTGCGTGACGGCTTCCCTGCCGCCGGCAACTATCGCCATCTTTTTTCTGTCGGACGGGTTTCTCCCTATCGGCTTGTCGACGGTGCGCGCCTCTTCGATTTTTCCGAGAGCGACGGCATGATAAACTCTTGAAATGCTGTGCGTTTTCAGCTCCTCCGAAAGAAACAGGTGCGCCGCGTCGTTTTTCGCAACAACGAGAAGCCCGCTCGTGTCCTTGTCTATTCTGTGGACAATTCCCGGTCGCAGAACCCCTCCGATACCGGAAAGCGAGTCCCCGCAATGATAAAGCAACGCAGAAACGAGCGTTCCGCTGTAATTTCCCGCCGCCGGATGGACAACCATTCCCCTCGGCTTGTTTACAACGATTATGTCGCCGTCCTCGTATATTATGTCAAGCGGAATATTTTCCGCACAGGCTTCACAGCATTTTATCGGCGGGTATTCGATATCGACCGTATCCCCGCTCCGCATTTTATAGTTTTTTTCTTCTTTTCTGCCGCGTACCGTCACGCAACCGTCCGAAATGAGCTTTTGCGCATAGGAGCGTGTGATTTCCTCCGCCTCGGACAAGAAAACGTCGAGCCGTACACCTTCCGTATCCGGTCCGACGTTAAGTCTCGTCATTTTTTGTCTCCTCCGACTGAGTTTTCTTTTTCTTATCGTCTGCAAAAAACGTCTTGTCTATGAAGACAAGGTAGATAAACATAAGTATCACGCCGACAACCGCACAGCAGTCCGCAATGTTGAACCTCGGAAATCCGCCCGGTCCGAAAATGAAATTAAGAAACGGCAGATAGATAAAGTCTATAACGTAGCCGAGGAACACGCGGTCTATCATATTGCCTATCGCTCCGCCGATTATAAGCGAAAGCGAAAATCCGAAAAGAAAATGCAGTTTTCTGTATTTGTAAAGAAGTATCGGCAATACGATGATTGCAACAGCGGTAATCACCATGAAAACCCAGCGGTGATTGCTGAGGATTCCCCATGCGGCACCCTCGTTTCTGATATATTCAAGCTCGAATACCCCTTTTATGACGGGGATTCGCTCGTAAAGCTCCATTCCGCCCGCCACAAGACGCTTTGTTATGAAGTCAAGCGCGACGGAAAGAACTATTATAATCGTCCATAAAAGCATATGGTAAGCTCCTTAAAAATCAATCCTTGTCCGAAAGTGAGCTGCTTTCGGAGTCAAAATCAAAGCTCATCTGAACGCCGCTTTCGCGTTTGACGTTCGCAACTCCGGGCGTTTCGTATTCGTCGATAAGGCTTATAACGGAAGTCTTTTTGCCGCGACCCACAGTCCTCTTTCGGTGAGCGGGGCGCGACGTCGCCTCTTCCGACTGCTCCTCTGAAGGCTTTTCCTCTTGCGGAGCAAATACAGCCGTTGCGCCGTAGTCGTTATCCTCCGTCGCGTCGGAATGCTGACCCATATCAATATCGAAGCCTTCGAGCTTTATTCCGAACTCCTCGGAGACGTCGCGGTTCATAGTCGAAACTACCTTTTCGACATACTGCTCCGGCGTCAGCTCCTCCTCGTATTCAAACACGGGAGAAATGCGCTCGATAAGCTCAATATGCAGGCGGTAACGCTCAAAAAGCTCGTTTTTGAAAACGAGAATATTCTCCTGCATTGACGAAAGTGCCGCCTTCTGAGCCTCGGTCTTATCGCGGAAGCTACGCAGAATTTTATCGCAGCTGCGCTTTATGGATGCAAGGATTGCGTCGGCTCTTTCGTATGCGTCCGCAACGATTTTGTCCGCGGCGGCTCTTGCCGTTTCAAGCGTTTTTTTGACCTTCTCTTCCTCGCCCGTCAGGTCGACGAGACGGTCGTTCGCATCGGCAAGCTCGCGCGCAAGTCTTGCGTTTTCGCGATAAAGCAGGTTGTAATTTTCAGTGATTGCGTTTATATAACTGTCCACCTCGGCTGTGTCATAGCCGCGGAAAGTCTTTTTGAAATTTCTTTTTGCACCGTCTTTTTGTGACACCGTCATTTTTATGAGACCCTTTCGCTCAATTTACGGGGAGCATACGTTCCCCTTTTCTCAATATAAAACTTGACGGGGCGGCAACGCCCCGTCCGTTTATGCCGATATGTAAAAATCAATAAAGAGTATCGCCGGAGAACTGCGCAGGCTGAGCTGCAGGCGCTTCTTCCGTTGTTGCGGAGCTTGCCGCAGAAGAGGAGGCTCTCATCTGGTCGCCGGAGACAGCAACGTTATCGGGAGTGATAACGAATGTGTTGTTTGCAACTCTCTTGAGCTGACCGCCGATAGAATATGCAACACCGGAAAGGAAATCTAGAATTCTTCTTGCAGTTTCCTTGTTTGTCGCTTCAAGATTGAGAACAACCGTGCGATTATTGAGAAGGTGATCCGCGATCTGTCTGGAATTGACGAATGTATCGGGTCTTACGACCTTCAGCTCTATAGAAGAAGCGTTGAGGCTCATTCCGCGATTTACGTTGCGTGCGGGGACGGTGCTTTCGTCATACGTTGCACCCATATCGTCCTCGTATACGTCCTCTGCTTCGTTACCGTTTACCATTGTTCTGATTTTGTCAAATAATCCCATTTTATACCTCCGAATTGTGTAATTACACTTTTTTATTTTCCGTTCAGAGCGGGGGTATTTACCCTATACTTCCGCCGATAATATATTATAACATACAC
>JAHAZT010000047.1 GCA_018383975.1 Eubacteriales bacterium | reverse complement strand
CTGTCATATAATCACTTGACTTTAATGAACCAAGTCGTGTAAACGTCAGCTTATACGGGGTTTCATCCCTTGATTTGGAGGATGCGTAATAGTCGACGTTCCATTCTTTCGGCAAACTGTTCGGCAATTTGCCGTATACCGTCAGTTCGGTCCATATGGTTTTTGCACTCTTGTTTTCATCCGTGCCGAAGTCGCCCCAGAGATCGTGATTCTGGAATTCAAAATTCAGGTATCTCGCATTGATGAGATGGAATCTCTGTTCATCGCGCACCTTAACGTTCCACACATATGCAATGTTTTTCGTGTTCCGGACGTCGATCGAAATGGCTCCCAGCGTGTCGATTGTCAGCTCGCTTGTCAGAATGACAAAGGAAACCTCTTTTTTCTTGTTGCCCATGCGCGCATCCAGGTTTGCCCACTCAAGAATTTGCACATTCCCTGCGTACAGGCCGTATTCCGCGCCGTCCGCGCCGGTGCCTGTCGTGTCGATTGCGATCTTTCCTTCTCCGCGGATTACCAGATTTCCGCTTTCGGCAGATACGGTGTTCGGGCGCGAAAGGTCAATCGAAGCGCCGACAGCCTCCTTGTATTTATATCTTGAGTTGCGCGTCAGCGTAAGCGTGCGATCACCTGTATCGATCGTCAGATTGACGCCGGGAGCGTATATCGCCGCAATCGTCATATCGACTTCAACCCTGAGTTTGAGATCCTTGCCCTCAATCCCGGGAATATAAAGAACGTTCTTTTCGTTATTTGTCCAATAATAAAGAGTTCCGTCCTTGTATCCGTATATTTCGGTTGCCTTCGGATACTGCTTCGTATAGGAAAATACTCCGTTCAGCTCTTTTGTATGCAGTTTTTCCGAACTGGTTGCCGAGTATATCACTCTGACGTTTCCGTCCTTGAGTCCGAGAACCTCGTCCGGATAGTTTTTGGTGTCCGCCGCACCGATTGCAAAAAACAATGCGGTGATCACAAGCAGGACGAGCAATATCCCCGCTATGATCAGATTTCTTTTTTTCATTTTGATTTTCCTCCTTAATTATACTTTGCCGCCGCGCAAAATGCGGAAAGACCGCATCAGGCGCAAGGCCGCACAGTTACGTTATTTATATGGCGCGCCGTCCCATGACGGGTACTTCCGCAGGTTGTCTGCCCGTGCGGACTTTTCCGATCCGCGATACGATCGTATCACGTGTTTTCTTTTCCGTTCCCTGCGGAATAGGGGTTTTTGTTTTCCTTCGGAGCGTCCGGCTCGGAGCCGCATCTGCCTGCCCAGCCTATTAAAATCACCCAGAGCAATACGCAAACAAACCACGCAATGGCTGCGCCGATTGCCCACCACGCCGATATATCGAGCAAAAAGTGCAGAGCGAGCAATACGGCGGCGGGAATGAGCCATAAAATATTCAGAAACATATTGAAAATCAGGCAGACGAAAAATCCGCCGCTTCGTTTGGTCCTGCGCATACGTTCCGTCCTTTCTCTCCGGTTACATGGCGTATATCTGATCCATCAGATATTCGGAGGTCATGGAGCCGTAGAAAAACTGATCGATGATTCCGTTTTTCTTGGCGTCGCGTATGTCCTTTGCCGCCCGCTTTTCGGTATTGGAGTCTACAAGAAGGGCGATTTTGCAATCGGGGCAGACCGATTTCACCTCGTCACGCAGCCGGAGTCTGTCGCAAAGCAGCCACGGAGTGTACCCCGTCACTTCCATGACGAGGACAAACGGTTTATACATCTGACACAGCTCCACGGTATCGTTTGGAGTTTCCGCGCGGACCACGTCAATATCGTAGTCCGAATTTCTGAAGGCGGCAGCTATGGAGTCGGCAAACAGAAAGTTCTGTATGTCCACTACAATTTTTTGCATTAAACCTTCCTCCTTTCCTTTCATTGATATTTTCCGAACTTGCTTTACGATATTATTATATCAGATGACGGGATTTCTGTCTGTCCTCATAAGTGTGGACAAATGCCCCGCGAAATGTAAACAAATTATTAACAAGCGGGCTTTTTGAGTTCTGAAAACAGAAAAGCCGCCCTGTTTTTCGGAAAACAGAGCGGCTGTAACCGTATGTATAAAATTACATAATCATTGCATAATTATTATTTTTCTTCGCGACGGCTTTCCGGTACGACGAGCCTCTTTCCGACGGCGGCAACCATCAAACGGTTGCGGTTCGGATAGCCGGTTTTTTCCAGCATACGATTGATATACGTCCGCACAGACGACTCCGCAACGTTGAGCTTTTCGGCAATCTCGGCGTTCGTTTTTCCCTCGCAAAGCAGGCGCAGAGTTTCAAGTTCCTGAATGGAAAGGTCCTTTGAAAGCACGTTTCCGAACGGCACCGCCGGCACGCTGTCCGGCCAGAAGTGTTTCCCCGAAAGCGTCCCCTCTATCACTCCGACAAGATCCTCTGAGGGCGAATCCTTATACCAGAAGCTGTCCGCGCCTATTTTCCTTGCTCTCTCCAGAAAACGCCCCTCAAGCATAGAGGTCACCATCACTATTTTTATCTGCGGGTAACGTTTTTTGATCGTTTCCGCGGCGGCAAGCCCGTCGGAATCGTTTTCGGTGCAGATATCCATCAGAATCAGGTCGATATCTCCGTCGCCGCACCGGCAGACAGCCGCGTCGGCTCCGGTCAGCGTTCCCGCCACCTCGCAGTCCGCGCTTTTTTCAACGCACGAGCAGAGGTACATCCTCGCAAGAGCCTGATCCTCGACAATCAGTATTCTTTTCACAGCCACAAGCCCCCTCCCGAATTCTCGGATTTCGGTATGTCAATCACCAAAGAAAACTCCGGCAAACTCTGCACGGTCATTTTCCCGCCTGATTTTTCAATGCGACGGCGCAGATTCGTGAGCCCGCCGCCCTCCGTTATCGTTTTTTTCGGAGGCTTGCCGTCGTTGCGAATCATAACGGTATAGCTGCTGCCGCCCTCCCATATCATCACGGAAAGCTCGGTCGCCTGAGCATACTGAATCGCATTGTTCAGGCAGACCTGCACAGCGGTATACATCAGCTCTGCCGCGCCGCCCTTCGGCTCATCGCCCCTCATTCTTATGGTGACGCCACTGCTCTTTGCGGCGTCATACAGGCGATCCCTCGCCGACAGCGGAACAGCGTCACGAAAGGCAATGCTCTTTCCCCATTCGTGCAGTACGGTGTCTGCGTCGACGCCCTCCGCGTCGCCCGCAAGATACTGTTTTGTGACGGTCAGGCATGCGGCAAGACTGTCATGCATGGCGGACTTTGCGGCAAGCGACTCCTTTTCCCGCGCGACAGCCGCCACGTTTTCCGAAAGTCGTTTAATCCTTTCCGCGTCCTCCGCAAGCTTTCTGTTGTCGGCGGAAAGCTGTACCAATGCCCAATGCAGACCGGTGACGTCTGCGGCGGTAAGCTGTATATAGGTTTTTCCGTAACGATCGGTGACAGCCGTTTTTTCAAATCGCCACACGGTTTTGTCCGGAAAGCGATAGATATTTTCCTCCGGTGAAATCTGCAGAATGTCGTCCGGCGGGTCAAAGAGCGCCTGCTCAACCTCGCCGAGATACTGCATATCGCTGTCCAGCAGGTACCGGCTCAGCCGATACATCTGCCGGTTGCAAAGCACAATGCCGCCGGAGCGGTCGAAAAAGCAGACGGCGGTGGGGAGCATATCAAAGCTTTCCTTTATGGCGTTGAACGCAAAATGTTTAAGCCTGTGCATTTTCTCCGCCTCCTATCTGTGTGCGGACGAGCCACAGCCCGTCCTCAAAGCAGACCGTCACTTCATCCGTCGCAATCCGCGAAAGATCCGATGCGCACTCCGCCGACAGATCCATTGCGCTGTCCGAAACGGAAATAAAGAGCGATCGCAGATCGTCCACGGTTGCCTCCGCAACGATTTTCAAAAGCTCGAAAATCCGAACGACCTCGTCCGAACGCATGGGCTTTGTCGTGCGGTAAATCACGCCGCACTCCGTTCCGCACGCGGTCAGTGCGCGCACCGCCTCGTCGACCGTCAGCCTCAGCTCCTGCTGCGGCAAAAACTCGTATTCGCGACTTAAAAAATACAGGTTTGCGCTGCGCTTGACGTATGTTCCGAGCAGGAGTATTCTTTTCAACAGACTTTTTGCTTCCGCAGGCGACGCGTTCTCGCATTGCCTGAGCAGCTGCCGTATGCGGGCTGTCTGCTTTCCGTTTCTTTTCTCCAGCTCGTCATAAATGCGATTTTTTTCGGTCAGCTCGTGCAGTTTTTTCCGCACGAGATAGACCTCCTGCAATTTCTTTTTGTTTTTCTCCGTCTCCGCCTTGTTTTCATTCAGCTTTTCACGAAGCTCCGTAAGCGGGCGGACGTTGTCCATCCAGACGACATAGCCCCCGCTTATCCGCGCCGAAGATATACGCATTCCGTCCTGACGGATAATTCTCTGCCCCTCCGGCGGACAAACCATATCGTCACCGGCGGCACGTGACCGCAAAACGATGTTTCCGTCATTGTCCGCAATGCACGCCGCCAGCGTCGTCGCCTCAAAAAGCTCGATATAGCCCGTGTTCGACTGTATCATACGACAGCGTATGCAGCTTTCGTAAATCGACGCATACATCAGGCAGAACATCACGTTCATATCCCCAAGCCACCAGCGCACGGCGGGAATTCCGGACAGGTAAAGAACTCCGTAAAGAACGGTCACACATCCCATAATAAACGGCACAATCCGCTTTTTGCCGCCCGTAACACGACTTTTTTTCAAAAGACGGACGAGCGAAAACGCCATGCAGGCAATCATCCAGCCGAGACACACAAAATACATAGGACGATGAGAATACTTCCCCGAAAATTCCGGCGAGCCGCCTTCAAAGGCAAATACCTGCTGATGCAGATCATTTGTCATTACGACGGCAAACAGTATGGTCGGAATAATTGCAAGCGCAACCGATTTTCCGGTCAGGCGGTTATCGTATCTGCCGAGAGAAAGGGCGATATACACGCTCAGAAGCGGTATAAACAGCATCGGAAGGTAATAGAGATACCATATGTATCGCGCGGCGGTCGTATCGGTTACAAACTCATATTTGAGCGTGCGCAGAATGAGCCATATAAGCATCAGAAGCGCCGTCAGGCGCAGACAGTGCTGCGTCTGCTTGTGAATAATGCGACGGTCGATTGAAAAGCCCCAGAGCGAAAACAGCAAAAGATAAAGAGCCGCGCGTACGTAGCTCGGATAAACGCCGCCGATATCGAATTTTGCGAGCATACGGCACGAATATGCCGCCGCAATGACCGCAAAAACAAATATCATTGAAAGCAGTTGCTTTGTGTTTCGTTTCACGGGGCAAAGCCCTCTCTTTCTCCGTTCCGGACGAATAGGCTGTCGGCAGGTTGCTCCGCAACCGGCGTTGATACGGTCGTCCGGCAATTTTTCATATTCCCGATTTCAAGGCGTCGGGTACGCCTTTATAATTACGGCTGGCAATCGCTCCGCTCTTTCAGAACAACTCCGGATGGTTTTCAAGCCTGTCCGCATCGGTTATTCTGCGCGATACTCTGCAAGGATTGCCGAACGCAAGGCTGTTTGCCGGAATGTCACGCGTGACGACAGACCCTGCGCCGATGACGCACCCTTCGCCGATTGTAACTCCCGCGCAGACGGTAACGTTACCCGCTATCCAGCAGTTATCGCCTATGGTTATCGGCGCGCCGTATTCTCTGTCTGTCACGTTGCCCGTTTTTTCATTGAAATAGGGGTTTCTGTCCTGCCAGCAAAGCGGGTGCAGAGGAGTGAGCAGCGATACGTTTGGTCCGATGAAAACGTTATCGCCGATTGTTATTTCGCATATGTCAAGCGCGGTAAAATTGAAGTTTGCATAGCTGTTTCTGCCCATTTTTATGTTTTTTCCGAAGTCAAAATATATCGGTCCCTGAAGATATACTCCGTCGGCACGGTCGGGCATAAGCTCTGCAAGAATCTCTTTTCTTTTTTCCGAGTCGACCTCCGTCGTTTCGTTGTACATTCTGCAAAGGACGTGCGCCCTTGTTCTCTCCTTCGGAAGTCCTTCCGCAAACGGGTCATATATTTTCCCCGCAAGCATTTTTTCGCGTTCGTTCATTTATTTTCTCCGTTGATTTTTATTTATTTTCCTGAATTCTATACCGCCGCGCGGGCGATGTCAACATCATATTCCGTATTTTTTCGTTATCCTCTCCAACTTTTCGCCCATCGACACGGACAGTGCAAGCAAAAATATCACGTTGGAAACGGCATATATCGCCGTGACCGGCAGAGCCGCGACAAC
Source organism: Eubacteriales bacterium (assembly GCA_018383975.1). Lineage (GTDB taxonomy): Bacteria > Bacillota > Clostridia > Oscillospirales > CAG-272 > CAG-841. The sequence goes on along the minus strand of JAHAZT010000047.1, from coordinate 8,868 downwards.
AAACGCTCCGTATCTTGAAAGCGAGAACGTCCCCTCTGCCCACAGCACCGAAAAACCGTCCATCAGAAGCGAAAATATCACGCCGGAAAATACACCGTACAGAGCGAGCGCAAGCCTGCTTTTTTTCAGTATCGGTGACGCTGTCGCCGCCAGAAAGCCGATAAGTCCCCAGGAAAACATCTGAAAGGGCGTCCATGGCCCTTGCCCGAACATAATATTCGAAAGCACGGCGGAAAGCGCGCCGCAAAGAAATCCAGACTCCGCGCCGAGATACATTCCGGCTATTACAACTATCGCCGTCACGGGCTTGAAATGCGGCAATGCCGAAAAAACAAATCTGCCGAGCACCGAAAGCGCGACCAGAACGGATAAAATCAGCATTTTTCCCGTGCCGCTCTTTTTTTCAAAGCCGATGAAAAACGGCACGCACGCAATAAGCGCGACGCATATGGAAAGCCATACGTAAGCTCTGTTTCCCGCCGCAACCGTCCCTATGACAATTACCGCCGGCACGGCAAAAAGAAGTATTGCCGCGCGCAGAATTTTCTTTGTCCCGCTCATTTGTCCGCTCCTTTTCCGAGAGCGACGACCTGTTCCGTCGTGACGGTGTTTTCAAATACTCCCCTTGAAATACGGCTTGACGACGTGGTATAAAAATCGTTTTTGCGGAAAAACACCTGCGGACATGACGGGCAAATGACCGATCCGTCAAAAAGCATGGCACACCTGTCGGATATCTCAGCCGCAAATTCCGTATCGTGCGTGGCGGCGAACACGGTCACGCCGCTCTCCGCAAGACGACGCAAAATGCCCGTAAGCACGCGCTTTGCGCATGCGTCGACAGCCTTTGTCGGCTCATCGAGAAGCAGAATTTCCGGCTCCGTGAGAAGCACCTTCGCAAGTGCCGCCCTCTGTGCCTCCCCTCCCGAAAGGTCGTAAGGATGACGGGAGAGAACCTCCGTTATCGAAAGCTCGCCGCAAATTTCGGCAATCTTTTTTTCCGCTTCGTCCTTTGAGCAGCCGACGGCGCGACAGATATCAAAGAGGTCGTCGCGCACGGTATTTTTTATGAAAACCGTCGAAACGTCCTGCGGAAGCATCGCAACCGTGCCGCGGTGAAGCTCCGCCGGAGAATATTTTTTTATATTCTTTCCGAGGACTGTCAGTTTTCCTCTGTATGCCTTTTCAATGCCGGCGATGACGGAAAGCAGCGTGGTTTTCCCGCTTCCGTTCCCGCCGAGAAGAGAGAATATTTCGCCCTTGAAAACATCTATATCGGCGCCTTTGATTATATCCGGCGAATTTCTTTCGTATCTCTGCCAGAGATTTTTCATCGAAAAAGCAACCTCCGGCGAATGTGTTTTTTCCTCAATCGGCAGACTCTTTTTTTCAAATGACGAAAGAAATTCCCGTCCCTCACGCACGGTAAGCGGGCATTTTCCTTTTCCGTCAAGCCCCGAAAAAATCCTTGCCGCTGACGGAAATCCCGCAGATATGGGGTCATTTCCGAGAAGCTCGCAGACTCTTCGCGGCGTGTCCGAACAGACAATTCGTCCTCCCTTCATAACGACAACCCTGTCCGCAATCGGAAAAACCTCTTCAAGACGGTGTTCGGAGAGGATGACTGTCATTCCCAGCTCCCTGTTTATCCTTTGCAGGGTGCTTATAAAGCCGGACGCGGCTATGGGGTCAAGCTGTGAGGTCGGCTCGTCGAGGAGAAGAATTTCCGGAGAAAGCGTCATAGCCGAGGCGAGCGCAAGAAGCTGCTTCTGTCCTCCGGAAAGGGTCGCAGTGTCGCTGTGAAGCCGCCCGGTTATGCCGAAATAATTTGCCAGCTCGCCTGCGCGCAGGCGCATTTCGTCCGCGTCATAACCGAGGTTTTCCATGCCGAAGGCAAGCTCGTGCCAGACCTTGTCCGTCACCGTCTGTGATTCGGGATTCTGCGCCACAAAGCCGATGCTCCCCGCCGACGTTTTCGCGTCGATATCCTCCGCATGCTGTCCGCGGAAAAGAATTTCCCCTTCTTTTTTGCCGACGGGCGCAAGCTCATTTTTCATAAGCCGCAAAAGCGTTGTCTTGCCGCAGCCCGACCGTCCGCAAATGACGACAAATTCCCCCTCCCGCACGGACAGAGAAACGTTTTCAATCGCTTTTCCGTCGCCATCGGGATATGTAAAGCTCAGATTTTTGAGCGTAAGTATTTCCATCTGACAGCCTCCGTGACTTCAAGAATAAACGGCGCAAAGGACAGTGCGGCAAACGCAAAAACAAATCCGATATCCCCGCTTGAAATCAACGAGGGGGAAAGTCGCGGATAAAAGTCAAACGAAAAGGCACCGCATGCCATTCCGAAAACCGAAAAAGCCGCAAGGACAAGAGAAAACGCGGTAAATGCGCCGTCGGACGCCGTAAACCGACAGAGCGCATAATTTGTCCTTTTTCCCGCTCCGTAACCGCGCGCACGCATTGTCATTCCCGTTTCAACGGAATTTTCAAGCGACCACGTCACAAGCGCGGAGAAAACGCGGAGCGAGCTTGTCAGCTTTGCCACAAGCCCCTTTTCCGAATAATATCCGAGCGCAATCTGCGCATTTTTTATCTGCCGCCATTTTCTTTTCATAAGCGGAATAAATCTTATCGACACGGAAAGCACGAGCGCGAGCTTTTTTGCCGTGCCGCCTATCAGAAACAATGCCTTGTCCGCCGTTATGATTATTGAAAAACAGCGACACCATATCAGCGCGGCAAGTATCATCGCCGCAATATCAATCCCGCAGAGGAACGCTTCAAGCGTTACGGGATTGCCGTTCATAAAGAAAAGAGGCGTCACGCCGTCGTGAGAAAAAAGCGGATTTGTAATCGCTATGAGCAGAAAAAACGAGAGATAAAACCAAAAGTCCGAAAACACACGCTTTGCGCCGTCGAGCGTAAGCAGAAACGCCGCTCCGCCGACCAGCGATACCGCAAGCATTACGGGACTTTGAGAAAACATCGTTATAAAAATCACAAAAAGCATATGCAGAGCCGCGGGAAGCGGGTGGAGAGATGCAAATTTCCCGTAATTTCCGTTCATTTTCCGCCCTCCGTATCGCACGTATAGACCCATTCAACCGTATCTCCGTCCGAAAGGACGTATTTTGACGCACCCACATCGGGATATTCGCCGTTCACCTTATATCTCCAGCCGGAGCCCGTGCCGCACGAAAATTCGTAAATATGATTTATCCCTCTGACATATACGCTGCCGAACGCGGTTTTGTCCGCGCCCTGATATTCCATATGAATTTTATTGTATCTCGTGACGCGCAAAAGCAAATCGAAAGCCGTATCGCCCTCGCGGAGAACGTATTCCGTTTTCGCAAGGATTATCCCGTCCTGCGGGACAAACCCGCTCGCCGCAAGGCTTTTGTCGAGCTTTTCGTAATTGCTCATGATATCCGCGCAGTCGATTGAAACGAAAACGGTTTTGTCTCCGGATTTTATATCGTCTGCGTGTGTGAGATAATATTCGTCGACAGACTGAAACTCCGTCCCGCTTATCAGCACGGCAAACAGAAGAATAACGGCAAAAACCGCAATGATATCCTTTTTCATTCGTCGTCCTCCGTCTCGTCGTCCGGCAGGCGGAGCTTTCTGCGCCTTTTGGCGCTTGCGACGGTCACAACCGAAATTGCGAAAATCGCAAAAACCGTCGCCACGGCTGTTACGGTCGCCCGCTCCGAGGTTTTTATCCTCGCATAAGCGCGGAGAACGTCGTCATAATTTTCAATCTGCGCCCTGTCGTAATCGGAAAGCGCGTTATACCGACGCGATATTTCATCAAGTGACTTTCTGTCCGTATTGCGCGAAATATTCTTTATCGCGGAATTTATATCGTCGACTTCGGCTTTTATGCGCAGTATCTCTGCCTTTGCCGCGGCAAGCCTTTCGGCATACTCCGATTTCCCCTCAAATTCCGGACAAAAATCAAGAATATATATAAGACGCAAAACCTCCGAAAAGTTCTCCGTTTTTATTTCCGTTGTGACTTTTTCGGCGGTTGCCATATCGTTTTCCGTGAAGGTAACGGGCGTTTTCCGCACATCGGAAAAGTCAAAAAGTCTGCCGGCGCCGCTCCTTTGGCGGATTATCGCCGCCATTGCGTAAAGTGCCTGCTCGCCTGCCATTGAGCCCGACGGCATATTGCCGTCCGAAAGATTGCCGATAAAGCCGCCGTCGGAATTTTTGTAAATCATAAGCCCGTCCCAGAGGGTGACGCCGTTTTTTATAAATCTGACGTCGGAGAACGGGTCGATGCCGAGCGAGCAAAGCGCGACTATCACCTGACAGACGCTGCCGGAATTGCGAATTCCCCAGCTGCGATAATCGCCCGTTTCAAGCTGCATTCCGGAAAGACGCAGAAGCGCGCCGTCAACAGCCTCCCGCACGGTGGTCACCGTTTCTTTGCCGGAGAAGGTTACTTTATACGCTTTTTCGCTACCGTAATAAGGCGCAAGCGCGGTTATCGCCATCGCCGTTATGTCGGGGTCGGAGCGGTCTCCGGAAAATGCAAAACCGCCGTCCGGGCAGCGAAGCGACAAAAGCTCCGCAATTATGCCGTCACGGGTGTAATATGCGCCGTCGGGGACGGAAGCGTCCGCCGCGTCAAGCGCAATAAGCCCCCAGATAAGCCCGTTTATCCCCTGTGCGCCGAGCGTTTTTCTGTTATAAACGCCGTCCGCGATGAGGTTTACGGGTTTGCCGTCGGCGTCAAATCCGAAACTCGTCGGGTCGCCGCCGAGTGCGAGAACGGCAAGTGAGATCCTATGCCATTCCGTTGATTTCACGGCGTCAAGTCCGCCTCTTTTTGCGTATCTTTCGCTGATGTTTTCCCGAATTGCGGCAAGATACCGCGCGTAATCGTCCGCTATGCCGAGCCTGCCGAGTCCGATAGGATACCAGTCTCCTGCGGGACTTCCGGCTGCCGAAACATATTCCGGAGACAGGAGATTATCGCTTCCGGAAAGCCCCATGCTCCGTTTTTTCCATTCGATTATGCCTTCCGCAACGGACATTACGTCGTCGGAGGAGGGATATGCGGCGTGCACGGAATATACCGGCACAAGCGCGCAGCAAAGCATTATGACAGCCGTCAAAACCGAAATCGTCCGTTTTTTCATTTCACGCACTCCCTTCTTTCCGATAAACAATATAATTATACTACAAGCCGCAGGCTTTTTCAAGCGTGCGGCGGCTTTTGCGCCGAATTTTTCTCCTTTTCTATTGACTTTTCGCAGTCTGTAAGGCATAATTGCGTAAGTACTTTTCATTCCCGAGAGGAAAAACAAATGGGCAAAAGCTGCAAAAGAACGATTTACGCCTGCTTTATCGGATATATAGTTCAGGCGATTGTAAATAATTTCATTCCGCTCCTGTTCGTCACGTTTCAGAAGAGCTACGGAATTCCGCTTTCAAAAATAACTCTGCTTATCACCGTCAATTTTGTGATACAGCTTTTGGTTGACGCCTTTTCGGCGTTGTTTGTCGACAAAATCGGCTATCGCGCGTCGGTTATCATCGCGCACGTCGCCGCCGCAACGGGACTTATTCTCCTCACGGTCCTGCCGGAAATAATGCCGGACGCCTTTTTGGGAATTTTCCTTTCCGTTTGCGTTTATGCTGTCGGAGGGGGACTTCTTGAGGTGCTTGTCAGCCCCATAGTTGAAGCCTGCCCGACGGAAAACAAGGAAAAAATGATGAGCCTTCTTCATTCGTTCTATTGCTGGGGGCACGTCGGCGTTGTGCTGATATCAACGGCGTTTTTCGTGCTTGTCGGCACGGAAAGCTGGAAGCTTCTCGCGCTTTTCTGGTCGCTCGTTCCGATGTTCAATATTTTTATGTTCGCCCGTGCGCCGATGTATCCGCTCGGCAGTAACGGAGAAAAGGGACTTTCGCTCAAAGAGCTTTTTTCAAGCAGGGTGTTCTGGGTTCTTGCCGTTATGATGGTATGCGCCGGCGCAAGCGAGCAGGCTGTCAGCCAATGGGCGTCGACCTTTGCCGAAACGGGACTCGGCGTCGGCAAGGCGGTAGGCGACCTTGCGGGACCTATGGCGTTTGCCGTGCTTATGGGTACGTCACGCCTTATTTACGGTAAATTCGGAGACAGGCTCCGCCTTGATAATTTTATGATTTTCAGTTGTCTGCTCTGCGTCGCGTCGTATATATGCATAATATTTGTTCCCGTTCCCGCAATAAATCTTATAGGTTGCGCCGTATGCGGATTTTCCGTCGGTATTATGTGGCCGGGGACGTTCAGCAAGGCGTCCGCGACGATACGCGGCGGCGGAACGGCAATGTTTGCTCTGCTCGCCCTTGCGGGAGATCTCGGATGCGGCGGCGGTCCGACCCTTTCCGGACTTGTTTCAAGTGCCGCCGGCGGCAATCTCAAAGCCGGAATTCTGGCGGCAATGATTTTCCCCGTGCTTCTCCTCTGCGGTATTTTTCTCCTCAAAAGATACGGAAAAAGAAATCGCGATTGAAGCCGCCTTTGCGGCGCGTGATTTCCCTCAAAAAACAAAAACGGCAATCGCAAACCGCGATTGCCGTTTCTTTATTTATCTAATCTGAATATTTGCTTGCGGATAATTTCTCAGCAGCGTTTCTTTGACGTCCTCGCTCTCAACGATAAACGTCACCTTTGCAAGGTCGACCCCTTCAAATGCGGTGTCGAAGGAGGAATGTTTGATAACGTCGTCCGTTTTCAGTATAATCGTTTCCAGATTGTCGCAGCCTTTGAAAATGTAGCCCTCAAAATAAACGATGCCGCTCGGAATTTCAATCGTTTTCAGATTTTTGTTATTTGCAAATGCCCTTGCCCTGATGCCTGTGACCATGCGCTCCGTTCCGTTCTGGTCTTTCGCTTTTTCGGGTATCACAATGTTCTCCGGCGACTTGCCGTTGTATTTTTTGACATACATCTGCTTATTGTCGATTGACGACGACTCCACCATTTTTTCATAAGCATATACGATTTCAAACTCGCCGGCATCTGTCTTTACGTATTTGTTATAGAGATAAATGCCCACGAACACCAGTGCCGCGATAAATACAATCGCACCTATAAATGCAAAAAAGTTTTTCATATTGACCGTAGTCCTCCTTAATTTATTAAAGCCGATTCGGATTTCCCGTGTGTTATCATTCTATCATAACCGGAGGAGATTTGTCTATACTCTCAAAAAAATTTTATGATATTTTTTTCGGAAAGCCGACGGCACGCCTCCGGCGGAGCGCTTTATATTTCCGCAATAACAGCCGAGCGCGGCGGAATTTCGCATCTGCCGCCTGCAAAAACTGTCTCTCCGCCAAAGCGGAAAATCTCCTTCTTCGGAACGACGTCGCAGGCAAACAACGCGCCCTTTGCCGAAGGATTTATGACAACAAGCACTCTCTCCCCCTCGCCCTCTCTTATATATGCAATGGGGTATGAGTCCTTTTCGACATATACAAATCTGACCTCGCCCTTGTTTGAGAGCGCAGGATGCGCCCGACGCAGACTTATCAGTCGTTTCACCTCGTGATAAATCGAATTTTCGTCCGCTATGCTCTTTTCGACCGTCGGACGGTTTTCGTCGGGGTCTATGGGGATATAGAGTTTTTCCGGCGACGAAAGTCCGAAGCCCGCGTTTATCGTCCCGTCCCACTGCATGGGCGAGCGCGAGCCCGTTCTTCCGTAGCCGCCTTCGACGGAAACGAGATTATCGACATATTTCATTCCGATTTCGTCGCCGTAATAAATGAAAGGTACTCCGGGCATTGAAAGAATGAAGGCAAAAACCAGCTTTATCGCCGTTTCGTCATGCGTCAGCGACAGGCGCTTTGAATCGTGATTGCCGGAAAAAATGCTTATGTGTCCTTTGCCCTTCGTGCTTTTGTAATGACGGATATATTTCTCCGCAAGGAGCGAAAAATCGCATCCGCCTTCGGACGCAAAATACGGCTTTTCCTTGCGGAAAAGCTCCGGACAGAAGTCCATATGAAAGCCGCCGCCTATCGCCTTTTCCGGGTCCATCCATTCGGAGACGAGCACCGCCTCCGGATATTTTTCATCCAGAAATGTGCGGACCTTTCGCCAGAGAGCCATATTGCCCTTGCCGTCCTCGTCGTTTTTTATAAGCGAGCTTGCCATATCGACTCTGAACCCGTCACAGCCCATATCAAGCCAGAAGCGCATTATTTTCATAAGCTCGGCAAGCGTCGCCCTCGGACCCTCGTCGTCCGTGCCTTGCTGCCAAGGCTTGTCGGGCTTGTAAAACCCGTAATTGAGCGCGGGCTGGTGAGAGAAAAAGTTGACGGCGCACACGCCGTTTCTCTCCGAAATACCGAGGATGCAGTTCATTCCGGGCTTAACCCAGATGCTGTTCGTCCAGACGTAGCGATCTGTATATTCGTTTCTCTCCGCCTTCATTGATTCTTTGAACCACGGGTGCTCCGATGACGTATGTCCGGCAACAAGGTCTAAAAGCACCCTTATTCCTCTCCTGTGCGCCTCGTCGAAGAGGCGTTTGAGGTCTGCGTTCGTTCCGTATCTCGGAGCAACCGAGTAAAAATCCGAAATGTCGTAGCCGGCGTCGCCGAAGGGCGACTCAAAACAGGGGTTGACCCATATTGCGTTACAACCCAGCTCCTTTATGTAATCAAGCTTTTCGGTTATACCGGGTATATCGCCGATGCCGTCCGCATTCGAATCCCGAAAGGACTGCGGATAAATCTGATAAAAAACCGCCGTGTCAAGCCAATGCATTTTAGCCTCCGCTTTGTTTTTTATTTTATTATGTCATATATGTCGCCGAAAGTCAACCTGTGCGGCGTTGTTTTCTCTTTTTGAAC
>JAHAZT010000027.1 GCA_018383975.1 Eubacteriales bacterium | reverse complement strand
TAGAGATAGACGACGCAAAGATTGAACCGTCGCTGGGCGATGCAAAGCCGGGTGAAAAGTTCCAGTTTGTAAGAACGGGTTATTTCACTCCGGACTCCAGGCACGCAAACAGGTTCAACAGAATCGTCAGCCTTAAAGACGGATATAAATTCTGATGAATACAAAAAACGCTCTTCCGCATCGGAAGAGCGTTTTTAATTTTTATTTCAGTCTTTTGTCCGTCTTTACGGAAATTGCGGTGCCTGCGCTCTGGAATACCTGAACAAGCACGATAAGAAGCACAACGGCAATCAGTATTACCATATAGTTATAACGCATATAACCGTACATAATGGCGATATTTCCGAGTCCGCCGCCGCCGATTGCACCGCTCATTGCCGTGTAACCTAGAATTGTGGTTACGGCTATCGTGGCGTTTGAAACAAGTGACGGAACGCTTTCGGGAATCATTACCTTTGTGATTATCTGAAACGGTGTTGCGCCCATACTCTGCGCCGCTTCGATTATGTTGGGATTGACTTCGCGCAGACTGCTTTCAACAAGTCTTGCGACAAACGGAAACGCCGCTATGACAAGAGGTACAATCGACGCTACCGAGCCTATCGTTGTGCCGACGATAAGCCTCGTGAGAGGGAACACAACGACAATAAGTATTATAAAAGGGACGGAACGGAGAAGATTGACTATGACGTTCAGCAATTTCATAAGCCATTTCGGAAGGGGAAGAACGCCGCCTTTGTCTCCGACAACGAGCAGAACACCGAGCGGAAGTCCTATAACAAATGCAAAAAACGTGGCGATGAGCGTAACGTACAGCGTTTCAAAAATTGCAGCCGGAATATCGTGCTTCAATATATCGACAGCCGTTTGCAGTTTTTCCGGAGAAAACATATTATTCATTTTTACACCTCCTCAACTGTCACGTTTTCAACGGAGCCGAGATATCCGGCAACCATCTTTGCCTGTTCCTCGCCGCCGGGAACGCCCAGAAGCATAGATCCGTAGGTTCTGTCGTCAATGCATCGTGTGGCGGCGGAAACTATGTTTACGAGAATGTTCATTTCAATCGCCATTGACGAAATGAGGGGCATACTCGCCGCCTGTGCGCCGCTGAAAACAACGCGGAGCCGTTTTTCCTTGTGCGGATTTGAGACCTGATCGTCCGCGCCGCCGGGGAAAACGAGCCGTCTTGCCGCCGCCGATTTCGGACTTGCGAATACCGTTCCGACTGCGCCTTCTTCAACGACTTCGCCGTTATCGAGAATCGCAACATGATTGCAGACCTCTTCGACAACGCTCATCTGGTGCGTGATGATTATGACGGTTATTCCGAGTTTTTTATTTATGTCCCGTATCAGTTCGAGAATTGAGTGGGTAGTGTTCGGGTCAAGCGCGCTTGTTGCCTCATCGCAGAGAAGCACTTTCGGATTCGTTGCAAGCGCACGGGCTATGGCAACTCTTTGCTGCTGACCGCCTGAAAGCTGGGCGGGATAGGCTTTTGCCTTGTCCGGCAAGCCGACAAGTTCAAGAAGCTCCGTCGCACGCTTTACGGCGTCCGCCTTCGGTATGCCCGCAAGCTCCATCGGGAAACAGACGTTTTTCAGGCAATTTTTCTGCATAAGCAGATTAAAGCCCTGAAAAATCATTGTTATGCCGCGTCTTGCTTCGCGGAGCTGAGAGGGGGAAAGCTCTCCCATATTCACTCCGTCGACTATAACCTCGCCTTCTGTCGGGCGTTCAAGCATATTGATACAGCGAACAAGAGTGCTTTTTCCGGCTCCGCTCATACCGATAATACCGTAAATATCGCCGTCCGATATTGTCAGGTTTATGTTGTGAAGCGCGTCGACTTTTCCGCCCGCGCCTTCAAAGGTCTTGCAAATGTTGCGTAATTCTATCATTATAAAACTCTGCCTTAATTATTTTTTTATATCTTCAAGCGTTGTATGGCTTTTGGAGTAAACACCCATAGGCTCAACGTGAACTGCGGAAACAGAAACGATGTGCGTGCCGTTGTTTTCGTTGAAATTATCAAGGTAGGGGGTGTGCTGGAAGTAGTTTGCGTCGCATTCGCCGCTTTCGACAACGTTGTTCGGGACAACGTAATCGGAAAAGGTTTTGATTTCAAGCGTGATGTTCTTTTCGGCAAGAATTTTCTTTGCTTCTTCAAGAATTTCCGCATGGGGAGTGGGCGAAGCGGCGACTGTGATTTTCGTTCCGGCAAGGGAAGCATAGTCAACAGAGGCGTCAAAGCCGTTTGTGGGATTGTCAATTGTGCTTATGACGGCGCCGTCATATTTTTTTGCAATGAAATCCGCAACCTGCTTGCTTTCGAGAGCCGCCTTGAGAGCCTTTGTCTTCGGGGTGCTTTCGTTGCCTTTTTTGACGGCAAGAATATTTGCGTATTTACTGTATGAGCCTTCAATTGCGAGCGAGTCCTTTGTCGGATTGAGACCGGCGGGGAGAGCGTAGTTTGAATTTATGACGGCATAGTCAACGTCGGGGAGGAAGTTGGGAAGCTGTGCGGCTTCAACCTCTTTTATTTTGATGTTATAAGGATTTTCGACGATGTCACGAACTGTTGCCGTAATTCCTGCGCCTTCCTTGAGTTTGATAAGTCCGTTTGCTTCAAGAAGAAGGAGCGCGCGGGCTTCGTTTGTTGTATCGTTCGGAACTGCGATGGTCACACCTTTCTTGCCGCCGCACGAAGCGAGAAGCAGAAGCGTGATTGCGAGCGTGATGATGATTGCTGCGATTTTTTTCATTTTTGAAATCTCCTTTGAGAAAAATAATTTTGAAAACAAAAAACGGAAGCCTGAAAAAACGGCTTCCGAAGATTGCTTTATTTTTACATTATCCGCTTTGGGATCAAACGTTTTTTTGCGTGCGGAAACGTATGATACAGCAATCTTCGGCTTGCATCATAGACATGCACATTATCATCTCTTTAAGCGTAAGCGCTGTAAGCATCACGTGTTCCTCCCTGCGGATAAATATGGACGTATGATATCACAAAGGAAGGGGCTTGTCAAGAGAAAAAACGAAAAAATGTGCAATTTTTCGGAATTTTATTTCAAATCGACTTTTTTATAAGCCGTGCCGCCGATGGTTTTCCATATTATTTCGTTTTCGGTCATAACAATGTAGCCTCTGTCGGAATTGAGCTTGGGGATTGACACGGAGCCCGGATTGACATATAAAAACGAGCCGTGATCATCGCAGGCGGGGACGTGTGTATGCCCGCAGAGGAGGATAAAGTTGCCCGCCATTTTCGGGGGATTATCGTCATCGAAAAGATGACCGTGCGTTGCAAAAACAGTTCTTCCGCCGACATAAAGCAGGGCATAATCCGCCATTATGGGAAAATCGAGAACCATCTGATCAACCTCGCTGTCACAGTTTCCGCGAACGCAGATGATGCTTTCTTTTATTCCGTTGAGCATTGCGGCGACTTTTCTTGTGTCGTATCCGCCGGGGATATCGTTTCTCGGACCGTGATAGAGCAGATCTCCGAGGAGAACGAGCTTATCCGGCTGCTCGGCGTTGTACGCCTCAATGAGCTTTTCGCAAAACAATCCCGACCCGTGAATATCGGAGGCAACCATAAGCTTCATATAAATATCCTCACTTTCGGTTTATGATGTTGCAGATACATTCGTAAAATGCTGAATTTTGCCGACTGTATAATATTATCATAAACACATGATATAATCAAGAGAAAAAATTCACAATCATTTGAAAATCGTTGTTGCTTTTTTGCGCGCTTTGATGTATAATAAATCTATAAAGGGTACGAAGGCGTATCCGCAAATAATAAAAACGGAGGAAAAACAGTTATGGGACTTATCAAAGCACTTTCGGGAGCCGTCGGCGGTACGCTTGCTGATCAATGGAAGGAGTTTTTCTATTGCGACGCTCTCTCATCGGATACTCTTATGGTAAAGGGTGAAAAACGCATTACCGGTCGTTCGTCAAACACAAAGGGAAATGACAATATCATTTCAAACGGTTCGGGCATTGCCGTTGCGGACGGTCAGTGTATGATGATTGTCGAGCAGGGAAAAATCGTTGAAGTATGTGCCGAGCCCGGTCAGTTCACATACGACAAGTCAACGGAACCCAGCATTTTCACAGGCTCCCTCGGCAAGGGAATATTGGATACGTTCAAAACCATCGGTAAACGCTTTACATACGGCGGCGATACCGGCAAGGATCAGAGAGTTTATTATTTCAACACAAAGGAACTCATTGATAACAAGTTCGGCACTCCGAACCCCATTCCGTTCAGGGTTGTTGACAGAAACATCGGTCTTGATATCGACGTTTCCGTTCGTTGCTCCGGCGTTTATTCTTACAAAATCGCAGACCCGCTTCTTTTCTATACAAACGTTTGCGGAAACGTTGAAAAGGCATACACAAGAGACACTATCGACGGTCAGCTCAAAACCGAGTTCATCAGCGCGCTTCAGCCCGCTTTCGGAAGACTTTCCGAGCTCGGACTCCGTCCCAACCAGATAGTCGCTCACAATACAGACCTTGAAAATGCGATGAACAGCGCACTTTCGGCAAAGTGGGGCGAGCTCAGAGGACTTCAGGTTGTCAGCATTGCACTCGGATCCGTAACGCTTCCCGAAGAGGACGCAGAGCTTATAAAGAAGGCTCAGCACGCGGCTATCCTCCGCGATCCTTCAATGGGCGCGGCAACTCTCGTCGGCGCACAGGCAGAGGCTATGAAAGCTGCTGCCGCAAACGATAACGGCGCAATGATGGGCTTTATGGGCTTGGGAATGGCAACTCAGGCAGGCGGAATGAATGCTCAGAACCTGTATCAGATGGGTCAGCAGGCAAGACAGCAGCAGCCGCAGGCACCGGTAGCACCCGCTTCCGCTCCCGCAGACGCATGGAAATGCAGTTGCGGCGCGACGGTCACAGGAAAATTCTGCACGGAGTGCGGAGCCAAAAAGCCCGAAGACGGCTGGACTTGTCCGTCCTGCGGAGCCACGGGAAACAAAGGCAAATTCTGCTCCGAATGCGGAACGAAGAAGCCCGAAGGCGCACCGCTTTTCCGTTGCGATAAATGCGGCTGGGAGCCTGAGGATCCCGCGCATCCGCCGAAGTTCTGTCCCGAATGCGGCGACATCTTCGACGATAACGACAAGAAATAATATATTTACTGCGGGAAAGACAGTTTTGCCTTTCCCGCGGGCATATACGGAGGAGAAAACATTTTTATGGCAGATATTATAGAATACAAATGCCCGTGTTGCGGCGGAGCGATCAGCTTTGACAGCAAAATTCAGAAGCTGAAATGCCCGTATTGCGATACGGAATTTGAGGTTGAAGATCTTAAATCGTATGATGAGGCACTTTCGGAAAGCGATGACGAAAAAGAGGCGAAATGGGAGGACACTCCCGAAACAGAATGGAGCGAGGACGAAGGCGTCCGCGCTTACGTATGCAATTCCTGCGGAGGAGAAATCGTCTGCGACGAAAACACCTCGGCAACGAGTTGTCCGTTCTGCGGCAACCCCGTCGTCCTGACGGAAAGACTCGGCGGAATGCTCAAGCCCGACTGCGTAATCCCTTTCAGGTTCGGAAAAGAAGAGGCAAAGAAAAAACTGCTTGAACATTTTTCGGGGAAAAAACTTCTTCCGAAGGTGTTCAAGGATGAAAATCATATAGACGAGATAAAAGGAATTTACGTTCCGTTCTGGCTTTTCGACTCCGACGTCGATGCCGATATAAGATACAGAGGCACAAAGGTTCGCACCTGGAGCGATTCAAGCTATAACTATACGGAAACGAGTTATTTTTCCGTGTTCAGAAAGGGAACGCTTGATTTTGAAAACGTTCCGGTCGACGGGTCGAGCAAAATGGCAGATGACCTTATGGAGTCGGTCGAGCCGTTCAACGCTTCGGAAGCCGTTGATTTTCAGACGGCATACCTTGCCGGCTATCTCGCGGATAAATATGACGTTTCGAGAGACGAAAGCATCGGACGCGCCAATAAGCGCATAAGAAAAAGCACGGAAGACTGTTTTCAGTCGACTGCACGCGGATATGCAACTCTCAGAACAGAGCACAGCAATATAGGCATAAACGGCAGAAGAACGCGTTATGCGCTTTATCCCGTATGGCTTCTGAATACAACGTGGAGGGGCAATAAATATACCTTTGCGATGAACGGTCAGACTGGAAAAATGGTCGGCAATCTGCCGATGGATAAGGGCGCATACTGGAAATGGTGGGGATTATACGCCGGCATTGTAAGCGCGGTTGCGTTCGGCATAATCTCGCTTATATCCCTGCTTTGAGAGGTGACGGCTATGAAAAAATATTTATCGCTTGTATTTTCTGTAATTCTGATTGCGTTGACGGTTTTCCCATGCTTTGCGGCGGCAGGAAGACCTCCGCTCGTTATTGACAATGCAAACCTTCTTACATATGACGAGAAATCGGATCTTGAAAAGCATCTTTCCGCCGTCAGTGACCGTCTCCGCGCAAATATAGTGGTTGTGACGGAAAATTCAATAGGGTCAAAGACCCCGATGGAATATGCCGACGACTATTTCGATTATAACGGCTACGGCGATGACGGCGTGCTTCTGCTCATCAATATGTCGGAGCGGGATTGGTACGTTTCGACCAAAGGCTCGTGCGAGGATAAGGTCAAATACGAAACGATCGGCAAGATGATTCTTTCGGACGTCAAAAAAGGCAATTACTACTCTGCTTTTGTTTCCTATGCGGACACATGCGAGGGCATGATGGAGGGTACCGGCAGCGGAGCGTTGCTGTTTACCCGGAATGCTCCGAGGTTTATTCTTGTCGCTCTCATTGCCGGCATTATAATATCGTTTGTGATAATGGCAAAATATAAAAAGCAACTCAACAGCGTCAGCTCCAAAGCAAAGGCGGACGACTACGTCGTCAAGGACAGTCTTAATCTCAAATCGGCAAAAGACATCTTCCTTTACAGGACGGTTTCCCGCGTCAGACGTCAGACCGAAAGCAGCAGTAGCAGCGGCGGATCGCATACATCCTCGTCCGGCTCGTCTCACGGCGGTGGCGGCGGCAAATTCTGACCTACTTTTCTTCGAGAAGAAAAGTAGGCAAAAGAAGCTTTATTTATTGTTTTCCGCAGACCTCTTATCATCTGCGCAGACGGCAATAGGTAAAAAAACGGGTGTCGATCTCTTTTGAGAGGAGAAGTAGGCAAAAGAAGCTTTGGTTACCGGTCTTGTGCGGTTTTGTACTGACCTGTTATCATTTTTGCAATCAAAAAACAGGGACGATTTTGTCCCTGTTTTTTCTGTCATAAGAAAAAGGAGCCCTTGCGGGTTCCTTTTTAATCAGGCTATAAAGTTTTCAATATCCCGCACGACTTCATCTCGGCAGGTGTCGTTCAAAATTTCGTGACGACAGTTTTCATAAAGCTTGATTTGAACGTCGCAACCCGCTTTTTTCAGTTTTTCATAAACTTTGGTTACGCCTTTTCCGTAGTCGCCGACGGGGTCGTCGGAGCCGGAAACAATAAGCACCGGCATTTTTATGCTTCTGAACCACGCCGCGCGATTTGCCTTTTTGTTGAGGGTGACAAGGTCGTGCATGGCGCTCAATGTGAATTTGAAGGTGCAGAACGGGTCGGCGGCATATTTTTCTTTCTGTTCTTTGTCCTTTGTCAGCCATGCAATCGGGTCGTTTTCGTCTTCGAAATGCGAATTGAACGATCCGAAGGCGAGATTGTCTATCGTCTTTGAAATATACTTTTCGCCTCTGAAAATTTTTGCTATGTCGATTGCAATAAGCCCGATTCCGGCAGAGGGGTTCGGGCCACCCGTCCCCATGATTATAAACTTATCCGGTTTTATATATTTTTCCGCAGCAAGCCTTGACACAAACGATCCCATGCTGTGTCCCATAAGGTAATAGGGAAGTGTTTCCCCGTATTTTTTCTTCATTGCTTCGGCAAAGACGGAAACGTCCTTCGCGAGATGATCCCATCCGTTCTTGTGTGCAATAAAGCCCAGTTCGGCTGCATTTTTGGCGGTTGTTCCGTGGCCGAGATGGTCGTATCCGAAGCAGATGTAACCGTCCTCTGCGAGCTTGCGCATAAAGAAATCATACCGTTCGATATGCTCTGTCATCCCGTGAACAACGTGAAAAAGTCCTTTCGGATTTTCTTCAGGAATATATACTTTTCCGGAAAGAGCATGGATTCCGTCAGACGACGGAACAAATTCTTTGTTTATTGTAATGCTCATTTTTTCCTCCTTAAAATCCCCTGCACGAATTAACGGCTCTGTGCCAGCCGGACAAAAGTCCGGAGCGTTTTTCGTCTGTCATGCTCGGCTCGAATTTTTCCTTTTCTTTCATAAGAGATATAAGCTCGGCTCTGCTTTCAAACAAACCGACAGCCAGTCCCGCAAGTGCCGCCGCTCCCGCAGCAGTCGCCTCTTTAAGCTCCGAACGAACGACGGTTATTTTTGAAATGTCGCTTTGAAACTGCATTAAAAATCCGTTTGAGGACATTCCTCCGTCGACTTTAAGCGAAGTGAGAGGCTTGCCCATATCGCTTTCCATGGCGCAAAGCATATCGTCGCTCTGATACGCAACCGACTCAAGTGCGGCACGGATAATATGACTTCTGCCGGTTCCTCTTGTCAGCCCGAAGATGGCACCTCTTGCCTGCATATCCCAATACGGTGCGCCGAGACCCGAAAATGCGGGAACGATGTAAACCCCTCCCGTGTCGCTGACCTTCCGTGCGAAATATTCGCTGTCGGCAGAGTCTGAAATAAGACGCATTTCGTCACGCAACCATTGGACTATCGCTCCCGCGACAAAAACGCTGCCTTCAAGGGCATACTCCGGCGCGCGACCTTTTTCCGTCGCCGCCGCCGTTGTGATGAGTCCGCTCCGGCTTTCAATTCTTTCGCTGCCGGTATGCGCAAGGAGGAAACATCCGGTGCCGTAAGTATTTTTGACGTCGCCCGCTTCGTAGCAGCCCTGACCGAAAAGCGCCGCTTGCTGGTCGCCCGCCATTCCGCAAATCGGAACCCGTGCGCCCATCAAGTCCATATATCCGTATATCTCGCCCGACGAACGTATTTCGGGAAGCATTGTGCGGGGAATATCGAGCATTTTGAGAAGTCCGTCGTCCCATTCGCCCGTTTCGAGATTGCACATCATAGTGCGCGATGCGTTTGTTCTGTCCGTGCAGAACGATTTTCCGTCTGTCAGCTTCCATAAAAGCCAGGTGTCTACCGTTCCGAAGAGGAGGTCGCCGCGCTCGGCTTTCTCGCGCGCGCCTTCGACGTTGTCAAGGATCCATTTCAGCTTTGTGCCGCTGAAATAAGCGTCTATACGGAGACCGGTTGTCTTTTTTATATAATCGGAATAGCCGTTTTGCCTGAGTGTTTCGCAAATGTCCGCCGTCCTGCGACATTGCCAGACGATTGCGTTATATACGGGCTTGCCGGTATTTTTGTCCCAGACAACGGTTGTCTCGCGCTGATTGGTTATACCTATGCCGGCTATTTCGTCTGCGGAAATGCCGCTTTTCGCAATACATTCCGTAAGCGACGCATATTGCGACGCATATATCTGCATAGGGTCATGCTCAACCCAGCCGGGCTTCGGATAAAACTGTGTGAACTCGTGTTGCGCCATGCTGACGACGGAAAGGCTTTTATCAAAAAGGATACTCCTTGCGCTTGTTGTGCCTTCGTCGAGAGCGAGAATATATTTTTTCAAAAAATCACCGCCTTTTTGTTTATTTTAACACATAGAAGCCACTCTTTTCAATATGATTTTTGAACATAACGCAAAGATTTTCGTTTTTCCGTCTTTTCCGGCAATCTCCTTTGCGTCGATAAAAAATTCCGTTTCAAATTTCCGCTTTACAAAGTGTGCAAAATAATGTATAATGTAAGAAATAAAATCTGAAAGAGGTGACCGAAATGATGACGGATATAGAAATAGCTCAGTCGATAAAGCCCAAAAATATTTATGAAATCGCAAAAACCGCGGGGATAGACGAAAGATATATTGAGCCCTACGGTAAGTCCAAGGCGAAAATCGACCTTTCGTTCCTTTCGGAGCATAATAATCCGAAGGGAAAGCTGATTTTGGTCACGGCTATAACTCCGACACCTGCGGGAGAGGGCAAAACCACAACCACAATCGGTCTTGCGGACGGACTTCGCAGAATAGGGAAAAATGCGGTGCTCGCGCTTCGTGAGCCGTCGCTCGGACCTGTTTTCGGCATCAAAGGCGGCGCGGCGGGCGGAGGCTATGCGCAGGTCATTCCCATGGAGGATATAAACCTGCATTTCACGGGCGATTTTCATGCAATCGGCGCGGCAAACAATCTCCTCGCGGCTATGATAGATAATCACATTTATCAGGGAAATGCACTCGGAATAGATCCGAAAAGGATTACATGGAAACGTTGCGTTGATATGAATGACCGTCAGCTCCGCTGTGTTATAGACGGTATCGGCGGGATGACGGGCGGCGTGCCGAGAGAGGACGGCTACGATATAACCGTAGCTTCGGAGGTAATGGCGGTTTTCTGTCTTGCGACTTCGATTTCCGACCTTAAAAACCGACTTTCAAATATAATCATAGGATATACTTATGACGATAAGCCGATCACCGCGGGTGACCTCAAAGCGGCAGGCGCAATGACGGCACTGCTCAAGGATGCGCTTTCTCCGAATCTCGTTCAGACGCTTGAAGGTACGCCGGCGATTATTCACGGCGGACCCTTTGCGAATATAGCACACGGCTGTAACTCCGTAATTGCAACGAAAACCGCGCTTACCACAGGCGACTATGCCGTCACGGAGGCGGGCTTCGGCGCGGATCTCGGAGCGGAAAAATTCTTTGATATAAAGTGCCGTGCGGCGGGACTTGTGCCCTCGGCAGTTGTTGTGGTTGCGACGGTCAGAGCGCTGAAAATGCATGGCGGTGCAGCAAAGACCGACCTTGCAAAAGAGGATCTTACAGCCCTCGGAAACGGTATGCCGAATCTGCTTCGTCACGTTTCAAACATAAAAAATGTATACGGACTTCCGTGCGTTGTTGCCGTCAATCGCTTCCCGACAGATACAGAGAGAGAGCTTGCGCTCGTGATCGACGAGTGCAGAAGGCTCGGAGTAAATACGGTGCTTTCGGAGGTATGGGCAAAGGGCGGAGAAGGCGGGGAAGAACTTGCGAGAGAGGTTGTCCGTCTTTGCGATGAGGAAAGCAACTTCAATTTTGCATACAATCTTGACTGTCCGATAAAAGAAAAAATAGAGCAGGTTGTGAAAAAGGTGTACGGCGGCGACGGCATTGCGCTTTCTCCGAACGCGGAAAAGCAGATAAAAAGGCTTGAGCCGCTCGGATTTGATAAGCTCCCCGTCTGCATTGCTAAAACGCAGTACAGCTTTTCGGACGATCCGCAGAAGCTCGGCGCGCCTGAGCATTTCACGGTTGCCGTAAAAAACGTAAAAGTTTCGGCGGGAGCGGGATTTATTGTCGTTCTTACGGGCGACATTATGACAATGCCCGGGCTTCCGAAGGTTCCCGCGGCAGAGAAAATCGACGTTGACGAAAGCGGCAGAATAAGCGGACTCTTTTAATTATAAAAAAACAAAAACGACTCATTTCGAGCCGTTTTTGTTTTCCGGAAACTTGTTTCGGATTTTTAATCTGTAAATCGATATTTGAGATTTTTCGTCAAACCAAAAACCGCTCATCCAGACGGATGAGCGGTTTTACGTTTTCAATTATTATTCTTCGGGAAGTTCGCTCTTGAATACGATGCGCTTCTCGGTTTCCTTATCAAACAGGTGCATGCGCGCCGTGTCGATTGCAACGGTGATCGTGTCTCCGTTACGCGCCGTTGAGCGGGGAGATACACGTGCCGTGAGCTTCTGTTCACCCGAACGGTCGATAACGATGTTCTTCTTGGAGGCAAGCTCTTCATCAACAACAACTCTGTTCGCGATGAGATAGAGAAGGATTTCGGAACCCATAAGCTCTGTAACGTCAACATATGCTTCAAAGGAAGAA
Source organism: Eubacteriales bacterium (assembly GCA_018383975.1). Lineage (GTDB taxonomy): Bacteria > Bacillota > Clostridia > Oscillospirales > CAG-272 > CAG-841. Next base: position 41,778 of record JAHAZT010000027.1, on the reverse strand, counting down.
TCCTTGAGAGCGGCAATCTGCATAGGAGTATCAACAATACATTCGGGACGGACGCCTGCGATGATTTCCTTGCCGATATAGGGCTTAAGCTCTTCGCTGTTGCCTTTTTCTTCGGGCAGCTTTATGGAGATATCGCCGAATTTGAGATAAACGCCGTCATCCTTTTTCAGGAGCTTACCGTTGATAAAGTTCATCTGAGGCGTGCCGATAAAGCCTGCGACGAAAAGGTTTACGGGGGAGTCATAAAGGTTCTGAGGAGAGTCTACCTGCTGGATGATACCGTCCTTCATAACGACGATACGGGTTGCCATTGTCATAGCCTCTACCTGGTCATGCGTAACGTAGATAAACGTTGCGGCGAGCTTGTGGTGAATCTTTGTAATTTCCGTTCTCATTGCCGCGCGGAGCTTTGCGTCAAGGTTTGAGAGCGGCTCGTCGAGAAGGAATACCTTGGGGTTACGAACGATTGCACGACCGAGCGCAACACGCTGCTTCTGACCACCGGAAAGAGCCTTGGGGTGTCTGTCAAGCAGGTGAGAAATATCAAGAATTCTTGCGGCTTCTTCAACCTTGCGCTTGATTTCTTCCTTCGGAACCTTGCGGAGCTTGAGACCGAACGCCATATTGTCGAAAACGGTCATGTGCGGGTAAAGAGCGTAGTTCTGGAACACCATTGCGATGTCTCTGTCCTTGGGGGCAACGTCGTTTACAAGGCGGTCGCCGATGTAAAGCTCGCCTTCGGTGATTTCTTCAAGACCCGCTATCATACGCAGCGTCGTTGACTTACCGCAGCCGGAAGGACCTACGAAAATTATAAACTCCGTATCTCTGACTTCAAGGCAGAAGTCGGAAACGGCTGTAACGCCGCCCGGATATTTTTTGTAAATGTGTCTGAGTGATAAGCTTGCCATTATTGACTCCGTTCCCGGCGACAAAAAACGATATTTTTTTACATCTTCCAGCCGCCGATGGTAGATGTTTTTGTGCGGCTTTTGCAAAAGAAACTCCTGCACAAAAAAGTACAGATATATTATAGCAAAAAGAGATTGACAATGAAAGAGTTTATTCCTCCAAAGTTTCAAAATATAATTTGTGAAAGTTGCACAATAAATTGCGAAAAACAGAAAAATGTCGATTTGAAAATCGAACGTTTCTAATATATTATAAAATTTAACGTTGTTGAGGGGCATTTTCAAGAAGCATTTCTTCGCTTTCCGTGAGCGGACGGAAATCTCCCTCGGAAAGGGAGACGTCAAGCGGAATTTTTGCAAATTCCGTCCGTCGGAGAGAGGTTATCTCCGAGCCGACGGCAAAAAACATACGCTTGACCTGATGAAATTTTCCTTCGGATATTGTGATGAATCCGCTTGCGCCGTCATCGGAAAGGGCGACCTTTGCAGGCTTTGTGAGCGCTTTTTCGCCTATGTCGACGCCGGCTTCAAGTCTGTCTGCCTGCTCGCGGGATACGGGAGGAGAACAGGTGAAGAAATACGTTTTGTCGACGTGATACTTCGGCGAAAGAAGCCTGTGCGCAAGCTGACCGTTGTTTGTCAGAATGAGAAGCCCCGTTGTGTCGATATCAAGTCTGCCGCAGGGGAAAAGTCCGAGCCGACGGAGGTTTTCCGGCAAAAGCTCAAGAACGGTTTTCTTTCTCGGGTCATCGGTTGAGCTGATATAGCCCATAGGCTTGTTCATCATTATATAGATAAATTTTCTGTACACGACGGTTACGCCGCGGAAGGTTATTCTGTCGTTTTCTTCATCTATTTGCACAGACGTGTCGCGCACGACCTCTCCGTTCACCGTAACGGCTCCCGCCCTTGCCGCTTTTTTGCTTTCGCTTCTGGTTGCGGTGGCGGTGACTGTCAGAAATTTGTCAAGACGCATTGTGTTATCTCCGTTAAATGATATATGACTATTTTATCACTTCGGCGACGCATTGTAAAGCGGAAAAAGAAAAATCATCCTCCGCAACGGACGGAAGATGATTTTTTCATGCCGACAGATTATATCTGTTTACGGATTCTGTCGAGCGCACCCTTTTCTATGCGTGACACCTGTGCCTGCGAAATTCCGATTTCGTCCGCTATCTCCATTTGCGTTTTTCCTCTGAAAAACCTCATTGAAATTATCGAGCGTTCTCTTTCGGAAAGACGCTTCATTGCCTCGCCGATTGCGATATTGTCTATCCACGCTTCGTCGTTTTCCTTGTCATCGCTTATCTGATCCATAAGATAGAGCGCGTCGCCGCCCTCGCTGAAAACCGGTTCATAAAGGGAAAGCGGGGTTGTTATCGACGTAAGTGCCTCTGTGACGTCGGAGGCTCCGGCACCGAGTTCGGCGGCAATTTCGGCGTCTGTCGGGTCACGAGAAAGCCGGAGCGAAAGCTCCTCCTTTGCGCGCAGCGCGCGGTATGCAAGGTCACGCTGACTGCGACTGACTCTTATCATACTGTTGTCGCGCAGATATCTGCGTATTTCGCCTATTATCATCGGCACGGCATATGTGCTGAACCTGACACCGACGTCGAGGTCAAAATTGTCTATCGCCTTTATCAGTCCGATACAGCCGACCTGAAAAAGGTCGTCTGCATCCTCTCCCCGGCTTCCGAACCTCTGAATAACGCTGAGTACAAGGCGGATATTGCCGGATATAAGCTCCTCGCGGGCGTGCAAATCGCCGTTTTTCGACTTTTTCAGAAGCTCGTTTTTTTCTTCTGTCGTAAGGGTTTTCAGCTTTGAGGTATTCACTCCGCAAAGTTCGACTTTGTTATAATACATTTTTCGATTCTCCCAAAAGCAATTGTATTTTTCGTCGAAATAAGTATTGCCTTTGTCGGATTTTGTTTATTCGGAAAAACGGAAGCAACATATTTCCAATTTTTCGTCAACACGAAGGAAAATAAAATTTAACAAATAAATATTGAATCACTTATTGAAAAACCGTTGCGGGTTTGATATTATATATTGAAAATGCAAAAATCCGGAGAGTTTCTATGAAAGGACTTAAACGCCTTCTGAGCTTTGCAAGGCGCGCTTGCGACGATTATAATATGATTTCGGCGGGGGACACCGTTGCCGTCGGACTTTCGGGCGGAAAGGATTCGCTCGCTCTGCTTTACACAATGGCAAGCCTGAAAAATTTCTATCCTGTGCCGTTTGAGCTGATTGCCGTGACAATTGATATGCGTTTTGAGGAAATCGGCAAGGGAAAAACAGATTTTTCGCAGATTGAAAAGCTCTGTGAGGAGTTGGGCGTCAAATATTATATAGAGCCTTCGGACATAGCGAAGATTGTTTTTGACATAAGAAAGGAAAGCAATCCGTGTTCGCTTTGCGCAAAACTGCGCAGAGGTATGCTTTGTGACGCCGCAAAAAGACACGGCGCGACAAAAATTGCCCTCGGTCATCATTTCGACGACGCCGTGCAGACTTTTATGCTCAACCTCTTCTATGAGGGCAGGCTTGGGTGTTTTTCTCCGGTTACTTATCTCGACCGTTCCGATGTTACGGTCATCCGCCCGTTTATTTACGCGCAGGAAAAGGATTTGAGATACTTTACGTCGAATGCGGAGTTGCCCGTTGCAGATTCTGAATGTCCCGCGAACAAAAAAACGGAGCGCGAGGAGATGAAAAACTTGCTCGCAACGCTTGAAAGAGAGAACAAGGGACTGCGACACAGGATTTTCGGCGCGATGCAAAGAGCAGGCCTTGACGGCTACAAAATGTCGAAAATAAAAGAATATGACGACGAATAATTTTTCCGAAGCGTGAGAAACTACGGTAAAACCGTTTTCGGGAAAAGAATTATGTCGAATAACAGAGAAAAAGATAAGAAAGATAAAATATCAAGGCATTGGTGCGGAAATCTCGGCTCGTCCGTGATACTTATGCAGTCGGACGGAGAGAGCAGGTGCCTTTCGTCACATCTTTGCGGCGGGGAGTCGGCTCGATGCGGAAAACATTCCGCCGGAGGAGAGGGAAATCCCGCCGGGGGACAGATAACGATGTAACTGTGCGGGCTTGCCCGCTTACATAAAAAATAAATTTGAGAGGTACATAAAAATGGCATTCAACTTCACAGACAGATATCTTCGTGAATTCGTGACGGATTTTTCCCTTGCGGCTATGACGGACGAAACAAAGCGCGCTTTCGACACGGTTTTCAGCGGAAAGGGCGCGGGAGCGGACTTTCTCGGCTGGCGCGACCTTCCCGAAAACTATGACCGCGACGAAGTTTCCCGCATAAAGAAAGCAGCGGAAAAGATTATAAAAACGTGTGATGTTTTCGTTGTCATCGGGATAGGCGGGTCTTATCTCGGCGCGCGCGCGGCTATCGAATTTGTAAAGGGCGCAAGCTACAACAACAAGAAAAAGTCCACGCCGGACGTATATTTTGTCGGTAATGACATAAGCTCCTCGCACCTTCGCGACGTGCTTGAAATATGCGAAGGCAAGGACGTTTGCATAAATGTCATTTCCAAATCCGGCACGACAACAGAGCCGGCAATCGCTTTCAGAATTTTCCGCGATATGCTTGTAAAAAAGTACGGCAAGGCGGCGTCCGAGAGAATTTTCGTAACGACCGACAAATGCAAAGGAGCACTTCGTCCGCAGGCGGAAACGCTCGGATACGAGAGCTTTATAGTTCCGGATGACATCGGCGGCAGATATTCCGTTCTCAGCGCGGTGGGACTTCTTCCCATTGCGGTTGCCGGCATTGACATTGACGAAATGCTTGCAGGTGCAAAGGCTGCCGCGGAAAAATATTCCAAGGGCGATGTTTTCTCAAACGACTGTATGAAATATGCCGCTCTCCGCAATTATTTTCTCCGTCACGGAAAATCTGTTGAAATACTTGCCGTAAACGACCCCGCGCTCGCCATGACTTGCGAATGGTGGAAGCAGCTTTTCGGCGAAAGCGAAGGCAAGGACGGAAAAGGACTTTATCCGTCGTCGGCGGTATATTCAACCGACCTTCATTCAATCGGTCAGTTTATTCAGGAAGGCACGAGGATAATGTTTGAAACCGTTATCAACGTAAACTCCGAAGATAATTTTGTCATCGAAGCCGAAGAAGACAATGCCGACGGGCTTAACTTCCTTGCGGGAAAAACGATAAATTATGTAAATCAGCAGGCGTTCCTCGGAACCGTCATGGCTCATACGGACGGCGGCGTTCCCAATGTTTCAATCGAGCTTACGTCACGCACGGCGGGAGACTTCGGCTATCTCGTATACTTTTTTGAGCTTTCGTGCGCGATATCCGGTTATATGCTCGGAATAAACCCGTTTAACCAGCCCGGAGTTGAGGCTTACAAGAAGAATATGTTTGCGCTTCTCGGAAAGCCCGGCTATGAGGAAAACGCCGATGAACTCAGAAAACGTCTTGAAAAAATAAAATAATCCGAAAATGCTTGAAAAAAACGGAAAAATGACTATAATGGAAGCGGACTTTGCGTCCGCTTCTGTTTTTTTGAAAGGATGTGAGAAAAATGAGTGTATACGGCAGAAAGGGCGCGCTTATGTTTGCGCTTTATGCTCTTGCATGCACCGTTACGCTCTTTTTCACAAGCGGGAAGACTGCCGTAATCGTTATTTCCTTGGTTTTTTCCGTTATATCGGCAATTGCCGTCATAAAGTCGAAAAAGAAAGTCGCCGCGGTGATTTTTGCCGTTTTGTGCATTGTTGCGCTTCTGCTCGGACTTCTGTGCGGGACTCTGCACGCGAAAAAGGACATTTCGGCGAAAAAATATAATGACGGCAAAGAGCATTCCGTCATGGCTGAAATAACCCATGCGATATATGAAAAGCCGTTCGGCTCGCTTTATTACGCAAGAGTGACGGAGGTCGACGGAGAAAAAGCGGATTTTTATATTCAGCTCGGATTTCCGTATCTTCCCGAAACGGAAATTCACGAAAAGATAGGCGTGACCGTCGTCCTGTCGGAGCCGGATGACTCGGAAGCGTCGCTTCTGAAATCAAAAGGTGTAATTCTGTGCGCCGAGGCGAACGATTTTAATTCATTCGGCGGCGGAGGGAAATACTCCTTGCCGGAAAAGATAAACGCATTCCTTGCGGACAGATTCGATAAATCAATCGGCGGAGACGAGGCGGATTTTGCGGGCGCGATTTTTCTCGGAAACAGGGAAAGAGTGTCACAGAAGATAAAGCTGGCGTTCAGAAGGAGCGGCACCTCGCATCTGCTCGCTCTGAGCGGACTTCATCTTTCCGTGCTTGCGGCAGGACTTGAATTTTCCCTGAAAGCCGTGCATGTAAAAAAGAAGATAAGAATTGCCGTATCAATTTTCGCAACGGTTGCTTTCGCCGTTGTCACGGGGCTTTCCGCATCGGTTTTGCGCTCGGCAATAATGCTTGTTATCTATTTTGCGGCGCAGCTTGCAGGCGAGGAGAAGGACTCGCTTACATCGCTTTTTGCGTCGCTTGCGCTGATAATAACGTTCCGCCGCTACGCCGTGTGGGACGTCGGACTCTGGATGTCGTTTTCCGCCACACTCGGACTTGTGCTGTTTTCGGACAGGCTTCTTCCGCACTTTGCGCCGATGACGAGAAAAACCTATTCGCGCACAAAGAAATTTTTCCGCTCCGCGGTAAAATATTTTCTCGGGCTTCTCTTCGCAACCGCCGTCGCTACGTTGTTCACGCTCCCCGTTACATACCTTCTTTTCGGCGGCGTCTCGCTCATCTCACCGATTTCAAATCTTGTGCTTGTACCGCTTTCGCAGTTGCTGTTATACCTTCTTGCGATGCTCTGTGTGCTTTTCAGAATCCCGATTGTCGGCACGGCTATTGCATTTGCGGCAAAGCAACTGACATGGCTCATCTGTTACCTTGCAAAGCTCTTTGCGTCGCCTTCCGGCGTATATATTTCCTTAAAATACCCGTTCACGCCGTATCTGATTGCCGCCGCAATGATATTTATTGCCGTCATTGTGTTTGTCCCGAAGATAAATCCGAGGTCGATATTTGCGGTGCTTGTCGGGCTTTGCGTGGCATTTACCGGCTGTACCGCGGTGACGTCGAGGCTGACGGAAAACGATATGTTCGCAACCGCAGTAAACGAAAAATCAAGCGACGCTCTCGGCATTGTTTACAGGGGCAGGAGCTTTGTAATCGACGTTTCAACGGGCGGATTTGCCGTCCCGTATTCCGCCGTCACGGAGACCTCCGGCTATGCTGCGTGTGAAATGGATGTTCTGATTCTGACTCATCTTCACAGATATCACGCGGCAACGCTTGACAGGCTCTGCGGATATTTCAAAATAAATAAATTGCTTATTCCCGCAGCGGAAAGCGTCGCCGACTCGGAAATTATAATGAACATTCTTGCGATAGCCGATGAAAACGGCGTACAAACGGAGTTTTATAATCGTCGGGCGGAATCGGCGGTTTCATGCGGCGATATGAAAATTTCGCTTCCGGAATACACGCTTCTCAAAAGGTCAAAGCACCCCGTTATCAGTTTTTCGGTTTATCTCGGCGAAAATGAGGTAATGCTTTACAGCGGAGCGGGGGCGGAGGAAATAAACGACGCAAGGATTTATTCCGCCGCGCTTGTGTTCTTCGGTGCGCACGGACCCGTGCGCAAGAAAAATATTGACACGGGTAAGTGCCTTTCGGCGCAGAGCATTATTTTTTCAAATAAAAACGTCCTCGCTTTTGCGGGAAAATGTGACAGCCCCGTTTTAATTTCTGATTACGGCGGAAAGGTCACTGTAAAAATCAAATAAGTCAAAGAGCCGCGGAAAAGGCAGAATTGCTTTCCGCGGCTTTTATGTTGACACAAAACCGTATATTTGAGCCGACGCAAGGTAAATAATATAAGTAAAAATTTATTTTGCGGAGGATTGTATGGGTGCTTCGGCTCCGATGAATTTCAACGAGAGAAAAACAGAGACTGTTAGCGTTCGGCGTTTTGTAAAGAAAAAGAGAAGGGCGATAACACGTCTTGCCGATGAAAAAATTGCAGAGGAGACTTTCGGTGCGGCACAAGCGGCACTTAAAAGCCTGTCCGGAGCGTTTAAGCTGCCGGCGGACGAAAACGGCACTCCGCTTGTTTATATTTTTGCGGAAAATTATATATCGCTTTGCGGCGGCAATATAAGTGAGGAAAGTCTGTTTGTCGCGCTTTCTTCGGAAAAAAGGGGATTTTCCTGTTCCGAAACGGAAAGCCTGCCGGATATGCTCCGTATCGCCGCGGCGGAAAGACTGTGCGACATCATCAATTTGCCGGAAGCGGAGGGTGAGACCTCGTCGCTTATTTTTTGTGACGAAAAAATTTCTCAAATTGATTTTTCCCGCATTTTATTCGGATTTTGTCCCGTTGCGCTCATTCTTTCGGAGGACGAAACGTTTTCCCATTGCTCCGACGAAAGCAAGCGGGAATATATACGTCGCGTAAAAGAAAAAGCAATCGAATGGAACATTGATGAGGCGGAAGCGGCTCAAAGGTGCCTTTCAAAAGCAAGGGCGAACGAGTGTGACCTCGGAAAAATGCTGTGTTCGGGAGCCAAAAAGTCCGCTGTCGGATATTTTGTTTCCGTATGCGCGCTGACACTTTCCATCCTCGGAATTTATATTTATCTCTGCTCCGGAACGCCTGCCGCGTGGTTTTCCGTTTTTGCAATTGCGCCGGTTTATGAGCTTTCCAAACGGTTTGTGTCCGCTGTTTATCTTCGCCGTTGCCCTCCTTCCCGATTGCTTTCGCTTTCATCGGGAAAAGAGCTTGACGACGCGCGTTGCCTTGTCACGATTGCAACGGTGCTTTACGGCGAAAAGCGTGACTGTGAGGTTTTTGACAGACTGGAGGACTTTTATCTTCGCAACAGGGACGGGAAATATATTTTTTCAGTTCTCGGCGACCTCGGAGAAGCGGAAGCCCCGACAGCTTCCGCAGATGACGAAAAAATCTCTTATGCAAAAGCAAGGATATCCGCTCTGAACGAAAAATACGGCGGCGGCTTTGCGCTTTTTATAAGAAAGCGGACGTATGTCGGATGTCAGAAAAAGTATATGGCTTGGGAGAGAAAACGCGGAGGAATACTTAATCTCTGCCGCTTTGCGGCAGGAGGAGAAGGCGACTGGATTTGCTCTGCGGGCAACGTCGGCGAGGTGCGCAAATGCGCATATCTTCTCACGCTGGACAGAGATACCGAGCTTTTTTACGGCTCTGTGAGAAAACTTACGGGTATAATGCTTCATCCGGCAAACAGAGCGGTTTTCGATGAAGAAAAAGGGCGTATCGTTTCCGGATACGGGGTAATTCAGCCGGCGGTGATACCGTCGCTTTTTTCAGCAAACGCAACGCTTTTTGCGTCGCTCACGGGAGGTGACGGCGGGCTTGACGTATATACCGGAAGCGGCACGGACTTTTATCAGAATGTGATGGGAATCGGGTGCTTCTGCGGCAAGGGAATGATAGATATTTCCGCTTTTCTGAAAACGTGTGACGCTTCCGTTGCCGGCGAGAAAATTTTAAGTCACGACATTATTGAGGGAAGCCTTTTGCGGTGCGGAGCGGCGAGCGGCGTCGTGCTTACAGACGGAACACCGTCAAACGCACTTTCGTATTATACGCGTCTGCACAGATGGATAAGAGGTGATTTGCAATCCTTGCCGTATCTGTGCGGCAGCGCGGAGAACAGCGCGGGAGAGAGAATAAAAAATCCCGTCGGCGCGGCGGGAAAACATCGCATAGCGGACAACGCAATAAGGCATTTTGCTCCGCTTTCGGCAATAATCGCGCTTTTTCTTTCGCTTTTTTCCGGCAACGGTGCGGCATATATCACCGCCTTGTTCGCCTTCGCTTATATTGCTTATCCGCTTGCGGAGAGCATTGTTCTGCCGATTTTAAGCGGCGGAGTTTTTCGCGCAGGCGCGCTCTTCGGTTACGCAAAGGGTATATTATATGCGGCGGAAAGGTTTGTTTTTTCGTTTATGTCGACGGCGCATGAGGCATATGTCTTTGCGGACGCCGCCGTCAGAACGGCATATCGTTTTTCGGTTTCGGGAGAACACTTTCTTGACTGGAAAACGGCGGCAGACGGAGAAGCGGAAAATACAGATATTCTGTCTCACTACGGAAAAATGCTTGCGTCGACGGCGATCGGGCTGCTCGCAATATGCGTTTTTCCGGACTTCATAAAGCTTTTCGGCGCGCTTTGGGCGTTATTTCCCGCCGCGTCTTATTTCTGTTCTTCCGGTAACGGCGGAAAAAAGCATATATCGAAAAATATCCGCTCGAAGCTGAAAACGCTCTGTGCAAAGGAATGGCGTTTCTTTGCGGACAATGTCGGGGAGAAGACAAACTGGTTGCCGCCGGACAATTATCAGTTTTCGCCTGTCGAAAGAGTGGCAATGAGAACATCGCCGACAAACATCGGAATGTTTCTCATTTCAGCGCTTGCGGCGCGTGACTTCGGTTATATTGACAGTGAAATGCTCGCTATGTATATTGAAAACGCCGCAGTGTCGGTTGAAAAATTACTCAAATGGCGCGGAAATCTCTACAATTGGTACGACCTGAAAACGCTTGAAGTCATCGGTGAGCCGTTTGTTTCCTCTGTCGACAGCGGCAATTTTGCCGTTTGCCTTGTTGCCGTCTGCGAGGGATTGAAAGAATATGCTTTTGAAATGCCGTCACTTCTCGACACTGTGAGAAGGCTTGAAAATATTCTTTTATCCATCGACCTTTCCGCCCTTTATGACAGGAACAGAAAATTGTTTTATATAGGCTATAACGTCGCCTCCGGTCGGTATTCGGACAGCAGATACGATATTTTTATGAGCGAGTCGCGGCTGACGGGTTATTACGCCGTAGCGACGGGACAGGTGCCTTCGGAGCATTACTTTTCGCCGGCGAGAAGGGTCGGCGCGAGGGGCGGCAGACGAGGACTTCTTTCATGGAGCGGAACGGCTTTTGAATACTTTATGCCTTCGCTGTTTTTGCCTGCGGAAAAAGGCTCCGCCGCCCGTTTCGGGGTTGATTTTGCATACGCGATGCAGAGAAAATGTGCCGGAAAACGTTTTCTGCGCGGACGGTATTTTTCGCTTTGGGGAATGTCGGAGTCGCAATATTTCGGGTTCGACAGCCGAATGAATTATCAATACAGAGCATTTGGCGCGGAGGCACTTTCGCTTGACCCCGAGTTTGAAAAAAACGAGGTAATATCACCATATTCCGTATTTCTTATGATGAGGGAAAACCCCGTTGCCGCAATGGGTCAGCTTGCCGAACTGCGCGCTCTCGGAGCAAGCGGGAAATACGGATTTTGCGAATCTGTCGACTTTTCCTCCGGACGCGTGGGAGACGGATATGCCGTTATAAAAAGCTATATGTCGCACCACAAGGGAATGAGTCTTGCCGCTGCGGCGAATATATGCTTTGAGGACGTTTTTGTCCGCAGATTTATGCGTTCGCCGACAATGCGTGCGGGTAAAATTCTTCTTTGCGAAAGAGTGCCGGACAAGGTTCCCGTTTCAAAGCCGCGCAGGACGGAAAAGGCTCCGTCGAAGCCGCTTCCTCCCGACGTCGACGCAACGGAAAAAAGAAAACCGGGATACAACGTCATTTATCCGGAGGTTTGCGCCGTATCGAACGGGAAAACAAGGATAACGGCGTCAAGTTCGGGACATATTCTGCTTTCGGACGGCGATGACTGCATTGCATATTCGGACTTTGACCGCTTTTCGCTTTCGGGAGGACTGTGCCTTGCTGCGGAGGTCGACGGAAAAATTATTTCGGCTGTTCCGCTCGGATATACCGATGAAAGTCTTGATTCGGAATTTTCGTTTTCCGGCAGAGCGGACGCAATAACGTATTCTTCCGTTCATCGCGGGGAGAAATTCTCGTGCGACTTTTCCGTTTCGCTTACGGTTTCTCCGGAACATTCCGAATTTATTTTGTCGGCAAGGCTGAATTCCGGCAATCCGAATTCAAGGATAATGTTGTTTTTTGAACCGATAATGTGCGGTGAAAAGGCATATAAAGCACACAAATGCTTTTCGGGGCTTTTTCTTGAATGTGACTTCAATCCGGAGGAGAACGCCGTCGTTTTCCGCAGAAGACCGAGAGGAAACGGAGAAGCTGTTTATCTCGGCATAACGGCGAAAAGCAAAAACGGCTTTGAATTTGATACCGGTGCGGACGACCTTTCTTCGGGCTACGGTGAAAAGGAAATTGCGGAGCTTATCAGAATCCCGTGCGGAGAAAGAACCGGCGCGCCGACAGTCCCGCTTTTCAGAGCGGTCTGCAAAAACAGCCGTTCGGCGATATTTTCGATAGGTTATTCCAAAAACAAAGACGACCTGCTCTATTTTCTCGGAAAAAAACGTGAAAAAACATCGCTTGAAAGCATATGTGCAATGATGAAGTCCGCCGCCGGCATAGGAGTTTATGCGGACGCTATGGAAAGATATCTGCTGAGAGCCGTTTATTTTCCGCAGGCGGAGGGAGCCGGTATGGGCGAAATGCTTTCCCGTCAGATAAAAACGAGCGATTTTTACAGGTTTTCATTATCGGGAGAGTTGCCGATGCTGGCGGTCAGGTTTTTCCGTTTCGGGGGAAAGCGGAGCGAAAACCTCAAAGCGATTATCGGAATGTTCCGCTATGCCTGCATAAGAGGCTTGCGTTTTGACCTTCTGATTTTTTACAGAGAGATTGATGAATACAGGCAAAGTGCGCTTTCACATATAAAAAAGCTCGTGAAAGATATGGGGTGCGAAAGCTTTATTTCCGTCGACGGCGGGATTTTTCCGATAAACGCCGATAAGCTTACCGGATCTGAAAAATTCGCTCTTGAGAGAATGTGCGGAGCGGTATGCGACAGCTCGCAGCCTCTTTCCGCAACGCTTTTTTCAAATAAATATTTCACACCGATATCGGACGAAACAAAGAAAATGCTTTGCCGTCCGCCGTTCCGCGATATAACCGATTGCAACGCGCCTATTGCAGACGGGGCTGTTAAAAAGGTTATCGGAGGGGTATTTCATCGCAACGGTTTTTTCTGCAACAAGAAGGAGATAAAACGCCCATGGGCGCAGATAGTGTCGACAGGAACAGCGGGTTTTGTCGCAACGCAGAATTCGCTCGGCTTTACATTCGGCGCAAACAGCTCTCTGCAAAAGCTGACACCGCACGACGGCAGAGCTATGACCGAGGACGGCGGCGAGCTGCTGATAATGCGTATCACAAACGACGCGGGTCGTATATCGGATTTTGATATGTGTGCCTGCGCGGCATACGCAGATTACTTTTTCGGCGGAGTGAAATATGTCGGAAGGGCTTGCGGGATTAGCTATACGGTTGAGGTCACGCTTGACGAAAAGCTCGCAATGAAATATATTTCCGTAAAACTCAGTGCGGATACGGAACAATCTGTTGAAATAATATATTCCGTGACGGCTTGTCTCGGGGCGTCGGCGGCAAAGGCAAGACAGTATCTGTTTTCGGCAAATGCGGAGCGTGGGACGGTTTCCGTAAAAAGAGTCTGCGGTGAGAAAATCGCGCCGAAAATTTGTATTATGACAGACGCCGATAAAAGTCGTGTGTATACGGACACGGCGGCATTGAAAAGCGCAGGTGCGGTGTTTGGCGGGGTCGCTGACTGCGCCGCGGTCGGCGCGGAGCTTACCGTCGGAAAAAGGACGGTGTCATGCGGTTTTGCATTGTTTGCTTATCGCACCGACTCTGACGGAAAATATTGCAGAGAGGCCTTTCTTTCCGGTGAAAAATCGCGTGCCTGCACGGATATTAAACCGGACGTGACAATAAAAACGTCCGACCCTGTTTTTGATATGACGGTGAACCGGTGGTTCAATTATCAATGCGTCGCTTCAAGAATTACGGCAAGGACGGGCTTTTATCAGAACGGCGGGGCTTACGGCTTCCGCGACCAGCTTCAGGACTGCCTTTCCGTCGGCGGGGATATGCTGAAAAAGCAGATAATTTTCTGCGCGTGTCATCAGTATGAAGAGGGTGACGTTATGCATTGGTGGCATAATCTCTATGAGGGCGGCGGCGGTCATTACGGCATAAGAACCCGTTGCTCCGATGATTGCGCTTGGCTGCTTTACGGAGCAGAGGAGTATATCCGCCGCAGCGGCGATATGTCGCTGCTGGATATTCGCCTGCCGTTTGTTTCGTCTCCTCCGCTTGACTCAAGAGAAATTGAAAGATACGAATTCGGCAGATTTACGGAAGAAAAATATCCGCTCTTTGTTCACCTTTTGCGAGCGGCGGAGAGACTTTGCAGATTGGGCGACAAGGGGCTTTCGCTCTTCGGCACATGCGACTGGAATGACGGAATGAACGAGGTCGGTAAGGGCGGAAAGGGAGAGAGCGTCTGGCTTTCCCAGTTTGCGGCGGCAAGGCTTTCGGCGTTTGCCGTTATTTGCGCGGAGCGCGGCGACGGAGAAAACGCCGAAAGATTTGAAAAAACTTCTGCTATACTGAAAGAAGCAGTTGAAATGTACTGCTTTGAAGGCGACAGGTATCTGCGCGGATTTTTTGATGACGGATCTCCTCTCGGCTCAAAAACCTGCGACGAGTGCCGGACAGACATTCTTCCGCAGGCATTTTCCGTCCTTTGCGCGGACGGGAACCCGTCGGAACGGGCAAAAATCGCGATAACGACGGCAATAAACGAGCTTTATGACAGGGACCTCGGCATTATAAAGTTGCTTTCTCCTCCGTTTGATAAAACTCTCCGTTCGCCGGGATATATAAAAGGATATCCGCCCGGCATAAGAGAAAACGGCGGTCAGTATACACACGCTGCGATATGGGGTGCGATGGCGACAGCCGGAATAGGAGAGGGCGGCGTCGCTTATGAAATGCTGAGAGCGATAAACCCTGCCATCAAAAGCGAAAAACGTCTTATCCGTTACGGAGCGGAGCCTTACGTTTTGTGCGGCGACGTCGGCTCATACAGAAGAAATGCCGGACGCGGCGGATGGAGTTGGTATACCGGAGCAGCAGGCTGGTACAGGACGGCGGTGATATCGTCGCTCTGCGGTTACAAAGAGGTCGACGGCGGATTTTATATTTCGCCGGTGCTTTCTGAGTCATTTGACGGATTTTCGCTTGAGATAACAAAAGGAAAAAGCGTTTACCGTGTTTGCGTTTCAATCGGCGAAGAAAACGCCGTTTGTCTTGACGGCGAGACGATATCAAAGGGGAAGCCAGTTTCGGAAACGGTTTTTTATCCCGACGGGAAAAATCACTCTGTCAGAATCACGGTTAAAAAATAGAGAAAAACGGCGGAAAATTCCGCCGTTTTTCTTAATAAAGGTGTTGCCTTTTTTCGTGCGCATGTGGTATAATAAAAGCGAAGGGAAGTGACTTTTGTGATAATACCGAAAATAAGTGTCGGCGATGTCGTAGTAATGAAAAAATCACACCCATGCGGCGAAAAACGCTTTTCCGTGCTTTATGCGGGGTCGGATATCAAGCTGCGCTGTGCAAAATGCGGCAGGGACGTTATAATTCCGAGGATAAAAGCCGAAAAAATGATTAAAAACATCATTCCGAAGGAATAAAATCGCAAAGTTCAAAAATATTTAATCAATTTACCGAAAATATTACTTGCAAAATTCACGCGTTTGTAGTATCATAATAACAGATAACAGCCTGCGCCATTGTCAGCGGACGAGCGCAGGAATAAAAAATCCAAATCCGCTGAGAAAGAGTGATTATCTTGACTAAACTCATTGTAGGCCTGAAAGGCACGGGAAAAACAAAAACGCTCATCGAAATGGTCAATTCCGCAGCTTCCTCTTCAAACGGTGCGGTCGTATGTCTTGAAAAAGGCGATAAGCTCCGTTTCGACGTAACGTACAAAGCAAGGCTTATGAATACATCCGAATACGGTATTTCCGGTTCGGACGCTCTTTACGGTTTTGTGTGCGGCATTTACGCATCAAATCACGACATAACGCACGTCTTTATCGATTCTGCAATAAAAATGTGTGACGATACCGTCGAAGGTCTTGCAAAGTTTGTCCGCTCAGCCGCCGCCTTTGCCGACCATGCGGGAATAAATCTTGTACTTACATCTTCCGTAAAGGAAGAGGAGCTACCCGAAGATCTGAAAGCATATCTTTGATAAGCAAAATGTCAAAACCGCCGTTTTCGATCTGATTACGGCGGCTTTTTTTAAGCTATGGCAGAAAGAAACTCATAAATGAAGAAAATCACTGTTTTTATACTCGCGCTCGCTATTGCCGCTTCCGCGCTTATTCTCACAGCTTGCGGAAAAACCCAGCAAACAACCACATCGACAACCGAAGCCGAAGTCATAGTGCCTGTTAAGAAAACGGCGTACGATATATTTTCTGATGCTTACGGAAAAACAAAAGCGCTCAGTGCCGTTGAATATAACTGCAAAATGGACGTTTCGATGGTCAATGGCGAAGAGGAAATCGGAATTGATGTCAAAACGCACGCAAAGACCGTCGGCATAAATGATAAAAAACCCGTTTCATCGGGCGTTGTCGATCTGTCAATTGGCGGGGTCACGGTCAGCGCATCTGTTTACAATGCGGACGGAATGGCATATATCGATATTGCAAAACTGTCAAAAAAGAAGATTGCAATCGACTCTCCCGAAGCAATTACATACAACCTTTCCTCGATGACGAAAAAATCAATCGTTGCTTTTCCAGAGGAGATTTTAAAGGATGTCAATATCGTTGAAAACGATGACGGCACAAAGACAATCGCCTTCGAGCTGACTTCGGAGCAGTTCAAGAGCAGTTATAAAGAAGCGCTTGAGAGCTTTCTCAAATTCATTGAAGAGGATGATTATTCCTCGCTATCGGAAATGTCATTCCGCGGCGTCAACGTAAATGTGTGCATCGGCAGCGACGGATATATATCGAAATACAGCCTCGACTATACGCTTGTCAAAGACGAAGCTTCAAAAACAGAGGAAGATGAAGATATAGAGCTTAACGCTTCGATAGAAATAGAATTTGTCAATCCCGGAGCGGAGGTCAAGGTTGACGTGCCGGCTGATATAGACAGTTATTTTTCTGCGGCAGACGCATATAAGGCATATCTCAACGCTTTCAGAAAAACGAGAAGTCTCAGCGCCGTTGAGTATGCTATGCTGTCAAAGGCGACGGCAACATCGTATCTTGGCGTAAGCGTTTTGACAGAGGTTTCGTCAGGGGCAAAAATATCCGGCTTTGATACCGGGAAGCCCATAGCTTCCGGATATGTTGAATCCAAAGGCTCTCTGTCAAGCGGCAGAGTTTCCGTTTATAACGAGAACGGCTATGCTTATGTTACAGTTGCCGGAGTCGGTAACGGAAAATTTGATATTGAGGTTGAGCCGATAGCCGCTTACAACCTTGTTTCGCCTTTCAAGGAGCTCCTTGTTGAGCTTCCGAAAAAAGCGTTTGATGACGTTGAGGTCGAAACGGTATTGGGCAAAACAAAGATAACCGGCATTGTGCTTGATCAGAAGGAGTTTCTCCGTTGTTTCAGAAGTGTTGCCGATACTCTTTCGGAATACGAAGAATACAATTACGGATATGAAATTTCGAATGCACTGATCTCCGTTACGATAGACTCGGACGGCATAATCTGCGAACATTCCGTCAGCTACGATCTTGTACTCAAAAATGCTGACGGAACGACGCTTTCCTCCTCTGCGGCGCAGGTTGATACAAAGATTCTGAACACGGGAGCGAAGGTCAAGGTTGACGTTCCGGGCAATCTTGACGATTATAAGCTTGAAAACGAAGCGTATTATCTGCTTATGAGAGCTCTGATGAAGACAGAGGACCGCGACTCTTATAAATACTATATGATAAACAACGCAAAATACGAATTCGATGGCGTCAAGAGCGAATTGAACGTGCGTTTCGGCGGCGACGTAAAGGGACTTACCAGCGGCGTTATCATCGGATCCGGCGAAATTAAAATAGAGGAAGACGGAAAAACGCGCGAGGCAGCCGTTTACAGAAATGACAAAACAGAGTATCTGAACGCAGGCGGGCAAAAGACCAGATACAATATTTCCGATGAATCAGACAGTTATCTGCTCCTGCCTTCGATAGATGATATAAGGAATATGCTTCCCAAAGAACTGTTTGAAAAAGCGGAAGTAATAACGTTCGACAGCGGATCGATGCAGATAAAGATAAATCTCGGTGAGTTTGATTTCGGCGAGGTCTACGGAAGCGACATCGAGGAGCTTGAGCAGGCTGTCCGCGAGAGATACGGAAAGACGATTCTCGGCTCTGCAAAGGAGTATCATTATATGGTTCCGACAATTTCGTTTGGAATTGACGAAAACGGTTACTTTACAGGGTATTGGACAAGCTTCCATATCGGTCTCGAATTCAGTCTTGTCGGAGGAAACAAGACCCTGATAACGAAAAAGTGCTTGGATCAGGTCGGCATATGGAGTCCCGAAGTCGGCGCGTATATTGAAGTTCCGACGGATCTTTCGTCCTATGTAGCAAGCAACTGAATACGCTCTTAAAAAATGAAAGCGCCTCTTGCGGGGTGCTTTTCTTTTGCGCGGCAAAACTGTTGACAACAGAGGTGCGTTGTGATAAAATTTGTCTGAACAAAGGGAAAAGGAGTTTTTGATAGATATGAAAATTGCCGTTATAACAGGGGCGTCCTCCGGAATGGGAAGAGAATTTGTTTTTCAGCTTGATGCCTGCCATAATTTTGACGAGATATGGGTCATTGCCCGCAGGCTTGACCGTCTTGAAGAGCTGAAAGGCAAAACGCGCGCGCAGATAAGACCGCTCTCTCTCGACCTTACGAAGAAGGAAAGCATAGAGACATACGGAAAAATGCTTGAAGAGGAAAATCCGGAAATAGAGGTGCTTGTAAACGCCGGAGGCTTTGGCAAATTTGCGGCAACGACGGATATGCCTCTTGAAACATATTATCAGATGATAGAGCTGAACGATATGGCGCTTGTCGGCATGACATACAAATCGATTCCTTATATGAAAAACGGAAGCCAGATATATGAAATGGGTTCGCTTTCGGCGTTCCAGCCCGTGCCATATATCAACGTTTACGCAGCAAGCAAGGCGTTTGTACTCAGCTTTTCGCAGGGACTTGCGGCAGAGCTTGCTCCGAAGGGAATTGATGTTATGGCGGTGTGCCCGTTCTGGGTAAAGACGGAATTCTTTGACCACGCGGTCGAGGATGACTCCGTCATAACGTATTACAGTCATTATTACACGGCGGAGCAGGTTGTCAGCCGTGCTATAAAGGATATGAAAAAGCACAAAAAGGTTTCCGTTTGCGGCGCCGCCGCAAGACTTCAGGTTTTTGCCGTCAAGCACCTTTCACATAACTTTGTTATGAAAACGTGGTGTCGTCAGCAGAAAAAACCGTACGGGAGAAAGAAATAATGAGGTTTGAAAAGACTGTTGCTCTGAAGGACGGTCGCAGCTGTGTTTTGAAAAATGCAACGGCTGCCGACGCCGGAGAAGTTTGCAGAATATTCCGTCTGACACACGAAGAGACAGATTTTCTTCCGTCGCAGTCGGACGGGGATATTATGGAGATCGGGATGGAAAGGATTTATCTTTCCTCAAAGGAAGAAAGCGAAAGAGAGATAGAGATGTGTGCCATTGTTGACGGCAGAGTCGTCGGAACGGCCGGGATCGACGCCGTCGGAAGAAAGGAAAAAGTCAGCCATCGCGCGGAGTTCGGGATAAGCGTTGAAAAAGACTTCTGCGGACTCGGAATCGGCAGGGCGCTCGCGGAGGCGTGCATAGAGTGCGCAAAAAACGCCGGATATGAGCAGCTTGAGCTGGATGTTGTTTCGGACAATGTCGCCGCTGTGAGCCTTTATAAAAGCCTCGGATTTATCGAGTACGGAAGAAACCCGAAAGGATTCCGCCTGCACAAAGCGGGCTGGCAGGAGATTGTTTTAATGCTTTTGCCGCTGAAATAGAGAAAAATAAAAATCCCGCACGCAAGTGCGGGATTTTTGGAGCTACTAGCCGGATTCGGACCGGCGACCTCGTCCTTACCAAGGACGCGCTCTGCCAACTGAGCCATAGTAGCGTCGGCGAATGTTATTATAGCAAAAGCTTTTCGATTTGTCAAGATTTTGTTTGCAAATAATAAAAAATGTGATATACTATGCTTAACAATCGGAAAAGAGGACTGAAGCGATTATGAAGAAAATGCTTTGCGTTGACGGAAACTCCATAATAAACCGCGCATATTACGGCGTCCGCGGACTGACCGCAAGGGACGGTACGCCGACAAACGCGATTTACGGAATGATAAATATAATTTCAAAGCACGTAACGGAGCTTGATCCGGACTATTTTGTCGTTGCTTTCGACGTTCATGCGCCGACGTTCCGACACAAAATGTTTGCCGAATACAAGGCGGGCAGGCACGTAACGCCGCCGGAATTGCTTTCGCAGTTCGCTCCCGCAAAGGAGTGTCTTCGTGCAATGGGGGCGCATTGCGTTGAGCTTTCGGGCTATGAAGCGGACGACATTCTCGGCACTTATTCGCGCATATGCGGGGAAAGCGACGTTATGACATATATTGTCACGGGGGATAAAGACTCGCTTCAGCTTATAAATGACAATACAACCGTTCTGCTTGCAACGACGGGAGACTCCGTAAAATATGACGTTGAAGCATTCCGCGCGAAATACGGCATCTACCCTTCGCAGTTTGTCGATATGAAGGCGCTGATGGGCGACAGCTCGGACAACATTCCCGGCGCGGCGGGAATAGGCGAAAAAACGGCGGGAAAGCTGATTGAAGAATATGGAAATATTGACCGTCTGTACGAAATCTATGCGACGGGCACACTCTCCGCCGGTGTAAAATCGAAGCTTGAGCAGAGCAAGGACGCGGTATTTCTTTCGCGCACGCTTGCGACCATAGATAAAAATGTTCCGTCTTTGCCGTCGCTTGACGAGGTTGAATACAAAGGTATCGACGGTGCCGCGCTTTACGAAATGTTCCGAAAACTTGATTTTTCGGGTTTTATAAAGCGCTTCGGACTCGGTGAGGCAGCAAGTGCAGATAAACTTCCGGAGGTTCCGGAGGCAGAGGAGTCGACGGCGAACGATATAGACGCAAGCGTCGTCTGCGGTTGTTCGATAGATTTTGAAAACGATAAAATATATCTCGCACATGAAGGGAAATTGCTTTGCATAAGCGGAATTGCGCAAAACAAAAGTCTTTTCAGCGGCGGGGCGCGTCTTGTATGCTATGACGTAAAGGAAACCCGTCATCAGCTTGAAAAATACGGCGTTGATTTTTCCTCCTGCAAGGATGACGTAATGCTTATGGGTTATCTCTGTATGGGCGGCGTCGGCGATGTTTCTCTTGAAAAAGCGGTTTCGAGATATCTTGGCGCGGAAGTGAAGGACAAGGCGTCGGAGGCTTATTATATATATTCGCTTTACGGCGTTTTTACCGCCGAGCTTGAAAAAACCGGACAAATGAAGCTGTATAAAAAGACGGAGTTTCCTCTCGCAAACGTTCTTTACGAAATGGAGAGCGAGGGGTTTAAGGTCGATACGGAAAAGCTCGCAGAGTTTTCATCGGCACTCGGCGAAGCACAGGAACAACTCGCAACACAGATTTATATGCTTGCGGGAACGGAATTCAATATAAATTCGCCGAAGCAGCTCGGCGCGGTGCTTTTTGACGATATGCACCTGCCGACCGGTAAAAAAACGAAAAGCGGATATTCGACAAGTGCCGAAGTGCTTGAATCGCTCCGACCGTTTTCTCCCATTATAGACTACATTCTCGAATACCGTGCGGACGGAAAACTCAAAAGCACTTATGCGGACGGGCTTATAGAAGCTGCCGACGAAAACGGCAGAGTGCATACGCGCTTCAAGCAGGCTGTCACGGCGACGGGAAGGCTTTCCTCTGCGGAGCCGAATCTTCAGAACATTCCGATAAAAACCGAGCTGGGAAGAGAGTTCCGTAAGTTTTTCGTCCCGACGCGTGACGGAAGAGTGCTTATAGACGCGGACTATTCGCAGATAGAGCTGCGCATACTTTGTGCCGTTTCGGACGACGAAAATATGCGTGAGGCGTTTCTTTCCGGTTTTGACATTCACTCGTCAACGGCGATGAAAATGTTCGGCGTTTCAAAGGATGAAGTTACGATTGAAATGCGCAAGAGAGCAAAAGCCGTCAATTTCGGAATAATGTACGGAATGGGCGAATTCTCGCTTGCCACGGATTTGCATATAAGTCGCAGGCAGGCGGCGGAGTATATAGAAAGCTATCTTCAGTCATATCCGAAGATAAGAAAATATCTTTCCGACGTGGTTGAAGAAGCAAAAAAGAACGGCTATGTGACAACGCTTTTCGGTCGTCGCAGATATATTCCGGAGTTGAAATCACACAGAAAAAATGAGATAGCCTTCGGAGAAAGAGTCGCTATGAACAGTCCTATTCAGGGCGCGGCGGCAGACATTATCAAAATGGCGATGGTTGCCGTTGATAAACGTCTGAAAGAGGAAAAACTCGATGCAAGACTTATTTTGCAGGTTCACGACGAGCTTATAGTCGAAGCGGCGGAGTCGTGTGCGGACAGAGCCGAGGAAATTCTGAAATATGAAATGGAACACGCGGCGACGCTTTCCGTGCCGCTGACGGTTGACATATCGCAGGGCAGGAACTGGTATGAAGCTCATTGATGAATAAAATCTCAAATCACCTCAAACAATAGCGTTGAGGTGATTTTTTATGAAAAAATTTTCAATGATTTTTCTCGCGCTGCTGATTGTACTCTGTTCATGCGGCGAAGCGAAAAATATATCTTTTTCCGAAATGTCGGAAACCGTAAAAAGCGCGTCCGGAAGGGAGCTTACGGATAAAGACATAAAAGAAGACGACTGCTATATCATCGGCATTTCCGAAAAAACTTATAAAAACGGCGTCGAAAACGCGAAAATATTTTCTCCGGTTTTTTCTTCGGACGGGTTTGAACTGATACTGATAAAGACGAAAACCGCAATTGACGCAGAACGCCTATGTGCCGAAATGAAGAGCAATTACGAGCCCGTCCCGTGCGACCCATCCGAAAATACGGAATTTATTTATTATAGAGATTACGTCCTTTTTGCCAAGGGCGCAACCTGCGATACGGAAAGAATTTCTTCCGCTTTTCTTTCGTTGCTGAAAGGGTGATATCTGCGTAAAAAACGTATATAAATTTGTCTCTTTCTATTGAATTATGTTTTTTTTAGTGATATAATCATTCTGATATATCAGGACATCACGGAGCGCACGCAAGCGACGGGCAGAAAGGCGATTGCCTTTCGCCCCGACCGCATTATCGGCGTTGCGATTCCGTTGCCGACGGCGAGGGGATGTTTTCCGCGCTTCGTCTGCGGCGGAGAAATTCATCAAAAGGGGGAAAACGGATGAATAAGGCAGGGACTTCTCTTGAATGTTTTCCGTCTCCGTTCAACAGGAGTTATTGGAAGCGGGCAGCCTCGGAATTTGCAAATCCGAGAACAATAATCATTGCGGCTATGATAACCGCGCTCCGCGTCACACTGCGGGGTTTGAGTATCCCGCTGATACCGAACGCTCTTTATATATCCGTCGGCTTTTTTGCAAACGCATTGGGCTCGATGGTGTACGGTCCGCTTGTCGGGCTTGCGAGCGGAGCGATAAGCGATACTCTCGGCGCGTTTCTTTTTCCGCACGGAGATTATTTCTTCCCGTTTATAATCACGGCGATGATGAGCTCGTTCATTTTCGGACTTTTCCTTTACAGAACGAGGCTTTCCGTCGGCAGGGTGATACTTGCGAGATTTTCCGTCGTCATCGTCTGCAATCTGCTTCTTACGCCGATAATAATGCGTTGGCAAAGCATTTATTTCGCAACCGAAAAAACATATAAGCTTTTCACGCTTGCGAGAACGCTGAAAAACGCCGCTCTTTTTCCGGCGGAGTCGCTTCTTCTTTCGATATTCCTCTTTGCGATGGTTCCGTTTATGTCGAAGATGAAGCTGACGCCATACACGGAGTCAAAACCGAAGTTTACCAGAAACAATATTATCGTCCTCGGAGTTCTGACGGTAGTGTCCGTTGTCGCAGTTGTGCTGTACTATGTTTTCTACATATCGAAAAAATAAAAAACGGAGGGATGAATTTGGAAAAGCTGACACTTGAAAACACGGTTTCCGCAGGGCTTATGCTTTCGGGAAGAAGAGAATACCGTCATAATGAAACGGTTCTTGCAACAAAATTGCCTTTTGAGCTTTTTCTTTGCGCGGAAGAGGGAAGCTTTCTTATCGACACCGGCGAAAAACAGATAGCCGTATCGGAAGGGGAAGCGGTGCTTGTTCCGTGCGACACGGAATATACGCTCGACGTCTGCGAAGAAAGCGCGATAGTCTTTGCCGCGGTCAGTCTTTTTGTATATTCAAACCTTCGGGTCTTTTCGCTTTTTGATTTTGAAACTCATTTCGGCGGAGATACCGGCAGGGAAATAACGGCTCTATGCAAGGAGCTTTGCTCGCTCTTTTCCGACAGGGAGTTTACAAACGCCCGTCTTGAAAACGCCGTCAAAATGCAATCTGATATTTACCGTCTCGCAAGGACGGTTCTGGACGGAGCCCTGCCCAAATCGGGCGGGAGCGACATAATGGAACGGCACGAAAAGCTTGCCGAGGTGCTTCAGTACATACACGTAAACATAAGAAAAAATATTCTTCAGAGCGAGCTTTCGGATATTCTCGGCATGACGCCGGACTCGTTTTACCGTATGTTCAGAAGGCTGCTCGGATATGCCCCGAAGGACTTCATCATATCGGAAAAGCTGCGTATAGCAAGGGAGATGCTTGCCCTCGGCGAGCTTCCGATAGGCGAAATATCAAAAATGCTCGGTTACGACAATCAGCTCTATTTTTCCGCGCTTTTCCGCAAGAAATACGGCATTTGTCCGACCGAGTACAGAAAGGCAACAGAAAGAATAATATGATAATCAAGGGCGATATCAAAAAAATCGCCGAAATACGTCTTTTCCTCTTCGATATGGACGGGACGATATACCTCGGCGATAATCTTTTTCCGTTCACAAAGGAAATGCTTTCCGTGATACGGAGACAGGGAAAAACGTACCTTTTTATGACGAACAATTCCTCGAAAAGCGTTTCGGCTTATGTCAAAAAGCTGGAAAGACTCGGCATAAAAGCAAGCGAAAGCGACTTTATAACGTCGTCGCAGGCAACAGCCCTATATCTGAATGCAAATCTCCGCGGGAAGCAGCTTTATGTTGCCGGAACGGAGTCATTCAAAAAAGAACTGCGTGAAGCGGGCGTCTGCGTTCGGGAGGACTATTCCGATGATATAGAAGGCGTTGTTATGGGGTATGACACGGAGCTTACATACAAAAAGCTGGACGATGTTTCCCGTTTGCTTACGGATAAGGATATTCCGTTTATTGCGGCAAATCCGGACCTTGTCTGTCCGACGGAATACGGTTACGTTCCCGATTGCGGCTCCGTCTGCGGAATGATTTTCAACGCTACGGGCAAAAAGCCGTATTATATCGGCAAGCCGCGTCCCGAAATGCCGCTTCTTGCGATTGAAAAAACAAAGAAAACAGACCCCTCCGTGTGCAAAGAGAATACGCTTGTCATAGGCGACAGAATGTATACGGACATTGCCTGCGGA
Source organism: Eubacteriales bacterium (assembly GCA_018383975.1). Taxonomy (GTDB): domain Bacteria; phylum Bacillota; class Clostridia; order Oscillospirales; family CAG-272; genus CAG-841. Next base: position 16,092 of record JAHAZT010000027.1, on the reverse strand, counting down.
ATAAACGCCGGCGTCAGAACTATGCTTGTTTTAAGCGGCGAAACGACGGAAGAGCAGGCAAGGAAAACAGAATACAACATAGATTACATTGTTGGGGACGCAAGCTGCATCCCCGACGTATTGAAATAAAGATTTGGAGATACAGAAAAATGAATTACGATGTTGCGGTTATCGGAGCGGGAGTTACCGGCGGACTTACGGCGGCGGCTCTCGCAAGGTACAGGCTCGGCGTTTGCATTGTCGAAGCCGGAGCTGATGTTGCGCTCGGAGCCACAAAGGCGAACAGCGCGATTGTTCACGGCGGGTACGACCCCGTCCCCGAAACGTTGAAGGCAAAGCTCAACGTGAAGGGCGCGGCTATGATGGCAGACCTTTGTCGCAGACTTGATGTTCACTATAAAAACAACGGGTCGATGGTTGTCGCATTTGATGAGGAACAGCTTGAACACGTCAAAATGCTTTACGAAAGAGGAAAAACAAACGGCGTGCCGGAGATTTCCGTCATAACCGGAGACGAGGCGAGAAGGCTTGAGCCTGCGCTTTCAAAAAATGTTGTCGGCGCTTTGCTTTGCAAATCGTCCGGCATTGTCTGCCCTTATGACCTGACGATTGCCGCAGTTGGCAACGCTATGGATAACGGTACCGACCTTGTCTGCAATTTCAGGGTTACGTCTATATCCGATGACGGCGAATTTTATACGCTCAGATCCGAAGGCGGAGACGAGATAAAGGCAAAATACATTGTAAATGCTGCGGGGCTCGGCTCTGACGAGGTTGCCCGTCTTTACGGCGACGACTATCATCTTGTCGCAAAGAAGGGCGAGTATATGCTCCTTGACAAATCCGAGGGCGGGCTCGTTTCGAGAACGATTTTCCAAACGCCGACAAAAGCCGGCAAGGGAATACTCGTAACGCCCACCGTCGACGGAAACCTTCTTGTGGGGCCCACATCGGAAAAGACGGAAAGAGACGACAAAACAACAACCCTCGAAGGACTTGATACGATAAAAGCGAAAGCTTCTCTTTCTGTGGACGGCATAAATTACAGAGCTGTCATAACGTCGTTTGCGGGACTGCGCTCCTCTTTCGAGGAAAGCGAGGACTTCGTTCTTGAAATCTCAAAGCACTCTCCGAGAGCCGTAAACGCAATCGGAATTGACTCCCCCGGACTTTCGTCGTCACCCGCGATAGCGGAATATATCGTAAATCTTCTCAAAGACGCGGGACTCGGACTTGAAGAAAATCCCGAATACGTCGGCACACGCATTTCGTGCAAACACTTCCGCACTCTTTCCGACGCGGAAAAGAACGAGATGATAAAAAATGACCCGTCATACGGAAGGGTTATCTGCCGTTGTGAAACGGTTACGGAGGGGGAGATCCTCTCTGCCATAAGACAAAATCCGAAGGCGACGACAACGGATGGCATCAAGCGCAGGACAAGAGCCGGAATGGGACGTTGTCAGGCGGGCTTCTGCACACCGTTTGTTACGGAGCTTATCGCAAAGGAACTGGGAATTGCCGAAAATCAGGTGACGAAAACCGGCGGCGGTTCAAGACTTTTGCTCGGAAAGAGAAAATAAGGCGGAGGGTGTTTCAAAATGAAAAAATGTGATATTGCCATCATAGGCGGAGGCCCCGCGGGAATGGCGGCTGCCGTTTCCGCTTATGACAACGGCGTAAAGAATATACTTATAATCGAGCGTGACGAAGGGCTGGGCGGAATTCTCCGCCAGTGCATACACAACGGCTTCGGGCTTCACCGCTTCGGCGAGGAGCTGACAGGCCCCGAATATGCGGACAGATATAAAAAAATGGTGCTCGAAAGGGAAATTCCGTATATCGTGAAAACGATGGTGCTCGGAATTGAACAGGGCGAAAACGGCAGGCATACCGTCACGGCGATGAACAGCGAAAGCGGTGTGTTCACCATCGACGCGGGAGCGGTTGTTCTTGCGATGGGTTGCCGCGAAAGAAGCCGAGGACAGCTCAATATTCCCGGCGAGCGTCCCGCGGGCGTGTATACGGCGGGCACGGCACAGAGATTTATCAATATAAAAGGCGAAATGCCCGGAAAAAATGTTGTTATTCTCGGTTCGGGAGACATCGGTCTCATTATGGCGAGAAGAATGACGCTTGAAGGAGCAAACGTCAAGGTTGTATGCGAGCTTATGCCTTATTCCGGCGGACTGAACAGAAACATCGTCCAGTGTCTGAACGATTTCGATATTCCTCTGAGACTTAGTCACACGGTATCAAAGATACACGGAAAAGAGAGAGTTGAAGGGGTTACGGTCTCCGAGGTCGACGAGCACCTGCGCGTAATTCCCGAAAAAAGCGAATATATAGAATGTGATACGCTCCTCCTCTCCTGCGGACTTCTTCCGGAGAACGAACTGACAAAGGGCGCCGGCATAGAGCTTGACAGGGTGACGGGAGGTGCTACGGTCAATCAGAACAGAAGAACGGAGCAGACGGGCGTTTATTCCTGCGGCAACGTTCTCCACGTTCACGACCTTGTTGACTATGTTTCCGAGGAAGCGGAGCTTGCGGGCAAGAGTGCCGCGGAATTTGTCAAAGCCGGCTGCAAGGAGCCGGAATACGTCCGCAGGCTTGCCGTTATCGCAACGGGTGGCGTGAGATACACCGTTCCGCAGAGAGTTGACGTTACGGAAAACCCCGATGATATCAAGATTTATTTCAGAGTCGGCGCGGTTATGGAGAACGTCAGGGTTCGTGTTTCCTGCGGGGAGAAGGAACTTCTTCTTCAGAAAAAGCGCAAGGTTGCGCCCGGCGAAATGGAGTTTGTCCGCATAAAAGGCGAACAGCTCACGGAATGTGACGGCGATATCACCGTTGAAATAGTAAAGTGAGGTAATAACTGTGAATATCGGCGAAAAGAAAGAAATGATTTGCATAAACTGCCCGATAGGTTGTGTTGTCACGGCGGAAAAAACGGCAGACGGCTTTATCGTGACGGGAAACACCTGCCCGAGAGGCGAAAAATACGCAATATCCGAGCTGACACACCCGACGAGAACGCTCACGACGACCGTCAGAGTCGCAAACAGGGAAGGCGCATATCTGCCCGTAAAGACGAGTGCGCCCATATCAAAGGAAAAACTTTTTGACGCTATGAAAGCGCTTTCAACGGTTACCGTCAACGCTCCGGTTGAGCAGGGCGACGTCGTTTTGCCCGCCGTTTGCGGAGAAAGCGACATAATAGCAACGGGTTCGATAAAATAATTTAACAAAATACACTTTTATTTTCGGATTTTTTATGATATAATTTTCGATGAAGACATTGCGAATGTGTTCCGGTGCGTTTTTCGTCCGGAGAGACGTATAGATTTTTTGTACGGAGGAAAAGAAAAAATGAAAAAGCAAGCAGCAATTCTTTTGGCGATTGTTCTTGTCACGGCGGCGCTCTGCTGCGCGTGCCGAAAAGAGCCGTCAGTCACCGAAACTTCCGGTGCAACAACAACGACCGCAGTCAAAGAAACACTCAAAGTAAATGAAATTTTCGAGCAACTCCGGATTGTAATGGAAGTGAACAAAACTGTCGTTTCAAATCCCAAATATTCAATTGTCGGCAAAGACATCGGTCAGATTGAGTTCACATACAAGGAAAATGACTTTGTTTTCCGCGGAGCGAAGTCTCTTGATTATTCGGACATTCACGGTGTTACAACGCCTGTCGATCCCAACCAGATGAGATCGTATAACGAAGGCGGAACAATGTATATTTACATAACCCTGACGGATGGCGGAAGAATCGTTGAATGGCTCAGATACGAAGGCAAAGAGTATGAAATGAAATGCACGCTCTATACAAAGTCTGCGCTTTCCGATTCGGAGCTTCAGGAAGTTATCGCCACGGCATTGAAAAACTGAATTGCCGTCGGTCGGAAACACAAATGCGCATAAATCACAAAACGGAGGAATCAAGATGAAAAAAATAATCGCTTTGACACTTGCCGCGGTTTTCGCCGTACTTTCCGTCTTTACGCTCTGCGTATCGGCAGCCGGTGAAGGTGAAACAGAAAAAACGGCATATACAATGACAATGACAGGTCCGACAACCATGGTTGACAATGAGGAAGGCGTTTTCACATTGAGCATTGACGGAATCAACGCTTTTTCGGGCGGACTCAGAAAGGTTGAAATAGTTCTTACATATTCAAACAAGGACTTTCAGTTTCAGCATCAGTCCGTCGAGTGGATGACCCCTCAGTCATGGAAAAGAAGATTCAGCACGGTGGATGAAAACGAAATAACCGAGCTCAGACTGGAGACTTACTGCGATGACAAGGAGGTTACTCCCGTAACGGCTTCCGGAGCAATAAAAATCAAAATCAAAATGAAGATCACCACGGCGGAAAATACAGCTACGATATCCGTAAAAACACTTGCGGGAAAAGCTGCGAATTCGTCGTTCGGGGAAGCCAAGGGCGTCGGCAACGGAATAACGGTCAAGCGCGCCGACGGCAGAGCGGAGAAACCCGCCTCGGCACCCGAGCTTCTTTCAAAGGGCGAAACTTCCGTAATGCTTAAAAAGAGCAATACGGAGGTGCTTGAATATTCATGCGACCTTGTTGAATGGCGCAAGACGGTAGTGTTTGACGGACTTGTCAAAAACGGTGTCTATACATTCTATTCGCGCGTTCCGGCGAAGGACAACATAGCCGCGAGCGAGCCGAGCGACGGACTTGTTGTCACACTCGGTAACGGAACCGCAGGACCGCAGACGGGAAGTACGAAGCCGCCGATTGAAGACCCCACGCCGAATCCCAATCCCCAGTACAAGCCCGAAATCGCGCTTGTGACGGAGACAAGCATATATGTCAAATCCGTAAGCGGCTATGAATATAATCTCAGCGGCAGCGGTGCATGGTCGACCGTCGGTGCATTCACGGGACTTCAGCCCGGAACAACATACTGGCTTTTCTGGAGAAAAACAGGCACGGCGGCAAGCGAGATGATGCCTGTCTCCACGCTTAACAAGGCACAGCAGAAGGCGCCCGCGCCTGTTGCCAAAACCGTTACGCAGACAACGGTTGAGCTCGTGGCGGTTACGGGTTGCGAATATTCAAGGGATATGAAAACATGGCAGGATTCGCCGCTTTTCACAGAGCTTGAAGAGGGCAAAGTATATCTTTTCTATCAGAGATATAAAGCCACGTCAACGGCAAGTGCCGGCGAAATCTCCGATTATCTTTGGGTAACAACAAAGAAAACATGCACTCATGCGAATGTCACGACAAGCGAAAAGGCGGCGACCTGCACAGAAGAGGGCTATGTAATAAAGAAATGCAATGACTGCGGCGAAGTCGTTTACAGAGAGACGATCGGCGTAAAGGGTCACGATTGGGAATGGAAGGAAACAGCCGCGACCTGCACAACGAGCGGTAGCAAGGGCTATGTCTGCAGAAACTGCGGAACGACAAAAGATATGACAACCATCCCCGCAAAGGGACACACTCCCGGCGCAGCGGCAACATGTACAACTCCGCAGGTTTGCACGGTGTGCGGCGCGGCTATTGCAAGTGCAAAGGGACATACTCCCGGTGCAGCGGCAACCTGCACAACTCCGCAGGTCTGCACGGTGTGCGGCAAAGAAATCGTCCCTGCAAAGGGACACGTTCCCGGTGATGAAGCAACCTGTACAAATCCTCAGAAGTGCCTTGTGTGCGGCGAAGTAATCGTCCCTGCAAAGGGTCATACGGAGGGCGCACCCGTAGTTGAAAAGGGATCGAAGATTATAAAATGCACCGTTTGCGGTGAGGTTATAAGAAGAGAAGCTATTCCGAAGCTCAAAGGCTCCGGCACCGTTCTGACAGTGGTTATAATACTTGCAATTGTCGCTGTAATTGCGGCGGGCGTTGCGGTATTTGTAATACTTTCAAATAATAACGGACAGAGCTCAGGCAAGGGCAAGGGCGGCAGAGCTTCAATAGGCTCGCAGAGATAAGCCGACGGAAATTGCGGGTATATCGCCGCATTTTCACTGTCCAAGCTTCATACCTTTTTTAATGACATGCAAAAACCTCCCGCGGTAGATATTTCTATTCTACCGCAGGAGGTTTTTTATTCAATTTCCGTTTTTATGGGAGCAGTTCGAAGCCGGTACTGCTTTTTTTATTTCAGAACTCCGTCCGAAATTGTATATATTTTTTGACATAGTGATTTTGCTTCGTCTTCGCTGTGAGTCACTATGATTGCACATTTTCCGCGAAGATATTTTTGTAAAGCCGAGATTACAATTCCTTTGGTTGACTCGTCAAGTGCATGCAACGGCTCATCGAGAAGACATATATCCCTGCCGGATGCAATAAGTCGCGCAAGAGAGACCCTCTGAGCCATTCCGCTTGAAAGCTCGGAGGGCTTTTTTTCGCAAACGTCGGAAAGTGCGAGTGATGAGAGTATTTCCTTCGCGATGTCGCTGTTTGATTTTTCGTCTCCGTTCATCACGCAGGTGACGTTTTCGAGAATACTTATGTTGTCAAATAGGCGTGGCTCCGCGAAAGAAAACGCAATCTTTCCGTCCGACTTTACTTCGCCGCTGTCCGGATTTTCAAGTCCCGCGGCTATACGGAGAAGTGTTGTTTTGCCAGACCCGGATTTTCCCATCAAAGCGACCGATTCGTTTTCAACACGGAGGGAAATATCTTTCAGAACGTAATTTTCGCCGTAACTTTTCGATATGTTTTCAAGAGACAGTTTCATACCGTTTCACCGCCTTTACAGAGCTTTCCGAGGGCAAAAATCAATGCTTTTTCAATGATTACACTCAGGATTATTATAACGGCTGTCAGCGCGAAAAGCTCTTCGGATTCAAGATAAATTCTTGCGCTGTGAAGCATTGTGCCGATTGAACTTGTCGGTGTGCAGATGACCTCTGCTGCAATTCCGGCTTTCCATGCAAGTCCGAGCGCAGAACGGCACCCCGCAAAGAAATAGGGGAGTGCAGAAGGAATATAAAGCATGCGCAGTTTTTTCGAGTGCGAAAAATCATATATTTTTGCAACTTCGAGCCTGTCGTTCGGGACGGCATCCAGTCCTTTGCGGACGTTCATAAATATTATCGGGATAACCATGAGCGCGGCGGCGAGCATCGGCACTATATTTTTTGAAAGCACAAACAAAAGCACGATTATCACCGACGCGACCGGCGTCGCTTTTATCACTTCAACCGCCGGCGAAACAACGGTTCCGAAAATGCGGAGCACCTTCGACAGCACGGCGAGTATTACGCCGACTGCCGTTCCTGCTGCAAGGCCGATAAATATCAGTCCGACGGAACGGACGCACGCGATATAAAACGATTTTGTTTTGAGAAGTCCGAAAAGCGCGCGCGTAACCGCCGGAGGCGATGGGAGGATAACCGGCTTTGCGATTATAAGCGAGGCAACCTCCCATACGGCAATCCAGAACAGAAAAACGCCGATGCCGACGGCAATCTTTTTCGTTCTCAGACTCATTTTATCTCGATCGACTTATAGAAATCGTCTTTCGGGAGCTTTCCGCCGACGGATGCCGGATTTGCTTTGTAGAGAACGTCAAGCATGCCCTTCATCGCGCTCACACCGTCATCTCCGGTCATTGCGCTGATATTACAGTTCGGGATTGCTTTTTTGGCTATTGCGGCTTTCGGAACGATGCCGTATTTTTCGCAGTATTCCGCACCCTTTTCGATATCGGATGTGATTATATTAACCGACTTTTTGTATTCGGAAAGGAACGTTTCAACGGCTTTCGGGTGTTCGCTCAGAAATTTATTTGAAGCGACGAGAACGCCCTGAACAAGCGTCGTATCGCTGACCTTGTCCCATTCCTTCGTCAAATTGAGCGCGATGCGGAGGTCGCCCGTATTCTGGATAAGTGCGCTTGTGACGTTCGGCTCCGGAAGAACGCCGATCGAAACGGCGTTTGCGGCAAGCTTTGATGCAAGCTCGGCGTGGTCGGAAAGAAATTCAACAGTTACGTCCTTGCCGGCTTTAAGTCCGTTCTTTTCGAGAATAAAATTCAGAGCATACTCCGGGGTTGCGCCCTGACCGGTTGCATAAATCGTTTTGCCTTTGAGATCGGCAACGGAGTTTATCGAATTTCCGTTTTCGAGAACATAAAGCACGCCGAGAGTCGCAACGCCGATAAAGCTTATGTCCGCGCCCTTGTTATAAAGCACTGAAGCGAGATTGACGGGAACCGCGGCAATATCAAAATTGCCCGAAATGATTGTCGACTGTACCTCTGCGGGAGCCGATGCGAGGGTGAAGGTATAATTATTTTGTGTTGTACCGTTTTCGTTTTCCGCCATAAGCGAAGCCATTCCCATACCCGTGGGACCTTTGAGAGCGGTTACGCGGACGTCTGTTTTTTCGGCGGGAGTTTTTTCTCTGCACGAGACAAAGCAAAGCAGAAGCAGAGCCGCCATTACGATTGCAACGATTTTTTTCATAAATTTCCTCTTTTCTGTCAGTTTATCTGACGTTTTTCAGAATTTCTTTTGACAGTACAGTCACTGTTCCTTCGGAATATTCTATCGCTCCCGATTTTTTGAGAAATTCAAGTGAACGATAGACGGATGTCCTGCCTATACCGAGTTTTTTTGATAGTCGGGAGACGTTCAGCTCAAAGCGGTCGGCTTTTTCGGAAAGCAACGCCGCAGCGACGGCGGAGTCGGCGCTTTTTGCGGTGAACGTGCTTATTTTTCCGTTGAGAAAGCGTATTCTGTCCGAAAGAAATGCGATATACGCAATTGCAACGGCAGGGTCGGAGATGATAATTTCACGTATTTTTTCTTCGCATATAAAAATCACTTCGGACGACGTTTTTGAAACAACCGTGCTCACATAGCCATAGCCGTCATTTTTTCCGAAAAGTGCCGCCGCGCCGAACATATCCCCCTGTGACAGAGCGTTGAGCCTGACGCGTTTGTTTTCGTTTTCGCCGAAAACCTCAACCTTTCCGGAAACAATAATTCCGATGCTCTTTTCAAAGCTGTCTGCCGAATAGATAAGGTCTCCCGCGCAGAATTTCTCAGGACGGCAGGAAAGAAGTCCGCGCAGGGTCTGTTCCGATGCGCCCGAGAACACACTGCAAAGTCGCAATGCCGAAACGATTTTCTTTTCAGACATAAAAACCTCCAAAACTGTACTATTTGGAACACTTTTATGATATCACACCATTTTTGTTTTGTCAACAAATTTTCTGATAATTTTGCGGAATATATACACAAGTACGATAATATCTGATATAATGATATATGTAAAAAATTGCATTGCGGGGGAGGCGGCTGTCATAAACGAGCGATATGTAAGAGAAATAACCGAAAAATGCGCAACGGAGCGCGGCGGCACTTTTGCCGGAAAATGCTCATTTCACGTCGGTGGGGAGATAGCGCTTTGCGTGATTGCGAAAAGCGCGGAGGAGCTCATATTTGCCGTTGAAAAGGCGGAGGAATACTGTGAGAAATACGTCGTTCTCGGAAATATGACAAACATTCTGCCGCCGGACGCCTTATATGACGGCACGGTGATAGTAACTTCGCAAATGTGCAATATCACCGCCGGGAACGACAGATTCAAAGCCGACGCCGGATTTTCGCTTACGAAGCTTTCCGTTCTTGCAAGGGATGCCGGTCTTTCGGGACTTGAATTTGCATACGGAATACCGGGCAGCGTCGGCGGGGCAATATATATGAATGCCGGAGCCTACGGCGGAAACATGGCGGATATCGTCACGGAGGTAACTGCGTACAGTCCGAAGGAAAAAAGGATAAAAGTCTATTCAAACGCCGGATGCGGCTTCGGTTACAGAGAAAGTGTTTTCAAATCGAACGGAGAAATAATCATCTCGGCGGAGATGAAATTGACTCCGGAAGACGCGGAGAGGATATCGTCAGACTGCGAAAGAAATATGGCGGCGAGAAGAGAAAAACAGCCGCTTGACAAGCCAAGTGCCGGTAGCACCTTCCGCAGACCCGAGGGATATTATGCGGGTGCGCTCATAGAACAGGCGGGACTGAAAGGCTTTTCGATAGGCGGCGCAAGCGTGTCCGAAAAGCATGCGGGTTTTGTCATAAACGCAGGCGGCGCAAGCTCTGCCGATATTTCGATGCTTATTTCGGAGATAAAAAAGAGAGTATACGAGTTTTCCGGCGTTATGCTGGAGGAAGAAATAATATATATAAAATGAGGTTTTAGGGCTATGTCATTTTCGGGAGATACAAAAACCGCTCTTGCGAAAATATCCTGCGAGCGCGACTGTTGCGCCTCGGCGGAGCTTTGCGGAATGCTGATATTTGCTTCGGTATCGGAAAGGGATAAAATGGTTTTCCTTTCCGAAACAGAAGAGGCGGCATATCTTTTTTCCGGACTTTTGATACGCTGTCTGGACGTTTGCTCCTCTCCCGAGGTTTTTTCAAAGGGCAAAACAGGCACACTTGTTTTCAGAACAACCGTCTGCGGAAGCGATGCAAAAAAGCTCTATGATTTTGCCTTTCCGGATGGCGAACGCCGGATAGATACGAAAAAGTTCGGCTGCGACCATTGCGCAGAGGCTTTTATTCGCGGGGCATTTCTTTCCTGCGGATTTGTAAATCCTCCGGAAAAGAGCTACGGCATTGAATTTACGGTTTCAAACGCAGATATTGCCGTCGAGCTTGCGACATTGCTTGCTTCAAAGTTCGGAATGCCGAAGCTCAGCGCGAGAAAAGGAAATCAGATAGTCTATTACAGAGGCGGGGAAAAGGTTGCCGATGTGCTTATGCTTATGGGCGCACAGAACGAAGCGTTTGAAATAATAGACGCACAGGCGTTGAGGTCGATAAGGAACGAACAAAACAGGCAGACGAATTTTGAGGTTGCGAATATATCAAAACAGAATGCGGCGTCGGCAGAGCAGATTGAAGCAATCAAAGGGCTTAAAAAGAACGGAAAATTTGAGCTTTTATCGCCTGTTTTGCGTCAGACTGCAAAGCTCCGTCTTGAAAATCCGGATGCGTCCATGACGGCGCTCGGACAGATGGAAAATCCGCCTGTATCAAAGTCGCAGGAGAGCAAGCGGCTTTTGAAAATAATAGATTTTTACAACGCTCACAAAAACAGCTGAAGGAGGAAGGGAAAATGTCATTCTGTCATTTGCATCTGCACAGTGAATACAGCCTGCTTGACGGCGCGTGCCGCATAAAAGACATTCCGAGGCTGGCAGCGGAAAACGGGCACACTGCCGTAGCGATAACAGACCACGGTGCAATGTACGGCGCTGTGGACTTTTACCTTGCCTGCAAGGCATACGGAATAAAACCGATAATCGGCTGCGAGGTATACGTCGCCTCCGGCTCCCGTTTTGACAAAACCCGCGACTCCGAACATTCAAGATATCACCTCGTTCTCCTCTGCAAGAATGAAACGGGATACAGAAATCTCATATATATGGTTTCAAAAGGCTTTACGGAAGGCTTTTACACAAAACCGAGAATAGACCTTGACCTCCTCCGCGAGCATAGTGAGGGGCTCGTCTGCCTTTCGGCGTGCCTTGCGGGTTACGTTCCGAGAATGATTTCCGCCGGAGAATTTGAAAAAGCGGAGCAACACGCAATCGAAATGGACAGGCTTTTCGGCAGGGGAAATTATTATCTTGAGCTGCAATATCACGGTATCGACGCGCAGAGAGAAGTTAATGAAGGGCTTATTGATATTTCAAAACGCACGGGCATACCGCTCGTTGCAACGAATGACGTTCATTATCCGAGAAAAAAAGATGCGGAAAATCAGGCGGTAATGCTTTGTATTCAGACAAACGCCCGCCTTGCCGACGGCAGACCCATAGGCTTTGAAACGGATGAATTTTATTATAAGAGCACCGAAGAAATGGCGTCGCTTTTCGGAAATATTGAGGGCGCAATCGAAAACACGGGAAAAATTGCCGATATGTGCGATTTTGATTTCGATTTTTCAAAGCGTTTTCTGCCGAGATATACTCCCGAAAACGGCGAAAAGCCGGAGGATTATCTTACGTCGATGGCTTGGGCAAAATTTGAGGAAAAGGTGCGCTCCGGCGAGATTACCTTTGACGATATACACACAAGAGAAGTCTATGAGGAGAGGATAAAATACGAGCTTTCCGTCATCTGCAAGATGGGATATTCGGAATATTATCTGATCGTCTGGGACTTTATAAACGCCGCAAAGCAGCGGAACATACCGACAGGCCCCGGACGAGGGTCGGGCGCAGGGTCGCTAGTGGCTTATCTTGTCGGGATTACCGATGTAAACTCAATCAAATACAATCTGATGTTTGAGCGTTTTCTCAATCCGGAGAGAATAAGTATGCCGGATTTTGATACCGACTTCTGCTATGAACGCAGGGATGAGGTCATAGAATACGTTTCCGAAAAATACGGCAGAGAACGCGTTTGCGGAATAATCACATTCGGCACGCTTGCGGCAAAGGCGGTTATACGAGATGTCGGTCGCGCGCTGGGAATGAGCTATGCGGACGTTGATGCGGTTGCAAAGGCGGTGCCTTCCGATTTGCACATAACGCTTGAAAGAGCGATGGAAGGCAAGCTCGGCGACCTTTACGAGTCAGACCCGAATATTAAAAAGCTCATAGACATTTCAATGACGCTTGAGGGAATGCCGAGGCACGCATCGGCGCATGCGGCGGGCATAGTCATTACGGACAAGCCCGTTTATGACTACGTTCCGACAACCGTCGGCAACGGAATGATACTGACGCAGTTTACAATGGACACGATTGCAAAGCTGGGACTTCTTAAATTTGATTTTCTCGGCTTGCGGTATCTGACTATCATTTCCGACGCTGAAAAGCAGATAAGACAGACAGAGCCCGATTTTGATATAAAGAAGGTGTCGCAGGACGACGCCGAAACGTACGCGCTTATTTCATCGGGGCATACAGACGGCGTATTTCAGCTTGAGTCCGGCGGAATGAGGCGACTTCTTTCGCAGATGCAGCCGAGAAATCTTGAGGATATAATAATTGCAATATCGCTTTATCGCCCGGGGCCGATGGAGTCGATACCGGTATTTCTTGAAAACAGGGCGCACCCCGAAAGAGTGAAATATGCCTGCCCGCAACTTAAAAATATACTGAAAAATACATCGGGCTGTATCGTATATCAGGAACAGGTTATGCAGATATGCCGCGATATTGCGGGCTTTTCGTTCGGCAGAGCCGATATCATAAGGCGGGCTATGTCCAAAAAGAAGAGCGGCGAAATGGAAAAAGAGCGGAATGCTTTTATTCACGGAGAAAAAGACGCCGACGGGAACGTAATCTGCGCGGGAGCGGTTGCAAACGGGGTATCGGAGGCTGTGGCAACGGAAATATTCGATACGATGTCCGCTTTTGCAAGCTACGCCTTCAATAAATCTCACGCGACGGCATATGCCTACCTTTCTTTCAGAACGGCGTATCTGAAATGTCACTATCCATGCGAATATCTTGCGTCTCTTCTGACGAGCGTTCTCGGAAATACGGCAAAAACGGCTGTGTATATCGAAGAAGCGAAAAACTCATACCATATCGACGTTCTCTCGCCGGATATAAACGAGAGCTTTGAAAAATACAGCGTTGTCCGTCACAATGGGAAAAATGCAATCCGCTTCGGACTTCTGGGAGTGAAAAATCTCGGGATTTCGTTCCTTTCGGACGTCATTGGAGAAAGAAACAAAAACGGGGCGTACACATCGTTTACCGATTTTATATCGCGAATGAGCGGATATGACATAAACAAACGGCAGATAGAATCGCTCATAAAGAGCGGGGCTTGCGACTCGCTGGGGATAAAACGCAGCGTTCTTCTCGGAGATTATGAGAACATAGTCGACATTTATCTGCGTCGTAAAAGGAGCGAAAGCGACGGTCAGATTGATATGTTTTCCGCATTTTCCGATGCGTCCGGAGAGGAATATGTCTATACGGACAGAGAAGAGTTTTCCGGAAGAGAGCTTCTCGCTCAGGAGAGGGAAAGCACGGGAATGTATTTTTCCGGTCACCCGTCCGACGAATATTCCGCTATGGCGGAGAAGCTGGGCGCCGTTCCGATAGGTGAGGTTATCTTCGGAGCGGATGACGATAGCGAAGAGAAAAAGTTCCGTGACGGAGACAGAGTGACCGTTGCCGGAACGGTAACGGAAAGAGTCGGTAAAAAGACAAGATCCGGCGCGGCTATGGCTTTTGTCCGGATTGAGGACAGGTTCGGCGAAATTGAGGCAATAGTCTTCCCGAAGATACTTGAAAAGAGCAGCGCTTTTCTTACGGAGGGAAGCGCAGTCGCCATGATAGGAACGGTTTCCGAAACGGAAAATGCCGCTCCGAAGCTGATTTGTGATATTGTAATCCCGCTTTCAAACCGCATAACAACGGAGGAAGCCGAGCCTGTGCAGGCAGAAAAAAAGGAGGAAAGCATCGGCTCGAAAAATCCGGACAAACCGAAAACAATATATTTGAGACTGCCGTCGCTTGAGGGAGAGATTTTTGAAAAAATCAAGTCGGTGCTTGATATTTTCACAGGAGAAATGCCCGTTATGCTTTACGGCGAAGCCGAAAAGAAATATATAAAGCGCGTCGGTGCGGGAGTAGATCTTCAGCCGAACATGCTGGCGCTTCTTAAAAAACTGCTCGGCGAAGAAAATATTGTTATAAAGTGAAAAACGCTCCCGACATCGGAAAAAGTCCTAAGTCGGGAGCGTTCTTTATAAAATCGGATTATTTATCCTCTTCACAGATATCAAGACCTTTGAGCCTGAAAAAGTTTATGAAATCCTGTCTGTAATCGCCGAAGACGGTTACCCTGTGCCACATGGGCATCCAGTTTTCAAGAAGCGCTCTCGCATTGCAGGAAGCCACAAGCTTTGAGCGGCAGCCTGCGTCTCCGCCCGCATTTCCAACGGAAACGGAGGAGTGTATACAAGCCCAATTGTTTGTGTTGCTGATATTTACGGTGGTCAGCTTTTCTCCGGCGGGAAATATGACCTGAACGGACGCTCCGAGTTGATCCTCGGCGTGGCTTCTTATGTAATAATCGCAGATTTTCGGCGATGAAACGCCGAATACTTTTCTGCATGCGACACAGTGAGCATAAATGATTTCATTGCTTGAAGTGTCCACAACGGGATCGGAAACAAATCCGTGCTTGCCTGTGAGATACAGAGTGACGAGTGACGAAACCGTGGAGTCTATATCGGCTTCACAAACGCCAAGCTCCCCGTCATCAGCCATCTGAAAATGAGAAAGGCAGGGATACATATGGCGGCTCTTGCCGTAAACATCGTTATATGAAAGTTCGAGACAAGCTATCGTCACGGCATCTGCGCCGGTTTCCTTAATCATTTTCTTTATTGCAAGATATATCTTTGCACTTTCTATTATATCGGAGTGTGAAGGCTCCACAGTCTTTACGGCTTCGCCTGTCCACTTTCCGGCAAGAGCGGAGGCTTCGCCGTCATCGATGCTGTCGAACACCGACATAAGGTCTGCGGCGGTTTTGTTTACAAATCTGATTCCGAAACGCTTTTCGGCGGCACTTTCAACGTCGTTTTCAACGTCGTTTTTGACAACGAGAACCGTCGTCTGCCTAAGTTTTGCGTTTACGACGAGCGTGCGCGCAAGACGGGCGATATCCGCATAATCCGTTGAAGCTTCAAACGGAACGGGAAGCTTTTCGTTTCTTATCATCGGTGACGTGCCGGAAAGAATTGATCCGCTCCCGCAGAAGGGAACATCGGCAACCGCACAGGGAATACCGTCCCTTGATTTGCGTGCATAGAACTCGTCAAGTCTTATCCAGTTTGTCATAAGAAGAACGAGAACACCGTCATACTCGGATTTATCGCTTTCGTATGATGCCGCGGCTTCGTCTTTTGAATTGTACTTAAACACATCGAATTTTGCGTCGGGATTATATGCTCTTACAACGGACATAACTCTTTCGGTTTCTTTTTCGTAACCGAAGTTTATATGCGGCCAGCCGGGAACATTTTCTTTTTTTGCCTGAACTACTACCTTGATTTTTATCTGTTTTCCCATAATTACCTCCAAAGCGGTTGAATTGTATAATAA
>JAHAZT010000018.1 GCA_018383975.1 Eubacteriales bacterium | reverse complement strand
TCGCTTGCCGCCGAAGGTCTTACGATGATAGTCGTAACGCACGAAATGGCGTTTGCCCGCGACGTTTCAAGCCGCGTTATCTTTATGGACGGCGGATATATCGAGGAGGAGGGCACTCCCGAAGAGATTTTCGGCAATCCGAAAAAGGAACGCACGAAGGAATTTCTTTCAAGATATTTTGAGAAATAAAAAATCAAAAACGAACGGCACGCCCGAAGGCGTGCCGTTGTTTTTTTATTTCAGTTCTTCAAAGGTGTAATAATCGTGATTGGAGAAGGCTTCGGCATAGGTACCTTTCTTTGCGCAGATAGTCACGTAACGTATGCGGTAGCTCGTGACGGCTTCTCCCGTTGAGCTTTGGGTTTTTACCTTCTTCGCAAAGGCGTTCTTTGCAATATACTCAACGCTTGACGGAACGATTATCGTTGAAATCGTTGCGCTGGCGTCCGCGATGCAGTAAGCCGGCAGACGTTTTACGGTCGAGTGGATTGTCAGGATTGCCGTCTCCTTGCCTTGATACTTTATGAGAACGCCGTCGCCCGCGACGACAAAGTCATCCTTCTGATTGAGAAGCCACTTTGTCGATTCAAATGCGTTCGCGCCTATATATATGACGCCCTCCGGAACGGAAAGATCATAGAGTTTTGTGCAACCGGAGAAGGCTCCGGAGGAGATTATGTTGAGCGTTTCGGGAAGGGTGAGCTTTGTCAGCTTTGTGCAGCCGGAGAAAGCGTTTGACGAAATATATTCCGTTCCTTCTTCAAATGAAACGCTGTTGAGTCTTGTGCAATATGCAAAAGCCATTGCCTCTATATTCTTTATTCTCGACGGAATGACTATATCGATAATCGCGTCGCAGCCGTAATATGTTCCGGCGGCAACGGTTGTGTCGTTGCTTCCTATATATATACGCGTAAGCTCGCGGCATCCGGAGAACGCACAGGTTTCAACTCTTTTCAGATTGGGAAGCTCGCCGACGTCCTTCAGCGAAACACATTCCGCAAATGCGGAAGCGGAAATCACTTCAATGCTCTTGGGCAGCGTCACGGAGGAGAGCCTTTTGCACGAATCGAACATGCGCTGCGGCACGGAGGTAAAGCCGTCATCGATAACCGCGCTTTCAACGCCGGACGAATAGAAAATTCCCATTCCGATTTTTTCAAGCGTCGACGGAATTTTCACGCTCTTTATCTTTTCGCATTTACCGAAGGCAAAATCGCCGATTGATTTCACGGAAGGCGTGATTTCAAGTCCTTCAAAAAGGTCGCAGGAGTAAAACGCGTATGCGCCGACGGATGTAATATTCTTTGCAAATTCAACCTTTCCGAGCATCATACATTCGGAAAATGTGAACGCGGGAATGTCCGATATGAGCGGCAGGGCAACGCTTTCAAGCGACACGCAGCCCTGGAAAACGAACGTTCCGAGAGAGGAGACGTTGTCAAGCCGGATGCTTTTGAGCGCGGCGCACGATCTGAACGCGTATGAATCGACGGTTGTCAGCGTTTCGGGAATGTTTATATCCGTCAGCTTACTGCAATAGTTGAAGGCGTACTGTGATATTTTCGTCACCTTTGAGGGGAGAACGATTTTTGTCATCGAAACGCAGGAGTCAAACATTCCTATGGGAATTTCCGTCAGCGATGACGGAATTTTTACGGATTCAAGGCTGAGACAGCCTCTGAAAACGAACGAGCCGATATTTTTCGTGCTTTCCGGAATGTCAACGGAGACAAGGCGGGGGCAATCGAGAAAAGCATACGAGCCGAGAGAAACAAGCGATTCCGGAAGCGAGATTTTTTCAAGCTTTTTGCAGGAATAGAAAGCGTTTCCGCCGATTTCTCTGACGTCTTCGCTTACGGTGATTTTTTCAATGCCTGCGCCGGCAAATGCGCCGCCGCCGATTTTTTCAACTCCGGAGGGGACGGTGAATGCGCCGTCCTTCATTGCGGAGGAAGCTGCCGGAAACAGCTCAAGGGTTTTTCCGCCGTCGGAATAGAGCACGCCGTCGGTCGATGAAAAGGCGGTATTGCCCTTGTCAACCCAGAAGCCCGTTATTCCCGTACAGCCCTGAAACGCGCCGTAGCCGATTTCCGTAAGCGAGGCGGGAATTTCAACAGTGAATTTGTTTCCGCTCGCCGTGGCACAGCCCGCAAAGGCGTAAGTCCCCAGCGAGGTGAGCGATTCCGCCTGAGAAAAGTCGAGAGAGACGGAGGAACAGCCGTAAAATGCGCTGTTGCCTATGGTTTTTACGCTTTTCGATATTTTGAATTCTTTGAGCGCCGAACAGAGATAGAAGGCGTCATCGCCGATTTCGGTTATATTGCAGTTTCCGTGAAAATTGATTTTTTCAAGCGACGTACAACCCATGAAAGCACCCGCTCCGATTTTCGTGACGGAGGAATAAATCGTCACTTCCTTGAGAGTTGTCTTTCCGGCAAAGACGGAATCTCCTATCGCCGCGACGGGATATTTTCCGTCGATACGGCTGATTGTGAGTACCGTTTCCTCCGTGCCGGAGTACGCGACGATTGTCGCCCTGTTTTTTTCGTCAACGGTGTACCTGTACAGTCCGTTTTTACTGGTTTGCGCTTTGCTGTCCGCGGCGGATATGCAAAGCATTGCCGCACATGTCACAAAGCATATTGCCAGCACGATTGAAAGAATGATTTTTCGCTTCATTTTCGGTGCCTTTCTTTTTTATTGACGTCTGATTTTCAAAAAAAGAGGTTAAATCTTAAAACAGTATATCATAATATAAATATATTTGCAACAAGAAATCGGGATTTGTTTTGTAAAGTAATTTTGAATTCAGACGTTTTTCAGGCTTTTCAGTCCGCAGAGAATGAGAAAAATCCCGAAAAATTTGCGGAGAAGCGAAGGACTTATGCTTTTTGCAAGGGTCAATCCGATAAACGCGCCGACAATTCCGAACGCGCCGATGAAAATCACGGCGAGAAAATCAATATTCCGCTTTTTTATGTGGACAGGCACAGCCGCAGTCGCGCCGGAAATGAAAAACGAAAGGTTTATCCCCTGCGCCGCAAGCTGTCCCAGCCCGCGCGCAAGCGTCAGATAAATTACGAGAAGTCCTCCTCCGCCGACTCCCGTTCCCGCGAGAGCAGACGCAAGAAAAGACACGATAACATCAAGTATTTTCATAATTTTATCACCATACTTATGCCCGCCCATACAACGAGCAGGGCAAAGATCACCTTCATTGTTTTTGAATTCAGTCTGTCAAGAAGAAACGCTCCGAACGCGCCTCCGAAAATTGCGGCAAGCATATAAGGCGCACCCTGCGAAAGGTCGAAAAAGCCTTCCGAAAGGTAAAAAACGAGAGACGCCGCCGACATTATCAAAGATGAGCAGAGCGTTATCGCAAAGACGTCTTTTGTACTGTAAATCTTTTCCAGCGCATATATTTTTGAAAGGAAGAAAACAGTTAAAATCCCGCCGCCCGTGCCGAGCAGACCGTTGACAACGCCGGAAAGCACGCCGGCAAGAGAGAAAAGCAGACATCTCTTTCTTTGCGCGGAGCGACGGATTGCTTTTTCATTCATTTTATTTTTATTTTCCTTATTTTCGGTTGTATTTTACTTTATTCTGTGCTATAATTACTTTGTTATACTGGCGGAAGAATATTCCGCGTGCAGAGTAACGATAGCTGAAAGGCGGTTGTTATGACTTTACTTGAAGCGGTCATCTGCGGAATTGTTCAGGGGGCGGCGGAATTTCTGCCGATATCAAGCTCGGGACATCTTGCGCTTCTGCATGCAATGTTCGGCATTTCAAGCCCGGAAGCCTGTGTAACCTTTGACGTTATGCTTCATCTTGCGACGCTTGCGGCGGTGGTATGCGTTTATTCAAAAGACGTGCTGTCGCTTGTGAAGGCGTTTTTCACAATGACGGGAAAGCTCTTTTCCGGCAGGGCAAAGGAGCTGACGGGAACCGAAAACTTTGCGCTTTATATAATCGTTGCGACGTTGCCGCTCGGGCTTGCGTTTTTCGCAAGGGACGCGGTGACGGGACTCGTCGCAAGTCCGAGGGCTGTCGGAATTTTTCTGATTGCAAACGGTTTTGTGCTTCTCATCGGTAACAGAGCGGGGAAAGGCTGCGCAACGGCGGAAAGCCTCGGCGCGGGAAGGGCTCTTGCTGTCGGCGCGTTTCAGCTTGCGGCTGTCGTACCCGGACTTTCACGCTCCGGAATGACCGTTACGGGAGGGACGCTTTGCGGTCTTGAAAGGGCGCAGGCGGTGAGATTTTCGTTTATAATGTCAATTCCCGCAATACTCGGCGCAAATATAATGAACGTTGCGGAGATTATAAAAACGCCCGTCGAAAGGTCACAGCTCGGCATATATGCCGTGGGTATGATAATTGCGGCGGTTACGGGATTTTTTGCCTTAAAGCTCGTTGATTTCATAGCGAGAAAAGGCAGATTTTCGATATTTTCAATCTATTGCTTTGCCGTCGGAGCGGCAGCAGTAATATTCGGATAAAAACTCGGACGAATGAAACGGAGGAAAATAAATTGGCTGAAAAAAGAAATACGGTAAACGATAAATACGGGAAAAAAGGTCCGGAGGTTGTTGAGGAAGAGACCAACGGGAAAAAGACGAAAAAGGAGAAGCGCCCCGCCGATTCATCGTCCGTCGGAAATCAGGTGATGACGGTTGTCCTTTTCGCTCTCGCGCTGTTCGTCGGAATTTGCTATATTATGCGCGGGGAAAAGGTCGGCTTTATCGGCAAATATATATTTGAAGGGCTTTTCGGCGTGTTCGGCGGCTCGGCGATACTCGTTCCGCTGCTGATTCTCAATCACGCTATTTTTCACAAGCGCGACGTTGAAAGCGGTGCCGTCTGCTATAAATGGAGCTTTTCCGTTCTGACGGTATTCCTTCTTTCGATGGTTGTTCATTCGATACTCGGAATTATCGGTATCGTCGGCAAGGGGGAATCGATTTCATCCCTCTTTGAAAACGGAAAAAATCTCGTCGGCGGAGGTGCCGTCGGCGGAATATGCGCAAACTTCTTCGCAAGAGGAGTTGACTATATCGGCGTACTTATTTTCTCGTTCATGTTCCTTATTATAATTTCGATATTCCTCTTCGGACTCACCCCCGCGATGTTCTTTGAAAGGGCAAAATTCTATGCCGTTCAGAGAATGGAGCGCAGGGAAGAAAACAAGAGAAAAAAGAGAGAGCAGGCAAACGCGAAAAATGTCGTTGAAAAAACGAAAATGCCGGAGCGTCGCGACACGCATGAAATGCCGAAGCGCCGTCGCGGCAATATAGACGATGAAATCTTCTGTGATACAAATGCTCCCGCCGACAACCGTATCGACGACGATTACGGGCTTGACGAAAATACGGACGCAAACAAGAGAGGCGCACGCACGGAGACAATCCTCCCCGTCCCGCACGAGGAAGACGATTACGGGCTTGACTCCATATTTGACGTCCCCGAAAGCGAGGAGGCAAAGGAAAAATTCTCGCGCAGAAAAGACGATTATTATGACCCCGACGAGTCGGAGGCACAGGCTGAAATAAAAGTAAAAAAGGAAACGCTGACTCCGAAGCGGCAGAGACCGGCAAGAGAGCCGAAGTCCGCCGCGATAGAGCTTCCGCCGCCGGAGCCGAAAAAACCGGATTATATTTTCCCGCCGATAGATTTGCTGCCGTATAAGGAGCAGACAAGCGGCGACTCTCAGAGGGAAATGGAGAATAACGCGCAGAAGATAATCGAGACGCTGGAGGATTTCAATATTCACACGCGCCTTGTCGGAATTTCGCGCGGACCTGCCGTCACGAGATACGAAATAGCGCCGCAACAGGGAACGAAGGTCTCTGCGATAATCAACCGCTCTGACGATATCTCCCTCAGCCTTGCGTCGACAGTGCGTATTTCGGGCGTTATCCCCGGAAAGAGCGCAATCGGTATTGAGGTGCCGAACAAGAACGTTTCGACGGTTTACCTCCGTTCGCTCATCGACTGCGACAATTTCAGAAACGCAAAGAGCAAGGTCACGGCGGGACTCGGAGTCGACCTCGCGGGAACGAAGGTGTATCTTGACGTTGCGAAAATGCCCCACCTGCTCATCGCGGGCGCGACGGGCATGGGTAAATCCGTATGCATGAACTCGCTTATCGTCAGTATTCTTTATAAAGCCAGACCTGACGAGGTCAAATTTATATTCATCGACCCGAAAAAGGTTGAATTCAGCATGTATAACGGTATCCCGCACCTGCTGGTTCCTGTCGTGTTCGACCCGAAAAAAGCCGCCGGCGCCCTCCACTGGGCTGTTACCGAAATGGAACGCCGCTATGACATTCTGGAGTCGACGGGAAAGAGAAATCTTGCCCAGTACAACGAGGCGACAAAGGACGACCCCACGGCAGAAAAGCTGCCGCAGATTATAATAGTCATAGACGAGCTTGCCGACCTTATGACCGTTGCTCCGGACGACGTTGAAATGTCGATAAACCGTATCGCGGCAAAGGCAAGAGCGGCGGGAATGCATCTTCTCGTCGGTACGCAGCGCCCGTCTGTCGACGTTATCACAGGCACGATAAAATCAAATATTCCGTCGCGTATCGCATGCAAGACTTCTTCTCAGATAGACTCGCGTACGATTCTTGATACGGCGGGTGCGGAAAAGCTGATAGGCAGAGGCGATATGCTGTTTTCTCCCGTCGGCTCGATGTCGCCGATGCGTGTTCAGGGCTCGTTTGTCGACGCGCCGGAAATTGAAAAAATCGTTGCGTTCATAAAGGAACACAGCGAAGAAAAGGAATATGACAGCAAGATAGTCGACACCATAAACAAAGAAGCGGAACTTTGCGGAAAGAAGGGCAGAAGCCAGTCCGGCACGAGTGATGAGTCGGGCGGCGACGAGCCTGAGGACAATATGCTGAACGCCGCAATCGAGCTTGCGATAGACGAAAAGAAAATATCCACCTCTCTCATTCAGCGTCGGCTCTCTCTCGGTTACGGCAGAGCGGCAAAGCTGATTGACGTAATGGAGCGTCGCGGAATAGTCAGCGCGCCGGACGGTCAGAAGCCGCGGTCGGTGCTGATAACGCGCGAGCAGTATTACGAAATGCAGATGAGAAACGGCGGAAAAGCAAATAATGGCGAGGAGGACGATGCTCCATGGGAAGACTGATAGTTATAGACGGGCTGGACGGCTCGGGAAAAACGACGCAGAGTCAGAGGCTTTATGAAGAGCTTGTGTCGCAGGGGAAGAAGGTCAGAATTATCTCGTTTCCGGATTACGACAGTCAATCCTCTGCACTTGTCAAAATGTATCTCGGGGGAGAATTCGGAAGTGACCCGGAGGCTGTAAACGCTTACGCGGCATCGACGTTTTTCGCTGTCGACAGGTATGCGTCGTACAAATGCAAATGGAAGGAATTTTATGACGACCCCGACTCCGTCGTAATCACAAACAGATATACGACCTCAAATGCGGTGCATCAGCTTGAAAAAACAGACAGAGAACACTGGGACGAATACCTGTCATGGCTTTTCGATTTTGAATACAACAAGCTCGGGATACCCTCTCCGGACATAGTCATGTTTCTTGAAATGAAGCCGGAGATATCGCTTGAGCTTGTCAAAAAGCGCAGCGCGGAAACGGGTCAGAAGCAGGACATTCACGAGCTTGACCCCGATTATATGCACAGAAGCTATAAAGCCGCGCTTTATGCCTGCGACAAGCTCGGCTGGAAGAGAATTGTCTGTTATGACGGCAAAGATCCACTCTCCGAGGACGAAATCGCGGCAAAAATTCTTGAAGAAACAACAATGCTGCTTGATATAGCGCAGTGACGGGAAGTGATAAAATGAAAAAAGTGATATTGTTCTTTGCGGAGGGTACGGAGGAGGTTGAAGCGCTTGCCTCGGTTGACATTCTTCGCAGAGCGGGAGCCGATGTTATCGTTTGCGGCGTCGGCGGCGAAATGCGTACCGGTGCGCACGGGATAACCGTAAAAACGGACGTAACGGACGCAGATCTTTCCGACGGAGCGGATTTTGATATGGTCGTTTTGCCGGGAGGAATGCCGGGAACGAAATATCTCGGCGCATCGGAAAAGGTCAGAAATTTTATAATCCGTGCGGTAAATGAGGATAAATTCATAGCGGCGATATGCGCCGCTCCGACGATTCTCGGCGGTATGGGACTTCTTCAAAACAAAAGCGCGACGTGCTATCCCGGAATGGAAAGCGGACTTGTCGGCGCGATATACACGGGAGGCGACGTCTGCCGTGACGGAAACATAATCACGGGAGCGGGAGTCGGGGCGGCTGTTGAATTTGCGCTTGCGCTGACGGAGGCTCTGTTCGGCATGGATGCAGCCGGAAAAATAAGAAAAAGTATAGTGGCGGACTGATAATTATGTATGAAATTCGTAAACACAAAACAGAAATAAGAGAATATTATATTGAAAAACGCCGTGCCATTGAGGACGGTATCAAAGCGGAAAAGGATGCAAAGGTCAGCTCGAATGTAATTGCGAGCGCAACGTATCGCTATGCGGACACGCTCCTTCTCTATATGCCGAAGGCAGATGAAATCGACATAAGACCGATAGCAGCCGCCGCTTTTGAAGCGGGGAAGAAGGTTGCTTTTCCGCGCTGCAATCCCGAGGACAGAAGCATGGTTTTCCATTATGTTTCCTCGCTTGACGAGCTGGAGGAGTCGACTTACGGGCTTCTTGAGCCGAAGGACGATGCTCCTGCTTTTGATAAAAGCGAATGTGAAAAGAAAAACGTCATCTGCATTATCCCCGGCATAGTTTATGACAAAAAGGGATACCGCATAGGCTACGGCGGCGGATATTATGACAGATACCTTTCTTCCTTCAAGGGAACAAAGGTCGGCGTTGCATACACGGATTTTATAGCGAATTCCGTTCCGCACGGTCGTTTTGACCTTGCGGTCGACGTGCTTATAACCGAAAGAGGAATATATGCAAAAAAATAAAAGCAAGGGCGGACTTTCGGGGCCGCCCCTGCTCGTGCTTACCATATCCGTTCTGATGATAGCGCCGACGTTTCTTAACCTCGGAAAGCTCGTCAGCCCCATTGCCGGCTATATTGCGATAATCGTGATGAACCTGCTGATATTCGGCGTGCCTGCCGCGCTTTACTGCTACATAAAAGGGAAAGGCTTTATGAAAAAGATGAGCTTTTCCTTTCCGAAGGGAAAGCGTCTTGCGGTGACGGTGCTTGTATCGGTGCTGCTGATGCTGCAAAGCTGCATACTCAAATTCGGAGTTTTTTATTTCGGATATGACTATTCGGCGTACAGGCTTTACGGAAGCAGTTTTTCCGTCAAAACGGACAGTCTGCTCGATATTATCCTGCCGATAATCGCGCTTGCGATAGTGCCCGCCGTTGCCGAGGAGCTTGTTTTCAGAGGAATAGTTTTTTCGGACTATTCAAAAACGGGATTTTTCTGCTCTGCAATAGCGTCATCGCTGTTGTTTGCCTTCGTGCATTTTGACTTTGCGCAGTTTCCGATTTACTTCTTTGACGGGATGCTCCTTTGCTTTGCGGTGTTCCTGACGGGAACGGCAACGTCCGCAATTTTGGCGCATACAGCATACAATGTGTTTGTGCTTTTTGCGGAAAAATACGTCTGGCTGTTTTCGTCAAATCCGGACAGCGAATTGCTTTTCTGGCTGATACTGATTGCGTTATATCTGATACTCGCGTTCATCTTTCTCGGCGCGGCGGAGGGAATTGCAAGGTCACGCGCAGAGGACGGCGACGAGCCGCCGGTGACGCTTTCAAAGGGGGACAGGCTCTCTGCCTGTCTTGCCGTTTTCACGGCAAAGCCGATGCTCATAGAAACGGGACTTTTTGCCGTTGTTGCGCTTATAGACGCTCTCTGAAAAAAGAATTTCTCGCATAAAAACCGCATTTTTCCGCAGAATAACTAAAAAATCTGCGGAGGAACATATTTTGAAAAGAAAAGCAAACGGCGGCGGAGTGCTGTTCTGGGCTGTGTTCATATCGGTGCTTTTGTCCGCTTTTATATGGTCGGCAACGAAAGAGATTTTTGCCTTTGATAAAGGAGAAGCGATTTCCGTAACGGTCACCGTTCCCGAAGGGGCGGGACTTCCGGACGTTGCGAAAATATATAAAAAGGCGGGGCTGATAAAATATCCGCTCGTATACGAGCTTTATTCAAAACTCCGCGGCGACGACGGAAAGTATCTCTCCGGCGAATTTTCGCTTTCTTCTTCGCTCTGCTATGACGAGCTTCGTCGCGCGATAAAAAACAAAAAAGGCGCGAGGACGCAGATAAGGCTGACGTTTCCGGAGGGAAGCACGGTCGAGAGCATAATAGATATTTTCGTTTCGGCGGGGATAGGCGAGCGGGAGAAATTCATATCCGTTATAAACGATTTTGATTTCGGATTTGATTTTCTTGCCGATATAAAACCGGAGGGCAGGATATACCGCCTTGAAGGCTACCTTTTTCCCGATACGTATTATTTTTATTCCGACTCGACCGAGACGGAGGCAATCTATAAAATGCTTGAAAATTTCAACGTCAGATTCACTGCCGATATGAGAAAAAGGGCGGAAAAAAGCGGATATTCCGTCGACGAGGTGCTGACGCTTGCGTCCATGATAGAAAAAGAGGCGTATTACAAAGCGGATATGCCTTATATTTCGTCTGTTTTTCAAAACAGGCTTTCCTCCCGATCAATGCCGAGACTTGAAAGCGACGCAACGGTTGTCTATGCTGTCGGCAGAGGAAAAAGAACGGGCGCACCGATAAAAGAGGAGCTGACCGTCGATTCCCCCTATAACACATACAGAGTGCAGGGGCTTCCGCCCGGCGCGATATGCTCTCCGGGAATTGACGCAATCGAGGCGGCAATCTCGCCCGCAAAATCGGATTACTATTATTTTATTTGCACAAAAAATAAAAACGCGGTGTTTTCAAGGACGTATGCCGAGCATATGAAGGCGATTGCCGCAGACAAAAATAACTGAAAGGATTTTCATAAATGCCCGAACTTCTTTCTCCTGCGGGGAATTTTGAAAAAATGAAGGCGGC